>NZ_JBFUMN010000068.1:0-24674 GCF_054049335.1 Roseateles sp. P5_E1
GGGCGGCCCAGCGGACCTGATGGAGCGGCCCGAGGCTTATCTGACCGCCGCGCCCGTCGTGAAGCCTGTCCGCGCACTGCGCGCCGGCGTCATCACGACGATGTCGACCCGCGACCTCGGCGTGGCCATCGTCGAGCTCGGCGGYGGTCGCCGCAAGGCCGGTGACGCCATCGACATGCGTGTCGGCTTCTCGGAAGTGAGGCCGCTGGGCACGCGCGTCGCCGCGGGCGAGCCGCTGGCGCTTATCCACGCCGCGGACGACGCGGCGGCTGAGCGTGCCATCGCGTCCTATCTGGCCGCATGCACGCTGGGCGACGCCGACATCGCCGCCACGCCCATGGTCATGGCTGAGGTCGGCTGATGGAAGAGAAAGAGGATCCGCCTCGCCGCGCGATCAAGAGTTTCGTCACGCGCGCCGGCCGCATGGGCACGGGTCAGATCAAGGCCCTGGCCGAACTGGGCCCGAAGTTCGTCCTGCCCTACAAGCCCGAGCGCCTGGACGCTGAAGCCACCTTCGGCCGTAAGGCACCTCTGGTGCTGGAGATCGGCTTCGGCATGGGCGGCGCCACCGCCGACATCGCCGCGACGCTGCCCGACCATGACTTCATCGGCTGCGAGGTGCATGAGCCGGGCGTCGGCGCGCTGCTCAAGCTCATCGACGAGAAGCAGCTGACCAACATCCGCATCGTCCAGCACGATGCCGTGGAGGTGCTGCGCGACATGATCGGCCCCGACTTGCTGGCCGGCGTGCACATCTTCTTCCCCGAYCCKTGGCACAAGAAGCGYCACAACAAGCGCCGCCTGATCCAGCCTGAGTTCATCGCCAAGCTCGTGCAGCACATCGCGCCCGGCGGCTATCTGCATTGCGCGACCGACTGGCAGCCCTATGCCGAGCAGATGCTTGCAGTGCTGACGGCCGAGCCCCATCTCCTGAACACAGCGGCCGGCTATGCTGACAAGCCCGCCTACCGACCCCTCACCAAGTTCGAGGCGCGCGGCCTGAAGCTGGGCCACGGGGTCTGGGATCTGGTGTTCAGGAAGCGTTGATGACATCACCACTGCAAGGCAAGCACGTCCTGCTCGCCATGACCGGCGGCATCGCCGGCTACAAGATCGCGGAGCTGACGCGCCTGTTCGTGAAGGGCGGCGCGACGGTGCAGGTCATGATGACCGAGGCCGCCAAGCAGTTCATCACCGGGGTGACCATGCAGGCCCTGTCCGGCCGGCCGGTCTACACCAGCCAGTGGGATGCGCGTCCCGACAACAACATGGCCCACATCAACCTCAGCCGCGAGGCCGATGTGATGCTGGTGGCGCCTGCGAGTGCCGATGCCATCGCCGCGCTGGCGCAGGGCAGGGCGGACGATCTCGTCAGCCTGACGGCGCTGGCCCGCCGCATCGCTGAGTGCCCGCTGCTGGTCGTGCCGGCGATGAACCGAGAGATGTGGGCTCATCCCGCCACGCAGCGCAATGTCGCGCAGCTCAAGGCCGACGGCGCGACCGTCATCGGCCCCGCCAACGGCGACCAGGCCTGCGGCGAGATCGGCGACGGCCGCATGCTGGAGGCGCAGGAGATCTTCGACGACGTCGAGGCCTTCCTCGCGCCCAAGACGCTGCTGGGCAAGAAGCTGCTGATCACGGCCGGCCCGACCTTCGAGCCCATCGACCCGGTGCGCGGCATCACCAACCACAGCAGCGGCAAGATGGGTTTCGCCATCGCCCGCGCTGCGGCCGAGGCCGGCGCCGAGGTCACGCTGGTGGCGGGCCCAGTGCACCTGGCGACACCGCGCGGCGTGCAGCGCATCGACGTACAGAGTGCGCAGCAGATGTTCGACGCCGTGCTGCCGCTAGCCACCCACCAGCATGCATTCATCGCGACGGCAGCGGTGGCTGACTGGCGCCCCGCCCAGGCGCACGAACACAAGCTGAAGAAAGCCGAGGGCGGTGCGACCGCGCCGACCATCGCGATGGCCGAGAACCCGGACATCCTCGCCGCGGTTGCCAAGCTGCACATGCCCCCTTACTGCGTCGGCTTTGCTGCCGAAAGCGAGAAGCTCGCAGAACACGCCGACGCCAAGCGCCGCCGCAAAGGCATCCCGCTGATCGTAGCCAACCTCGGCCCGGCCACCTTCGGCCGCGACGACAACGCGCTGCTGCTCATCGACGAGCAGGGCCAGCGCGAATTGCCCCGGGCCGACAAGCTCAGCCTGGCGCGCGAGCTGATGACCGAACTCTCCAAAAGACTCTGATGACCCCGATTGATTTGCAAGTGCTCGACGCCCGCATGGCCGAGCAGATCCCTGCCTACGCCACACCCGGCAGTGCCGGCCTCGACCTGCGCGCCTGCCTGAGTGAGCCCATCACGCTCGCTCCCGGCCAGACGACGCTGATCCCTACGGGCCTGGCCATCCATATCGCCGACCCGGGCCTGGCGGCCATCATCCTGCCGCGCTCGGGTCTGGGCCACAAACACGGCATCGTGCTGGGCAACCTGGTCGGTCTGATCGACAGCGACTACCAGGGCCAGCTCATGGTCAGCTGCTGGAATCGCGGCCAGACGGAGTTCGTCATCAAGTCCTTCGAGCGCATCGCGCAGCTGGTCATCGTGCCGGTTGTGCAGGCGACCTTCCGTCGCGTCGACAGCTTCGACTCGTCCGAACGCGGAGCAGGCGGCTTCGGCTCCACCGGCAAGGCATAAGCAGGGCGCCAAGACGCGCGCACTGAACCGTATTTCGGGCCGAGCGCCGGGCCGCTCCCTAGCCGGCCCGCAAGGCGATGTGCGTGCGGCTCGATGCCGCAAGCATCGCCGTCCCCGCGGGGGACCGACCAGACTCGCCCGCGTTCAGCGGCGCGAGGCTGGTCGAGGGGCCTCAATGCAGTTGCTCGTCCGGCGGCGCGCCGGTCTGCACCATGAAGATAGGCTCGCCAACTGAACCGGCCTCGACCTCCTGCTCGGTGGCCGCGCGCACGTCCAGCAGCGTCAGGTGCATGCGCAGGCCGATGCCGGCCAGCGGGTGATTGCCGTCGAGCACGACATGCTGAGGGTAGACCTCGGTGACGGTGTAGACCACGTCCTCGGGCATGCCTTCGGTAGCGGCGCCTTCGGGCAGGCCCTCGATCTGCAGCCCGGGCTCGACGCCGTCCGGGAACAGCCCGCGGGCTTCGAAGCAGACGAGGCCGGAGTCGTAGTCGCCGAAGGCCTCCTCGGGTTGCAGTGCGAGGCTGGTCTCGAAGCCGACCTCCTGGCCCTCAAGCGCTTCCTCGACCTTGGCAAACAGGTCGTCACCCCCCAGCAGGAATTCCATGGGCTCGGCCAGCTCGTCGATGAGCTGGCCTTGGGCATCTTCGAGTCTCCAGCGCAGGGAGACAACACAGGGGCGGGTCGCTTGCATGGGAGAGATTTTCCCACACCACCCTCGGCACAATAAGGCATGCAGATTGCCTTACCCACAGCGATGCTCGCCGGCCTGAGCCCGGAGCAGTTCATGCACAAGCACTGGCAGAAGAAGCCGCTGCTCGTGCGCCAGGCCTTCAATCCCGCGCCGTCGCCGGCTTCGCTGAAGGAGCTGGCCGCGCTGGCGGCGCGCGACGATGTCGAGTCCCGCCTCGTCACTGCCTTTGATGGCGAGTGGAAGCTCAAGCAAGGCCCCATCGCGCGCCTGCCGGCGATGAGCAAACCCGGTTGGACCCTGCTGGTGCAAGGCCTGGATCAGCATTTGGCGGAAGGGCGCGCGCTGCTCGACCTTTTTCGCTTTGTGCCCGAAGCGCGGCTGGACGACCTGATGCTGTCCGTGGCCAGCGACGGCGGAGGCGTCGGTCCGCATTTTGATTCCTACGACGTCTTCCTGATCCAACTCGCCGGACAGCGCCGCTGGCGCATCGCCGCCCAGCGCGATGCCGTGCTGCGTGACGACGTGCCTCTGAAGATCATTGCCAATTTCAAGGCCGAAGAGGAATTCGTGCTGCAGCCGGGCGACATGCTCTACCTGCCGCCAGGCTGGGCGCATGACGGCGTCGCGGTCGGCTCCGGCTGCATCACCGGCTCGGTTGGCTTTCGAGCGTCGAGCGTTGAGGGTCTGGCGGCTGAGCTGCTGCCGCGACTGCTGGACGACGTCGACAGCGCCAGCAAGCTCTACGCCGACCCACGCCAGGAGGCCACCGCCGAGCCTGCCCGGGTGCCGCCTGCTTTGCTGGATTTCGCCCGCCGCGCCGTCGAAGCCTCCGTGCAGCGGCCGCAGGCGCTGGAGCGGGCTCTGGGCGAGGCGCTGACCGAGCCCAAGGCCACCGTCTGGTTCGAGCCCGGCGAACCCCTGGMGCCGGGCCGCGATGCGGTGCTCGACCGCCGCAGCCGCATGCTCTACGACGCTGCCCATGTCTTCCTGAACGGCGAGAGCTTTCGGGCTGGCGGCCGCGACGCAGCGCTGATGCGCAGCCTGGCCGACAACCGGGTGCTGGGGGCCGCCGAGGTCGCGCGCCTGTCTCCCGACGCGCGCGAGCTGCTGGACCAATGGACCGAGGATGGCTGGGTTCAGCCACAGACGCCATGAACGCACAAACTTTTGCCGGCCGGGCCGATTTCCAGCGCCTGCTCACCGAAACCCTGGCCTGGGCGGGCGCACAGGCTTGTCGTGAGCTGCACGCCTGGGACGCAGACTTCGTCGACTGGCCGCTGTCCGAAGCGGCGGCCCTGGCCGCCCTGACCATCTGGGCCCGCACCGGCCGCCAGTTGCACCTGCTGGCCCTGCAGTACGACGACGTTGTGCGCCGACACCCTCGCTTCGTCCGCTGGCGCCGTGACTTCGCGCATTGCGTGACGGCCCGGGCCGTCGAGCCGGAACTCAGACTCGAAGCGGCGCCGGCGAGCTTGCTGCTGGCTGTCGGGGCCGAGTCGACCTTGAGCCTGCGGCTTTTCGACCATCATCTATGGCGCGGCGAATTGAGCCTGGATCCGGCCGAGCGCCTGCGCGGCCTTGAATGGTTTGATGCCCTCGCACAACGCTCCAGCGACTCATTTGCGCCCACGACTTTGGGGCTCTGAGTGTTTGTGACGTGCAAACCCCTATAATCACGGGCTAGGCGAGGGAAGCGCTCGAGGTTTTCCGCGTCTTGTTCTGTCGGGGTCGGCCGTTAGTGTGCAAAAAGCACTGGCGCACGACCCCAAAATTATGGTGTGCACCGTCGTTTAAACGTTTGAGGACAAGTATGAATAAGTCGATCCTGTTGGCTTCCCTGCTGGCTGCTGCTGCTCTGACCGCTTGCAGCAAGAAGGAAGAACCCAAGGTTGAGGCCCCCGCGGTCGTGACCCCGGCTCCCGCCGCTTCTGAAGCTGCCTCGGCTGTTGCCGAAGCTGCCTCGGCTGCTGCCAGCGCTGTTGTCGACGCTGCTGCGTCCGCTGCTTCGAAGTAATCGCTTCGTCCCCACGGAAAGAGCCGTCGCTGCGCAAGCAGCGGCGGCTCTTTTCTTTTTCGCGACGCTTTGACAGGTGTTGCGAGCGCGATTACAAAACTTTGCCTGATGCGGTCGCGCCGCCCGGCTCAGTTCAGCACCACCCAGTCCAAACCCAGGGTTGGATGGGCAATGCGAATATCTGATTCCACCTCGCCGAGAATTTCGGCCAACGCGGCGCGCGCCAGTTCGGGCGTGTTGTTGTGTTCGCTGAGATGGGCTGCGGCCACAGTCTTCAAACCGGTATGCAGGCAGCGAGCCAGCAGATCGGCCGCCGCGGCATTCGACAGATGGCCGTGGCTGCCCAGAATGCGCTTTTTCAACGCCGGGTGATACGGCCCGGTGCGCAGCATGCCCTCGTCGTGGTTGCATTCCAGCAGCAGCGCCTGGCAGCCAGCCAGCGCTTCGGCCACGCTTGCTGGTGCGCAGCCCAGGTCGGTGACAAGCCCCAGGCGCAGCGCGCCGTCGCCTAGCACCAGTTGCAGCGGCTCATTGGCGTCGTGCGGCACCGAGAAGGGTCGCAAATCCATGTCGCCCAACGCCATGGCTTCGCCGTCCTTGGCGATGCGCAGCAAAGCGGGATCGAAGTCGGCGCTGCCAACCGCCCGCCAGGTGCCACGGCTCATGACCAGCGGGATGCGGTAGCGCATCGCGAAGGCGAGTGCGCAACCGATGTGGTCGCCGTGCTCGTGAGTGATGAAGACGGCGTCGACATCCTCGGGCGCGCTGCCGGCGCGGGCGAGGCGTTTGACGAGTTCGCGGACGCTGAAGCCGGCATCGACGAGCAACCGCGTGCTCGTGATGCCCTGGCTGGCCTCAATCAGGGTTGAGTTGCCTCCGCTGCCGCTGCCGAGGCTGCAAAAGCGCATCACGCGAACGCTCCTGTGAGCATTGCAGCGGGAAACGGGCGGTTCATCGAGGCAACCTGATCTTCACCGAGTGGCTCCAGCAGATCCGGCTTTGCCGGGCTGCTTGGAGCGCCCCTTGGAGGGGCCGGCGAAGCCGGTAGGGGTGGTCTTATTTCAGGTCGTCCATCAGCAACGACAGAATGCGCTTGGCGTTGTCGTCGGAAATGGCCTGACCGCGGTCGTCCAGCACACGCACCGTGCTCTTGACACCGTCTGCCTTGACCGAAACGCGATAGCGCATCGGCGCGGCAGCCTTGGCGCCGAACAGGCGCTGGAAGAAGTTGGGTTCGTCCTTGCCAGCCTGCTCGGGGTCGGCGTAGCGCAGATAGAAGAGGCCAGCAGCGCGGTCACGGTCCTCGATGGTGAAGCCATGACGGTCCAGCGACAGGCCGACACGGCGCCAGGCGCGGTCGAACCCATCATTGACGGCAAGGCTGTCAGGCACTTCGGACAGCGGGCGGCGGGCGCGTGGGGCGTCGCCGCCGACCTTGATCGTGCTCGGCGTCGTGGCTGCGGCGGGCGAGCCCGCTTCGGCGACGATGGCCTTGGCAGCGTCTTCCTTGCCGCCGAGCTTGAGCATCAGGCGCGACAGCATCTCGGCTTCGAGATACGGGTCGGCCGGGCGGTTCTGCCAGGCGGTCGAATCACGGCCTTGGGAGGTGTAGATCTCCTGCATGCCGCGGTGGCTGATGAAGATGTCGGTGCCGCTTGTGCCTCGTTCGACACGGGTGCGGTACATGTCGCGCTCGCCGGTGGAGTACAGGCCGTCGAAGACCTTGCCGATGGTGGAGCGGATGAAGTCCTGCGGCAGCTTGGCGCGGTTCTCGCCCCAGTTGGTCTCCATGACACCGACCTCGGGCTGCTCCTTGACGACTTCAAGGCCGCGTTCCTGCCAGAAGGTGCGGATCTGCGGCCAGAGCTGCTCGGGCGAAGCCGAGGTGTGCAGCCAGCGCTCGGCGCCGCTGCGCTCGAGGCGAACATCGCCAACCGCATTGGCGGCGACGCTGCCGGAGACCAGCGACTGGGCGTTGGTCGAATTCGCGGGCTTGACCGCCGACAACGCCGAGGCGGTGATGGAGCCGCCCTGCACTTGAGCGCGGTTGTCCTTGGCCAACTGGGTCAGGTCGGGCGGGACGTCCAGACCCTGGGTCTGGCGCGAAGCGGCGCGGTAGTCGACCTTGTCCGTCGAGAACATGCTGTCGATGGTGCTGCAGCCGGCGAGGGACAGGACAAAGGCCGTGCAGGCCAGACGGGTCGCCGACGGGCGAAGCGAGCAAATCGGGGAAAGGGACGTCACGCTGGAGATCTCCGAGGGAACTGGTTGCCCGCTTGAAACGGGCAGCCGCGCATTAGACCAGAGGCTCAGAGCAGTCCGGCTTCAACCATTGCCTCGCCGACGCTGGCCTGGCCGGCAGCCGTCAGCGGCGTGATTGGCAGGCGCAGCGCACCGCCGCAGCGGCCCAGGCGCGACAGCGCCCACTTCGCCGGGCCGGGGCTGGGCTCGCAGAACAGCTGCTTGTGCAGACCGAGCAGCTTGAAATGGACCTTGCGCGCCTCGACGGCGTTGCCGTCGATGGCCAGGCGGCAAAGTTCAGCCATCAACTCCGGCGCGACATTGGCCGTCACGCTGACGTTGCCGTGGCCGCCGAGCAGCATCAGCGCGACCGCCGTGCCGTCGTCGCCCGAGTAGACGTGGAAGCCCGCCGGGGCGTGCTTGATCAGATAGGCCGCGCGCTCAATATTGCCGGAGGCTTCCTTGACGCCGAAGACGCCGGGCAGGCCGGCGCAACGCAGCGTCGTCTCAGGGGCCATATCGGCAACAGTCCGGCCAGGCACGTTGTAGAGCATCATGGGGATGTCCACGGCCTCGGCGATGGCCTTGAAGTGCTGGTAGATGCCTTCCTGCGAGGGCTTGTTGTAGTAGGGCACGACCGACAGCGTGCAGTCCGCGCCGACCTCCTTGGCATAGCGGCTCAGCTCGATGGCTTCGGCGGTGGAATTGGCGCCGGTGCCAGCCAGGATGGGGATGCGGCCCTTGGCATGCTCGACCGCGACGCGAATGATTTCGCGGTTCTCTTCCATGCTGACCGTGGGCGACTCACCGGTCGTGCCGACGACGCCGACGCAGGCGGTGCCGGACTCGACATGCCAGTCGATCAGGCGGCGCAGGGCGGGGTAGTCGATGCTGCCGTCCTCGTTCATCGGGGTGACGAGGGCGACGATGCTGCCGAGGATGGGCTTCATGGTGGGAATTTCTTAAGGAATCTGGCGATTTTAGGCTGCCGGCGACGGCCGCATGGCCGCAACGCGTTGGACAAAGCGCGGCGATGTTTCGATTCCGGCTCCGTCCTCGAACAGGTCTTCGTAAGCCACGATGCGCCACCCCTCGCAGACGCGCAGCAACTCGCCCCGCTGCAGCAGGAAGTCGGGCCGGGACGGCCTGCCGAGGGTCTGCTGGCCGTCGGCGAAGGTTTCCCAGATCAGCCAGCCGCCAGGCCTGACCGCAGCGCGGATGTCATCGAACAGCGGCCGCCAGAGGTAGTTGCAGACGACGACCAGGTCGAATTCGCGATCCGGCAGCGGCCAAGGGCCGTTCTCGATGTCGGCGTTGATGATCTCGGCCAGGTCTTGCAATGGCGCAGTGGCGGCCGCGTCACGGTCGATGCCCGTGACCTGCCAGCCGGCGTCCACCAGCCAATGCAGGTTGCGTCCAGACCCGCAGGCCACGTCCAGGGCCGCACCGGGCGGCGTCGGCGCCAGGCGCTGCAACCAGGCAGAGGGCCGGCCACTCATCCGAAGCAGGCCCAGATCTGCTCGCTGAGCTGGACCATGACGGCCGGGTGGCGGTAGGCCAGGACGGTGAGCGCCAGCACGGCGACGGCCAGCGTCGGCCAGAGCCAGCGGCCGGGCTTCATGCCGGCTGAGCCCTCAGGATGGGCGTCTCACGCACTGGCAAGTTGGCCAGCATGGCCATGACACCGAGCCCGATGGCGAGATACCAGACGACGTCGTAGCTGCCGGTCGCGTCGTAGAGCTTGCCGCCCAGCCAGACGCCCAGGAAGCTGCCAATCTGGTGGCTGAAGAACACGAAGCCGCCCAGCATGGACAGGTGCTGGGCGCCGAAGATCTGCGCGACGACGGCGTTCGTCGGTGGCACGGTCGACAGCCACAGGAAGCCGATGACCGCGGCGAAGATGTAGACGCTCAGCGGCGTCAGTGGCACCGAGATGAAGGTCACGATGGCCACGGCGCGCAGTCCGTAAATGGCTGACAGCAGATAACGTTTGGGAAAGCGCTGGCCCAGCATGCCGGCCGCATACGTGCCGAAGATATTGAACAGGCCGATCAGCATCAGTGCGCCGGTGGACACGCCGATGCCCAGGCCGTGGTCCTTCAGGTAACTCGGCAGATGCACGCCGATGAAGACGACCTGGAAGCCGCAGACGAAGTAGCCCAGCATCAGCAGCTGGAAGCTGCGGTAGCCGAAGGCTTCGCGCAGCGCCTGGCCAATGCTCTGGTGGGCGCCGCTGAAGGCCGCCACATTGCGCTCGCGCACGCCAAGCGCGAGCGGCACGATCAACAAGGCCGCGCCGGCCAGCAGCCACAAGGCGCCCTGCCAGCCGAGATGGCTGATCAGCCAGGTCTCGATGGGGATCATGACGAACTGGCCGAAGGAGCCTGCCGCGGCCGCGACGCCGAAGGCCCAGGAGCGCTTCTCCGGCGACACCGTGCGGCCCAGCACGCCGTAAATGACGGCGTAGGTGGAGCCCGATTGCGCGATGCCGATCAGCACGCCGGCACCGAGGGTGAAGCTCAGTGGGTGGCTGGTGACGGCCATCAGCAGCAGGCCGCAGGCATACGTCAGGCCACCGGCGATCAGTACCTTCCAGGCGCCGAAGCGGTCGGCCAGCATGCCGGCGATCGGCCCGGCGATGCCCCAGGACAGGTTCTGCACCGCCATCGCGAAGGAGAAGGTCTCGCGCGTCCAGCCCCGCTCCGTGATGATGGGCTGCAGCCAGAAGCCGAAGCCGTGGCGGATGCCCATCGACAGCGTGACGATCATGGCACCGCACAGCAGCACCTGTTGGACGGACAAACCGGTGGAAGCGGGGCGGGGGGTGTTCATGCGGCGACTGTAATCAGCGCTGTTTGGCCTTGCTGGGCGTCTTGGCTTTGCCGCCTTTTTTCTTCGCGGCAGCCTTCTTCGGCGGGTCGGCGGTCGAGGTGCTGGCTTGGGAGCTGGCCGCCGCCACGTCGGCCAGTCGGGTTAGCAGCCTGCCTTGCTTGACGCGCAACAGCGGCATGTCGATCGTGGCCAGGTCGGTCAGCGGGTCGGCGCCCAGCACCAGGAAGCTGGCCTCGCAGCCGGGGTCGAAGCAGCCGAGCTTGCGGCCCGGGAAAAGCGCCAGCGGCGTGTCGCGCGTGGCCAGCCGCAACAGCGTCGCACGGTCCAGGCCGAGGTCGTCCAGCGCGTGCAGCTCGGCCCGGCCGGTGCCGACGAAGACGTCGGAGCCGATGAGCAACTGCACGCCGGCCGCCTGCAGTCTTGCGAGGTTGGCGCGCTGCACGTCCCTCAGCGCGGCCAGGGTTGCGGCGTCGAGCTTGAAGAGAGCGGTGGCGGCCGTCGTCGTGATGACGGCGGTGTGCTGACGCGCGGCCTGGGCGGCGGCGGCCTCGCTGATGGCGAAACGCTCGGGCGCCTCGTCCAATGTGTTGGCATAACCGGGCAGGTGGGCGATGGCGTCGACACCAGCGGCCAGTGCGGCATCAAAGTCGGCTGCAGTTTCCACATGGGCGACGACGCGGCGGCCGTCCGCGCGCGCCAGCCGGGTCAGCGCGTTGGCGGTCTCGGGCGTCAGGCCCAGGCGGCCAAACATCTCCGGTCGGCCGCGCAGCTCGGGGCGCTCGCTGTGCGCCAGCACGATGCGCAGCCAGTTGCCGCCGCGGGCCTTGATTGCGGGCCATTGGGCCAGCGCCTGCTCGGGGCTGTCGACGAGGACGATCTGCTTCTGCGCTGCGGCCGCCTCGGCGCTGGGTTCGGGCAGCACGGCCGCCAATGGGTAGCCGTCGCTGGATGTGATGCAGGCGGTCACGAAGCTGACGTCCGGTGCCGCGGGCGTGGCGGTCAGCGGCTTGACCTCGGCGACGCCGGCCGGGTCGCCACACAGCATGGCGGCGTAGAACACGCCTTCGTCCAGATACGTCTGCGCGTACTGGCCCCAGCCCCAAGCAGTCTGCAGATTGTGGTTGTGCGCCTCGGCCAGCGGGTTGATCAGGACTTGCTGGCCGTGGATGTCCATCTTGCGGTTGACCTTGGCCGGTTTCCTGGCGACGAAGACGCCGTTTTCGACGTAAAGGCTGCCGCGCTGGATCTTCTGACCGTCGAACCAGCGCGCGTTCTTCAGTTCCCAAGACAGCGGGGCGCTGGCTTGGTAGGGCGGTTGGGAGGGGCCTTGCGCCTGTGCGAGTCCACAGGCCAGCAGCAAAAAGGCAGTCAGGAATCTCAAGCTCGAACACTCGCTCTTCGGGGGCCGCGAATCCTAGCCCGAGCGCGTCCATAGAATCCCGCCCCTATGTCGAGCCGTCCGTCTTCCTCTCCCGCCGCTGCACCTGCCGCTTATGGCGAAGCTTCCATCCGCGTTCTCAAGGGCCTGGAACCCGTCAAGCAGCGGCCGGGCATGTACACCCGCACCGAAAACCCGCTGCACTGCATCCAGGAAGTCATCGACAACGCCGCCGACGAGGCGCTGGGCGGTTTTGGCAAGCGCATCGACGTGACCTTGCATGCCGATGGCTCGGTGTCAGTCGCCGACGACGGCCGGGGCATTCCCTTCGGCCTGCACCCGGAAGAAGGCGTGCCCGTCGTCGAGATCGTCTTCACGCGGCTGCATGCCGGCGGCAAGTTCGACAAGGGCTCGGGCGGCGCCTACAGCTTCTCCGGCGGCCTGCACGGCGTGGGCGTGTCGGTGACCAATGCATTGGCCAAGCGGTTGGAAGTGGCCGTGTGGCGCGACAAGCAGGTGGCTGGCATCGCCTTCGAGCACGGCGACGTGAAGCAGCAGGTCGTCACCCGCCCCGCTGCCAGCGGTGACCGCAAGCAGGGCACGACGGTGCGCGTCTGGCCCGAGGCCAAGTACTTCGAGAGCGCCGAGCTGCCCAAGCACGAATTGGTGCACTTGCTGCGCTCCAAGGCCGTGCTGATGCCCGGCGTGACCGTCACACTGAAGATCGAGAAGACCGGCGAGACGACCACCTGGCTCTACAAGGCCGGCCTGCGCGACTATCTCGCGCAGTCGCTCAACAGCGACCCGTTGATCCCGCTGTTCGAGGGCGAGGGCTTTGCCACCGCCGGCGAGAGCGAGAACTTTGCCGAAGGCGAGGGCGCCGCCTGGTGCGTGGCCTTTACCGAGGACGGCGCACCACTGCGCGAGAGCTATGTGAACCTGATCCCGACGGTCGCCGGCGGTACGCACGAGTCGGGCCTGAAGGACGGCCTGTTCGGCGCGGTCAAGGGCTTCATCGAGATGCACTCGCTGCTGCCCAAGGGCGTCAAGCTGATGCCTGACGACGTGTTCTCGCGCGCCAGCTTCGTGCTGTCCGCCAAGGTGCTGGACCCGCAGTTCCAGGGCCAGACCAAGGAGCGCCTGAACTCGCGCGACGCGCTGCGCCTGGTGTCGGCGTACGTGAAGCCGGCCCTGGAGCTGTGGCTGAACCACCATGTGGACCATGGCAAGAAGCTGGCCGACCTGGTCATCAAGCAGGCACAAACTCGGCAACGCGCCAGTCAGAAAGTTGAAAAACGAAAAGGCTCCGGCGTGGCCGTGCTGCCCGGCAAGCTGACCGACTGCGAAAGCCGCGACCTGCTGCACAACGAGGTCTTCCTCGTCGAGGGCGACTCTGCCGGCGGCAGCGCCAAGATGGGCCGCGACAAGGAGACGCAGGCCATCCTGCCGCTGCGCGGCAAGGTGCTGAACTCCTGGGAGGTCGAGCGCGACCTGCTGTTCAAGAACAACGAGATCCACGACATCTCGGTCGCGCTGGGCGTGGACCCGCACGGCCCCAACGACACGCCGGACCTCTCCGGCCTGCGCTACGGCAAGGTCTGCATCCTGTCGGACGCCGACGTCGACGGCTCCCACATCCAGGTGCTGCTGCTGACGCTGTTCTTCCGCCATTTCCCCAAGCTGGTCGAGACCGGGCACGTGTTCGTTGCCCGTCCGCCGCTGTACCGCGTCGATGCGCCGGCGCGGGGCAAGAAACCCGCTGCCAAGCTCTATGCGCTGGACGACGGTGAGCTGACCGCGACGCTGGACAAACTGCGCAAGGAGGGCGCGCGGGAAGGCTCGTGGAGCATCAGCCGCTTCAAGGGCCTGGGCGAGATGAACGCCGAGCAGCTGTGGGACACGACGTTGAACCCCGAGACACGGCGCCTGTCGCGCGTGGAATACGGGCAGCTCGACTTCGGCGCGACGGTGGACGCCTTCAACAAGCTGATGGGCAAGGGCGAGGCCGCCTCGCGCCGCGAGCTGATGGAGCTGCACGGCGACACGGTCGAGATTGACGTTTGAGCCCCCCAAGCTAGGGGGCGGGGTGACTCTCTGTTGACGCGGGTGATGGGCGGCGAAGAATGGCGCCCACCCTATTCAAAGGAGCTGCCATGCGTCAGCACAAGTTTGCGATCCGCGCCGTCGTTCTCTGCCTCGGTGCCGCCGCCATGTCGGCGGCCCTCGCCGCGCCCAAGGACGAAGTCGAGCTCATCGTTGGCCATAAGGTCAACGGCGGTGGCGCTGTGCGCGCCGAGGTCGGTCGCGGTGGCGGTCGCGTCGTCGAGGACTTGTCCGAGATCGACGCCCTCGTCGTCAGCATGCCGCGCGGCGCCGCCAAGGCACTGGCCCGCCACGCCCAGGTCGATTTCGTCGATGAACCGGTCGAGCGTCACATCCTCGGCAATCGCAGCATCCGCGTCGCCGGCTCGCAGGCCCAGGTCGCGCCCTACGGCATTGCGATGGTGCAGGCCGATCAGCTTTCCGACGCCCAGGCCGGCAACCGGCGTGTGTGCATCGTCGACTCGGGCATCAATGGCACCCACGAGGATTTGGCCGGCATCCCGATGACGGGCCAGAACTTCACCAAGTCCGGCGCCTGGAACACGGACGAAAACTCTCACGGCACCCATGTGGCCGGCACGATCGCGGCGCTGAACAACGCGGTCGGGGTCGTCGGCGTGGCGCCGTCGGGCCGCCTGAACCTGCATATCGCCAAGGTCTTCGACGCCAGCGGCAGCGCCAGCGACGCGGTGATCTCGCGTGCCATGTTGGGTTGCGGGCGCGCCGGCGCCAACGTCATCAGCATGTCGCTGGGTGGCGCCACCGGCAGCCGCACCGAGGCGCGCACCGTGGCCAAGCTGGCCAGCCAGGGCATCCTGCTGGTCGCGGCAGCCGGCAACGAAGGTGACAACACGCTGTCCTACCCAGCCGCCTTCGCCGAGGTCGTGTCGATTGCAGCTGTCGACGCCAACAAGCTCGTTGCCAGCTTCTCGCAGTTCAACGCTGACGTCGAGCTCGCCGCCCCCGGTGTGGCCGTGCTGTCGACCGTGCCGGCCTACAGCCAGACAGGCGCCTCGTTGACCGTCGCTGGCGGCAGCTTCACCGTGCAGTCCATGGACGGTTCACCCCGCAGCAGCGCCAGCGGTTCACTGGCCGACTTCGGCCTTGGCAGCGCCGCCACGCCGGGCAGCATGAACGGCAAGGTCTGCCTGATCCAGCGCGGCACCATCGCCTTCGCCGACAAGGTGCTGAACTGCCAGAGCAGCGGCGGCGTCGGTGCGGTCATCTACAACAACACGACGGGCGACCTGCTCGGCACATTGGGTGAGACCGTGACGACCATCCCGTCCGTCGGGGCCACCCAGGCAGACGGCGCGACCCTGCTGGGCCAGCTCGGCCAGTCGGCCAGCGTCGCCGTCTTCGGCCTGCCCGACCTGTACGCCAGCTACAGCGGCACGTCGATGGCGACGCCCCATGCATCCGCCGTTGCGGCCCTGGTGTGGAGCCTGCATGCCGGTTGCACGGCCACGCAATTGCGTGCGTCGCTGAACAAGAGCGCGCTGGACCTTGGCGCCCCCGGCCGTGACGACTACTACGGTAACGGCCTCGTGCAGGCCAAGGCAGCGCACGACCGCATCGCCGCGCTGGGCTGCGGCAACTGAGCAGGCGCCCCGGCGCCGGGGACAGAGTCAAAGCGCGGCACAATCCCGCGCCGTGATGACCGCCCCCGCCCCCGCCATTTGCCAATGCCCCGCGACGCTGCCCGCCGGGTGGAGCCGCGCTCAGCCGAGCGGATCGGGGGCCTGATGCAGACGGTCTTCAACGCCGGGCACGCGCTGCACGCGGCCACGCACGAGTTCTTCCGCGGCCGGCTGGTGCCGGCCTTCGAGGTCCCGGCGCGCGCCGACTACATCCTGCAGGCGGTGAGGGCTGCGGGCCTGGGTGAGGTGCTCGCGCCGGTCGACCACGGCCGCGCGCCGCTGGAGCGTGTGCATTCAGCGCGCTACCTGGATTTCATCGAGGGCGCGCACGCCGAGTGGCTCTCCACCGGTGGCGAGGGCGATGCCTTCCCGGCCGTGTGGCCGGTGCGTTCGTTGCGCAGTGACCTCGAGCCGATAAGTTTCGCGGCCCGCATGGGCCTGTATTCGATGGACAGTGGCACGCCGCTGACGGCCGGCAGCTGGGCTGCGGCCCATGCCGGCGCGCAGGCGTCGCTGACCGCACTCGATTTGGTGTTGGCCGGTGAGCGCTCGGCCTATGTGCTGACGCGCCCTCCTGGCCATCACGCCGGCGCCGACTTCTTCGGCGGCTACTGCTTCATCAACAACGCCGCCGTTGCCGCGCAGGCTGCACGCGACGCGGGCCTGGCTCGTGTGGCCATCCTGGACGTGGATTACCACCACGGCAACGGCACCCAGGCCATCTTCTACGACCGCGCCGACGTGTTCTTCGCCAGCCTCCACGGTGACCCGCGCACCGAGTACCCGTTCTTCCTCGGTCATGCCGACGAGACCGGCGCAGGCGAGGGCGTCGGCTTCAATGCCAACTTCCCGCTGCCGGTGGGCGTGGACAACGACGACTGGTTCGCTGCACTGGACGCGGCGCTCGCGCGGCTGACAGCCTTCAAGCCCGATCTGCTCATCGTCTCCCTCGGCGTGGACACCTATGGCGGGGACCCGATCTCGCACTTCAAGCTGGACGAGCCCGAGTTCCGCCGCATGGGCCAGCGCCTGGCTGCGTTCGGCGCGCCGACGTTGTTCATCCAGGAAGGCGGCTACGCGACCGAGGCCATCGGCCGCAACGTCGTCGCCGTGCTGGCTGGGTTCGAGACTGAATGACGACCCCCACGTTCGCTCCGCTCACTGCCCCCCGAGGGGGCTGGACCTCCCTTGGGGCGGCCCGGCGGGAGGTCCCATGAGCCTGCGCCTGCGCCCAACCATGCTGTCCGACCTCGACTGGGTCGTCTCGGTCGAGCGCGACGGTACCAACCTGCCCTTCATCACGCCCTGGGAGCGCCCGCAGCACGAAGGCGCCATCCGCTTTCCCGACTCACGCCACTTCATCCTTGAAGAAGGTGACGAACTGGAACGCATCGGCTTTGTCATCCTGCAGGGCTGCCGCAACCCGAACGGCTCGGTCGAGCTGAAGCGCCTGGTGCTGCAGGCCAAGGGCCGCGGCCTGGGGCGCTCGGCCGTACGCCAGCTCAAGGCCATGGCTTTCACGCAGCTGAAATCCCATCGCTTCTGGCTGGACGTGACGGCGCTGAACACGCGCGCCCTCGAGCTGTATCGCAGCGAAGGCTTTGTCGAGGAAGGCCGGCTGCGTGAGAGCGTGCGCGTGACGACCGATGGTGCCGACGGCTATGACTCGCTGATCGTCATGTCGCTGCTGGACCGCGAATTCCAGGCGCGCGTGGCCCTCGGGCTGGAGGCCGCATGAAGCCATGGCTGTTCCTGCTGCTGGCCGGCCTGGCACTGCCGGTGCATGCCGAGCTGTGGGGCTATGTCGACTCAGCCGGCATGGCCCACTTCGCGCCRCGCCAACTCGACGCGCGCTATGCCCCCGTGCTCGGCAGCGTCGGCATGAAGCGCGTGCCGGGCAAGACGGACGCGGGCCTGGCGCTGCTGAACTGGCTGGACATCGCTCCCGAAGTGAAGGCCGTCCAGCCTTGGGTGCGCGAGGCCGCCGCCCAGCACGGCGTGGACGCCGACCTGCTGAAGGCCATCATTGCGGTCGAGTCCGGCTACCAGCGCAACGCCGTGTCCCCGCGCGGCGCAACGGGCCTGATGCAGATCACGCCCGAAACGGCCAGCCGCTACGCCTCGCCTGCCGAGGCGGCGCGCTTGATCGAGCCCCGTATCAACATTCACACCGGCGCCCGCATGCTGGCCGATCTGATGCGCCGCTTTGGCCGCATCGACGCAGCCTTGGCGGCCTGGAATGCCGGCGAAGGCGCCGTGCGCCGGGCCGGCAACCGCGTGCCCGACATCGATGAAACCCAGGCCCACGTGCATCTCGTCCTCGAGTTGTACTGGGCCCTGCTGCAGCAGAGCCAACCGGCCCGCGCGCAGCGTTTGACCTTGCATCCATGAGTTCCCAGACCCCCATCGACTTCAACCCGCCCACCGACGACGGTGGCGACAACACGCTGACGCTGGGCGCTTACGCCCAGCAGGCCTATCTCGAATACGCGCTCAGCGTCGTCAAGGGACGCGCGCTGCCGTCCTATGCCGACGGGCAAAAGCCCGTGCAACGCCGCATCCTCTACGCGATGCAGCGCCTGGGCCTGGGCTGGAGCGGCAACTCCGGTGCCAAGCCCGTCAAGGGCGCCAAGGTCGTCGGCGACGTGCTCGGTAACTTCCACCCGCATGGCGACCAGTCGGTCTATGACGCGCTGGTGCGCATGGCGCAGGACTTTTCGCTGCGCTACCCGCTGATCGACGGCCACGGCAACTTCGGCAGCCGCGACGGCGACGGCGCTGCGGCGATGCGCTACACGGAAGCGCGCCTGGCGCCCATCGCCCGCCTGGTGCTGGACGAGATCGACGAAGGCACGGTGGACTTCCGCGCCAACTACGACGGCACCACGCAGGAACCGGTCGAGCTGCCGGCGCGCCTGCCCTTCGTGCTGCTGAACGGTGCCAGCGGTATCGCCGTGGGCCTGGCCACCGAGATTCCCAGCCACAACCTGCGTGAGGTGGCCGCTGCGGCCGTGGCGCTGCTGAAGGACGACAAGCTCTCCGACGAAGCGCTGTTCGATCTGATCCCCGGCCCGGACTTCCCTGGCGGCGGCCAGCTGATCAGCGCGCCTGAGGACATCCGCGCGGCCTACACCTCGGGCAGGGGCAGCCTGAAGGTGCGTGCCCGCTGGAAGATCGAGGATCTGGCGCGCGGCCAGTGGCAGCTCGTCGTCACCGAGTTGCCGCACGGCACCAGCGCGCAGAAGGTGCTGGAAGAGATCGAGGAGCTGTCCAACCCCAAGGTCAAGGCTGGCAAGAAGACACTGTCGGCCGACCAGTTGCAGCTCAAGGCCAGTCTGCTGGCGGTGCTGGACGGCGTGCGCGACGAGTCCAGCAAGGACGCGGCCGTGCGCATCGTCTTCGAGCCCAAGAGCCGCACCGTCGAGCAGCAGGACCTGATCAACACGCTGCTGGCCCACACCAGCCTGGAGAGCAGCGCGCCCGTCAACATGACGATGATCGGCGCCGACGGGCGGCCGACACAGAAGAGCCTGCGCCAGGTGTTGGCCGAGTGGGTGGGCTTCCGCCAGACGACGGTGCGCCGCCGCACCGAGCATCGCCTGGCCCACGTCAACGACCGCATCCATGTGCTCGAAGGCCGGCAGCTGGTGCTGCTGAACATCGACGAGGTCATTCGCATCATTCGCGAGTCCGACGAGCCCAAGGCCGCGCTGATCGAGCATTTCAAGCTCAGCGACCGTCAGGCGGAAGACATCCTTGAAATCCGCCTGCGTCAATTGGCACGGCTGGAGGCCATCAAGATCGAGCAGGAGCTGTCCAAGCTGCGCGATGAGCGCACGAAGCTGGAAGACATCCTCGGCTCCACCTCGGCGCTGCGCCGCACCGTCATCAAGGAGATCGAGGCTGACGCCAAGCAGTTCGGCGACGACCGCCGCACGCTGATCCAGGCCGACAAGCGCGTCGTTGCCGAAGTGAAGATCGTCGACGAGCCGGTCACCGTCATCGTCAGCCAGAAGGGCTGGGTGAGGGCGCTCAAGGGCCACGAGGTCGACATCGCCGCCCAGACCTTCAAGGCCGGCGACACGCTGTGGGGGGCTTTCCGCTGCCGCAGCGTCGATCCCCTCATCGTGGTCGGCAGCAACGGCAGGGTCTATTCCGTCCCCATCTCGACCTTGCCCGGTGGCCGTGGCGACGGCCAGCCCATCACGACCATGATCGAGCTGGAGACGGGCAGCCAGATCGCCCATTACGTTGCCGGTGCACCGAACCAGCGCCTGGTGTTTGCCGGTTCGACCGGCTATGGCCTGATCGCCCAGATCGGCGACCTGGTCGGGCGCCAGAAGGCCGGCAAGACCTTCCTTGCGCTTGACGACGGCGAGCTGCCGCTCCTGGCCGCAGTGCCTAACGACGCAGTCGCTCTCCAGCTTGGCGTGCTGAGCGCCCAGGGGCGTCTTTTGAGCTTCCCGCTGGATGAACTCAAGCACCAGCCCAAGGGCGGCAAGGGTCTGATGCTGATGGACCTGGAGGCCAAGGACAGCGTGGCGTCCATCGCCTGCTTCACGACCCAGTTGCGCGTGCTCGGCAGCGGCCGCGGCGGCAAGCCGCGCGAGGAATTGCTGAAGAACCAGTCCTTGGCTGCCCACGCTGGCAAACGCGCCCGCAAGGGCAAAGCGGTGGACGGCCTGCAGAAGGTCGCGCGCCTGACGGCCGAATAAGGTGCATGCGCTCAGAAAAGGTGACAGCCGGCCGTGACTTGGTGCACATCTGACAAAGCTTAGGGCGGCGTTTACAAGTTGCTACAAACCCGGCCCGTGATGTCCCTAGTGCAAGGGGTATGCAGGCGATTCAACAGTCTTCGCTGCACTGCACAATGGTTTCCGGCGGTTGTGCTTGACCGTCCAAAGTCAGGAGCTACGCAATGAAATTGAAAAACCTCGCCGCCGCATCCGTGGTGGCTCTAACCGCGCTCAGCAGCCAAGCTGCTTCCTTCAACTGGGGGGCGCATGATGCGTTTGAAGTCGGTGGCAACACCGTCTCTGGCGCCGTGTTCGACACCTTTTCGTTCTCGCTTGGTACCAGCAGCACGCTGACCAGCAGCGTGATCGCCAATCCCGGCAGTTTCTTGGGTTCGGCTTACACGCTGTACTCCTCAGGAGCTGACCACATGGTTGGTGGCGGTGACGATTCCTTTGTGGGCGCTTGGGGATTTAACACCGCAAACACCGTGGCGCTGGGTTCGGGCAGCTACTACTACTCCGTCCTGGGTGGCGCTACCGGCTCGTCCACATACGCCATCAGCTCTGTCGCGGCTGCGGTGCCGGAACCCGAAACCTACGCCCTTCTGGGTGCAGGCCTGGGCGTCATCGGCTTCCTCGCCTCGCGTCGCCGCCGCGATTCCTGATCGCGGTTGAACTGCCTGCGCGCTCCCAACGGCGCGCAGGCAGCTCACGACCCGTACAGCCCTGGTCATCCTGATCCAGGGCTTTTTCATGGGCGTCTCAAACTCGATCGACTAAGGGGTGGCCGCTGCGGCGCCGATGTGGCGCTCCAGGAAGCGCTCCACGCGGCCCCAGAAGTCCACGCTCGTCTCCAACGAGCGCCAGCCATGGCCCTCGTTGGGGTACACCACCCATTCCAGGCTTCGATGGCCTGCGGCTTCCAGGGCCTTTTTCATGTCGACGCCCTGCTGGACCTCAACGCGGCGGTCCTCGGCGCCATAGGCCATCAGCAGCGGCTGCTTGATCTTGGCGGCGAGCTTGACGGGCGCATTGGTGGCCAGCATCTCCGCGTCGTTCACCGGGTCGCCGACCAGCAGCTTGAGGTCGTGTTCGGCCCACATGCTCTGAATGTCGGTGTGGCTGCGGCTGAACAGCGAGGCCGGGTCGGTAACCCCCGCCCACTCGAAGCCGCAGCGGAAGAGCTCCGGGTTGCGCACCAAGCCCATGAGCGTGGCGTAGCCGCCGTAGCTGGCACCGGCGACGCAGATGCGCTTGGGGTCGGCGAGCCCTTTGTCGACGGCCCATTGGGCGGCGTCGGCGAGGTCGGCCTGCATGGCCTGGCCCCATTGCTTGCGGCCAAGGTTTTCATGGTGCTCTCCGTAACCCTCGCTGCCCCGGAATTCCGGCTCGATGACGAGGTAACCGCGGTTGGCGAGGAATTGCGCCATGTCGTTCCAGTACCAGTGATTGCCCCGCACCCAGGGGCCGCCGTGCACGAGCACGACCGCTGGACGCGAGGCGGCCGCACCGAGCGGCTTGGTCAGTTGCACGGGCATGGCCAGGCCGTCGCGGGTCTTCACGCGCAGAACCTCGCGCTCCGCCATGTCGGCGGCACGTACGGACGGACGCGACCGGAACAGCATCTTCAGCTGGCGGCTGTCGCGGTCATAGGCGTAAATGATTTCAGGCTGGCGGTCGGATGCGGCGTGGATCAGCACGCGCTTGTCCTTCAGGCAGTCGCGGCAGCTGATGGCGTTGACGGTGGCGGGTAGCAGCTTGTCGATCTCGGCCTGCAGGGCCTTCATGTCCTTGTCGAACCAGGCGGTGTCAGCGGCATCGGCCTCGTAGCGCAGGCCGATCAGCCGGCCGCTGTCGCGGTCCAGCACCGGGTGGCCGGTCCAGTCGTAGCCACGGATGGAGAGCAGGGTCTGGCGGCTGTCGCCCATCGCGCTGAGGCGCTGCACGATGCGGATGTCGCCCTTGGACTCGGCCGCGTCATGGCCGGCCACGAGCAGGTCACCGCCCGGCAGGCGCGCCAGCGGCATCGGCATGGGGTCGATGTTGCGGCGGCCGGAACGCCAGAGCTTCCAGGACCGGGTCTCGGCGTCGAAGAGATGCACGCCGAAGCCCGCGCCCTCCATCGTGATGCAGGCCTGCGGCTGGCCCTTGCCGTCCACCAGCCACTCGGCCACGCGGTTGGGCACGTTGTCGGTAACCAGCGTCAGCTTGCCCGTGCGCGTGTTGAGCCGGCCCAGCACCTCGTGGCTGAACTCGCCGTTCTCGTCCCAGGTGTAGCGCTGCACCATGACGTCGTCGCTGTCGTCGTCCAGCGCGCGCAGCAACCGCCAGTTCCAGGGCAGCAGTTTGTCAACGGCTTCCTTGATGCGCGTGCCGGTCTGGGCCTGGCCGGGGTTGATGTTGAAGCGCGTGGAGATCAGCTGCGTCACCTCGCCGCTGCGCACGTCCAGCACCCAGAGGCCCGTGGAGACTGGCGTGTCGCGCAGTTCGTGGCGCTGCCAGGCCTGAAAGACCAGCCGGTTGGGATTGAGCCAGTGGACGCTGGCGACGTCGAGCCGGTCCACGGCTGCGACGACGTCGGTGGGACTGTCGTCGTCTACCCGAGCCAGCGCGAGCTTGGTGCGCTCGCCAGGGCGGTTGACGAGGACGGCGACGCGGCTCTGGTCAGGCGACAGCACGGCGCGCTCGAAAGCCGGCGGCCTGAAGAAGGCCTCGATGGGTAGCTTGGGCGCCTGGGCGCCGGCGAGTGCAGACGACAACAGGGCCAGCGTGACGCTGGCCTGCGCGATGATTCTCATGACTTCTCCCTGAAAACGGGGCCGAAGCCTACTCGACCCGCAACGGTAATGTGCCCTTGCGGGCGTCAATCATCGAAGCCTGGGAAGAGCCGGCTCGGGAACACCATGCTCTGCGTCGTGCGAACGACCACACCGTCCTTGAAGTGGACGTTGAAGCGCAGGCCATAGCCCGCCTGGTCGGGCTCGATGGTCCAGTCCCAGACGTCTTCGCCGCTGAGGCGGAAGAACACGCGCGTGCGCTCGCGGCCGAGGATTCGGCTGACCTGTTCGGGCGTCATGCCCGGCTCGATGCGGGCGCGGCCGGCAGGGGAGAGGCCGTCCTCGATGCGGACCAGCCGGCCATCGGTGGCCAGGCGAACCATGTAGCTGTGCCGGCCCATAGGCTGGCTCGAATATTCGAATGTCCGGCCGCCGTCAGCCTCGGGCCAGGTGCGCACCGGCTGGCCATAGAGTGCGATGACGTCCATCTCGCCGCTGACGCCGGGCTTCAGCCGCGCATCGCGATCCGGCGTCGCGCAGCCGGTGAGCAGTGCGGCGCAGAGAGCGAGGGCGGCGAGTCGCATGGCGATATTCAACGCTGGGCCAGGGCCCTCGCGCAGTCGCTGACGAGGCCCGGGCCCTTGTAGATGAGGCCGGTGTAGACCTGCACAAGGTCGGCACCGGCGGTGATTTTGGCGCGCGCGTCGGCACCGCTCATGACGCCGCCCACACCGATGATGGGATAGCCCGCCGGCAGGGCTGCGCGCAGCAGGCGAATGACGCGGTTGCTGGCCTCGAAGACCGGGGCGCCCGACAGGCCACCCATCTCGTTCGCATAGGGCAGGCCCTTGACGGCGTCGCGCGCGATCGTCGTGTTCGTGGCGATGACGCCGTCGATGCCGTTGGCCTTCAGCGTCTGGGCGATGACGGCAACCTGGTCTTCCTCCAGATCGGGCGCGATCTTGACGAACATCGGCACGCGCCGACCGCTCTGGCTGTCGAGCTGTTGCTTGCGCTGCTGCAGCGTGCCCAGCAAGGCACCCAGTGCTTCGTCGCTCTGCAGCGCGCGCAGGTTCTTGGTGTTGGGGCTGGAGATGTTGACGGTGATGTAGTCGGCATGCGGATGCACGCCCTCCAGGCCGAGCAGATAGTCGTCCGCCGCGTTCTCGATGGGTGTGGCGGCGTTCTTGCCGATGTTCAGGCCGAGGATGCCGCCGGCCTTGCGGAAGCTGTGGGCGCGCTTCACGTTGGCGATGAAGCTTGCGAGCCCCTCGTTGTTGAAGCCCAGGCGGTTGATCAGCGCGTTGGCTTCGGGCAGGCGGAACATGCGCGGCTTGTCGTTGCCCGGCTGGCCTTTGGGCGTCACGGTGCCGACCTCGATGAAACCGAAGCCCATCGCGCCCAGGCCGTCGATGCAGCGGCCGTTCTTGTCCAGGCCGGCGGCCAGGCCGATGCGGTTCGGGAAGCGCAGGCCGGCGATGGTGACCGGATCGCTGATGCGTTCGCCGCACCAGAGCAGTTGCGCGGGCGTGTTCTGCAGCTTCGCGATGCTGTTCAGCGT
>NZ_JBFUMN010000069.1:0-23576 GCF_054049335.1 Roseateles sp. P5_E1
GTGATGTTCCTCGCGGAAGAAGGAGGTCAGGTTGGTCGTCAGGCAGTTGACGAACTCCTGCCACTCCGCGGCGCCGGACGGGCCGGTCGAGGCCTCCAGCCACTGCAGATAGCTGCCGAAGCTCTTGTGCCCGGTCTCGCGCAGGCGCCGAGACAGCCGGCTGTAGACCATCGCATGCTTGCCGTCATGCAGGCTGATGCCGGCGTGCTTATAGATCAGTTCACGCACACGGTCGAAGTCGGCCTTGCTGAAGCTGAATTCGTGGTCGAGGGAGTCCGTGCCGGAGGCGAGGTCGGGTGCGGGCATGTCGAAATTCAGATTTGTTGGTGCTCGCAGCAGTTCTGGCGTGGCGCGCCGATTCTGCACCGCAGGGCCTTTTTAAGGCCCCTGGGCCGGTCCAGCATAGTGCAAACAGCCTCCAGGAACGTGCCTGTTTCACGACCTGGGCGCGCAGACGCCGCTGCTAGACTGCCCCGAAACCACAATCCACCCATCCGCCCCCACAGCCACAACCCTTTGGAACAACGCCTGCCCGCCACCCATCTGATCGACGCCGAAGCGCTCGTTCTGGATCAGGCCCTGCAATTGCTGCAGCAGGCCGGCGCATTGCTTCCAGACGAGGCGCCGATGAGTGCTGCCTGGTTGCAGGCCGTGCTGGATGCGCTGTGCGACCTCTCCAGCCGGGATGCGCTGACCGGCCTCGTCAACCGCCGCAGCTTCGAGATGGCGCTGGCCCGCGAGGTCGACCGCGTCGCGCGCTCGGGTGAGGGGGCCCTGCTGCTGATGCTGGACATCGACCACTTCAAGGCTGTCAACGACACCCACGGCCATGGCGCCGGCGACCAGGTCATCCGTGCCGTGGCCTGCGCCGTCGAGCAGACCGTGAGGCCCATGGATCTCGTCGCCCGCGTGGGCGGCGAGGAGTTCGCCATCATCCTGCCCAACTGCGCCTCGCATGTGGGCTTGGCCGTGGCTGAGCGCGTGCGCGAGCGCGTGTCCGAGCTCGCCATCGAGGTCGGCCCGGGCCAGATGCTCAGCGTCACCGTCAGCCTGGGCGGCGCCTTCGCGCCGCAGTGGGTGCGCTCATCACCGTTGCTTTGGACGGAGCGGGCCGACCGCCAGCTCTACCGCGCCAAGGCCGAGGGCCGCAACCGCGCCTGCCTCGAACCTCAGATCGACTCCCTGGTCAGCGCCGAAGAAAAGGGCATGTTGTTCGCCTCCCTGAATCTCGAAACGCAACAGGACACCGCATGAGCACGACCTCTGATCCTGCTGCTCCCGCCGCATCTCCTGCTCAGCCGCCGCGCCCGGCGCGCGGCGGTGCGCGCACCCTCGCCGTCACCAGCGGCAAGGGCGGCGTCGGCAAGACCTTCGTCACCGCCAATCTCGCTGCAGCCCTGGCCGCGCGCGGCCAGAAGGTGCTGGTGCTGGATGCCGACCTGGGCCTGGCCAATCTCGACGTGGTGCTGAACCTGCACCCCAAACTGACGCTGCACGACGTCTTCACCGAAAAGGCCACGCTGGAGCAGGCCATCCTGCCCGCGCCGGGCGGCTTCTCCGTGTTGCTGGCCGGCTCGGGCATGGTCGAGTATTCGCGCCTGACTCCCGAAGTGCGCGACAAGCTGCTGCACATCATCGACCTGGTCAAGCCGCGCTTCGACTGGGTGCTGCTGGACACCGGCGCGGGCATCTCCGACGTCGTGCTGTTCGCGATCTCGCTGGCCACCGACGTCCTCGTCGTGGCCACGCCCGAGCCCACGTCGCTGACCGATGCCTACGCCACCATCAAGGTGCTGGCCACCCAGCAAGACCGCCGCCATGTGGGCCTGCTCGTCAACCAGGCCAACCGTGTCGGCGAAGGCAAGCTGATTTGTGGCCAGTTGCAGCAGGTGCTGCAGCGCTTCGTCGGCCCGACGCCGGGTCAGAGCTTCCGGCTTGAGCTCTACGGCGAGGTCAAGGCCGACGTGGCCGTCAAGCAAGCTGTGCTCAAGCGCCAGCTGATGCTGGAGCACTATCCCGGCTGCGACGCGGCCCAAGCCATCAAGGCGCTCGCCTCCAAACTCCTTGGCTGAATCGACTCCCACCACTGCCTTCGAATGGGCAGGCGGCGAGGCGCGGGTGCGCGAGCTCGTCGACCGCTTCTACGACCTGATGGACCTGGAGCCGGCCTACGCGCGGCTGCGCGCGGCGCATGGCGATTCGCTGGACAGCGCGCGCGACAAGCTGTTCTGGTTCCTGTGTGGCTGGCTCGGCGGTCCGGACCACTACATCAGCCGCTTCGGCCACCCGCGGCTGAAGGCGCGGCACATGCCGTTTCGCATCGGCATTGCCGAGCGTGATGAGTGGCTGGCCTGCATGGGCCAGGCCATGCAGGAGACCGGAGTGGACCCGGCCCTGCAGGCCCGGCTGGCCGAGTCCTTTGCGGGCACGGCCGACTGGATGAGAAACGTTTAATCCAGCCTGAAAGCGAAATCCTGCTGGAACATCGCGTCGCCCTGGCATTGGTAGCCGGCGAGGGCGGACTCCACCGAGCGTTGCAGCGAGCGCTTGGTCTTGCCGTCCAGGGCGCCTTGCATCACGCGGAAATCGCTACCGACGACGCGGCCGCCGCGCACCGTGGCAACCACTTGCAGCACGGTTTCACCGCTCCAGTTGACGGCGGGGACTTCGGGGCGCGGCATGACCGAGCAGACGGCGCCGGCCGCTCTGAGCCCCGCGTCCTGTTTCACCACAGGGGGCGTTACTGGCGGCGTGCCGGTGCCTGTCGAGCTGCCCGCCGAAACCGTGGGTTCTCCGGTCCGCTGTTCGACGACAACGACATGCGGTGTCTCCTCTGTCCATGTGGGTGGAGGCAACACGTCCGGCTTGGGAACATTGATCAGCGTGGGCTGTTCGGCCTTCTTGATCTCTCGCACAGGTTCCCTTTCGGGCTGCTTGTCCGGGATGGGTGGCAACAGGATGGTGGCTTCCTTGACCCTGGGCGGAGACTTGATCAGCCCGGCGCTCAGCGCGTAGATCCCGGCCAGATGCAGGGCGACAACCAGACCGATGCCCAGATAGCTCTTGGGCTGGGGCGCACGATCGGAAAAGGTAAGGGACATGGGCTCTCCTCGTTGGGGCTGGGAAACCGGATGTCGCGCTGATGGCGGCTTGAGCCCAGACTACTCCGGGCTAACGGCGTCGGTCAATGGCGTTGCACCTCGTGTCGGCCGCGCGACGTGACAGCCCGGTGTTATTCACCGTCAGCGGCGCGTCAGGCCGTTCCGCTGAGCAGAACGATCAGCGCCCCCGCCCCGCCGTCACTGGCGCGCGCCTGCACGAAGGCCAGCACCTCGTTCTTCTGCACCAGCCAGCGCCGCACGCGGCCCTTGAGAACGGGCTCGCGGCCCGGTGAGCCATGCCCCTTGCCATGCACGACGCGCACGCAGCGCAGGCCGCGCCGCGCGCTGTCGTGGATGAACAGCCCCAAGGCCTCGCGGGCCGCGTCACGGCGCAGCCCGTGCAGGTCGAGCTGGGCCTGCAGCGCCCAGTGGCCGCGGCGCAGTTTGCGCACCGCCTCGAGGCTGATGCCTTCGCGGCGAAAGCTCAATGTCTCGTCGGTGTCCAGCAGCGTGTCGACGTCGATCTCGTCGGACAGGGCCTGCAGCAGCACCGCGCGCTCGTCCGCTTCGCGCTGGCGCGGCTCGGGTGGCGGTTGATCGAGGTCGTGGATGAAGCGGTCCATGCTGCGCAGCGGTGTCACCGGGCCGACGGTCAGCTCGAAGACCCGCCTTTCCTGCTCCGCCAGGCGCATGGCCGCGGCGACACGCTCCCGTTCGAGCTCGGCTGCCAGCCTTGCCGCGGCCAACTCGCGGGCCAGCGGTTTCAGGTCGGCGAGGCTGCGCACCGTCTTGACGGTCACAGCAGCCCCCGCTCGGCAAATGACACGACCTCGTTCGCACCGACGACGAAATGGTCGACAACACGCACATCCACCAGGGCCAGCGCCTGGCTGAGATGCTTGGTCAGCAGTTCATCGGCGCGCGAGGGCTCGGCCACGCCGCTGGGGTGGTTGTGGGCGAGGATGGCAGCGCCGGCACCCAGGGCGAGAGCACGTTTGACGACCTCGCGCGGATGCACTGTCGTGTGGGTCAGCGAGCCCTGGAACAGCGTCTCCATTGCGATCAGGCGCAACTGCGCGTCGAGGAACAGCACTGCGAAGACTTCGTGGCCCAGCGCGCCCAGATGCAGGCGCAGATAAGTCTTGACCGTGTCCACGTCGTTCAGCGCTGGCTTCTCGGTCAGCTGCTGGTTCAGCGAGCGCCGCGCAATCTCCAGCACGGCGGCGATCTCGGCACGCTTTGCGGGGCCCAGGCCCTTGATCTTGCCGAGGTCCTGCACGCTGGCCGCCAGCAGCCCCGCCCAGCCGCCAAATCGATCCAGCAGGCTCTGTGCCAGTTGCAGCACGGGCAGGCCCTGGATGCCGGTGCGCAGCAGCAGGGCGAGCAGTTCGGCATCCGCCAACGCCTGCGGGCCGCGGGCAAGCAATTTCTCGCGCGGGCGGGCTTCAGGGGGCAGATGGGTCAACGACATAAAATCGGCCGCAGTCTAGCCAAGCGTTCCCTTTTCTTTTCCCTTCTCGCATGAACCCCATCCAGGCCGGGTCCTTCCTGACCTTGCATTACCGGCTCTCGGGCCCGGACGGCGCCGACATCGTCAACACCTTTGACGACAAGCCCGCCACGCTGTCGCTCGGTGCCGGCCAGCTGTCGCCCGCCATCGAGGCGCGCCTCATCGGCCTGCCCGAGGGCGCGCATGAGCGCTTCGAGCTGAAGCCCGGCGAAGCCTTCGGCGAACGCAACCCCGAGCTGTTGCAGCGCGTGAAGCTGTCACTGCTGCGGCAACTGGGCGACCCGGACGAGGTCTACAACGTCGGTGACGTCGTGCAATTCCCCGGCCCGGACGGGCAGGGCGGCTATGCCGGGGTCGTTCGCGAACTTGGCGACGAAGCCCTGCTGTTCGACTTCAACCACCCGCTTGCTGGCCAACCGGTCAGCTTTGAAGTCCAAGTGATCGGGGTGCTTTGATGAACGCTGTTTTGCATCCCCAGGAAGTGGTGCTGGCCGAACCGCGCGGCTTTTGCGCCGGCGTGGACCGCGCCATCGAGATCGTCGAGCGCGCGCTGTTGAAGTTCGGCTCGCCGATCTACGTGCGCCACGAGATCGTCCACAACACCTACGTCGTCAACGACCTGAAGTCGCGCGGCGCSATCTTCATCGAGGACCTGGCCGAGGTGCCGCCCGGCGCGACGCTGGTGTTCAGCGCCCATGGCGTCAGCCAGGAGGTGCGCCGCGAGGCCGCCGCACGGGGCTTCCAGGTGTTCGACGCGACCTGCCCRCTGGTSACCAAGGTCCACGTCGAGGTGGCCAAGCTGCACCGCGAAGGCTATGAATTCATCATGATCGGCCACAAGGGTCATCCCGAGGTCGAGGGCACGATGGGCCAGCTGTCCGAAGGCATCTTCCTTGTCGAAGAGGTCGAGGATGTGGCCAAGGTGCAGGTGCGTGATCAGGGCAAGCTCGCCGTCGTCACGCAGACCACGTTGAGCGTGGACGACGCGGCCGAGATCCTGGCCGAGGTGAAGCGCGTCTTCCCCCAGGTGCGCGAACCCAAGCAGCAGGACATCTGCTATGCCACGCAGAACCGCCAGGACGCCGTCAAGGTGCTGGCGCCCCAGGTGGACGTCGTCATCGTTGTTGGCAGCCCCACCAGTTCCAACAGCAACCGTCTGCGCGAACTGGCCGAACGCCTGGGCACGCCGGGCTATATGGTCGACTCCGCCGAAGACCTGAAGGCCGAGTGGCTGGATGGCCGCGCCCGCGTGGGGCTGACCGCCGGTGCCTCGGCGCCCGACGTGCTGGTGCAGGCCGTCATCGACCGCCTGCGCGCGCTGGGCGCCACCACGGTGCGTAGTCTGCCGGGCGTGGAGGAGCATGTTCGCTTCCCGTTGCCGATGGGGCTGGGCGACAAGTCCATGGCCGAGGTCAGTTCCTCGCGATCTTGACGTCGGTGCTTCCAGCTTCCGGCGGCGCCTCACATTGGCGCCGCTTGTCTATTCGAATCCTGAAGGTATTCCCATGCTCGACATCACCCAGCTGCGCAAGGACCTCGATGCTGTCATCGAGCGCCTGAACGCGCGCAAGACCCCCCAGACCTTCCTCGACGTGGAGCGCTTCAAGTCGCTCGAAGGCGAGCGCCGCTCGGTGCAGGTGCGCACCGAGGAACTGCAGGCCCGCCGCAATGCGCTGTCCAAGCAGATCGGCATGGCCAAGGGCAAGGGCGAAGATGCATCTGCGCTGATGGCAGAAGTCGGCAGCATTGCCGACGAGCTGAAAGCCGGCGCCGAACGCCTGGACGCCATCCAGGTCGAGCTGAACCAGATGCTGATGGGCGTGCCCAATCTGCCCGACGCGAGTGTGCCTGCGGGCGTGGACGAAGCCGGCAATGTCGAAGTGCGCCGCTGGGGTACGCCCCGCACATTCGACTTCGAGGTCAAGGACCACGTCGACCTGGGCGCGCCGCTGGGCCTGGACTTCGAGATGGGCGCCAAGCTCTCCGGCTCGCGCTTCGCCTTCCTGAAAGGCCCGGCCGCCAGACTGCATCGCGCGCTTGCCCAGTTCATGCTCGACGTGCAGACGACGGACCATGGCTACACCGAGTGCTACACGCCCTACATCGTCAACCGCGAGATCCTGGAGGGCACCGGCCAGTTGCCCAAGTTCAAGGAAGACATGTTCTGGGTGCTGCGTGGCGGCGATGAGGAACAGGTCGAGCAGTACCTGATCTCGACCTCGGAAATCTCGCTGACCAACACCGTGCGCGAGAGCGTGCTCAAGCCCGAGGAACTGCCCGTCAAGCTGACGGCGCACAGCCCCTGTTTCCGCTCGGAAGCCGGCTCGGCCGGGCGCGACACGCGGGGCCTGATCCGCCAGCATCAATTCGACAAGGTCGAGATGGTGCGCATCGAGCTGCCTGAAAACAGCATGGCCGCGCTGGAGGAAATGACGGGTCACGCCGAGGCCGTACTCCAAAAGCTCGGCCTGCCGTATCGCACCGTGCTGCTGTGCAGCGGCGACATGGGCTTTGGCTCGACCAAGACCTATGACCTCGAGGTCTGGCTGCCGGCGCAGAACACCTTCCGAGAGATCAGTTCCTGCTCGAACATGGGCGCCTTCCAGGCCCGCCGCATGCAGGCGCGCTTCAAGAACGCGCAGGGCAAGAACGAGTTCGTGCACACGCTCAATGGCTCAGGCCTGGCGGTCGGCCGGACGTTGGTTGCGGTTCTCGAGAATTACCAGAACGCGGATGGCAGCATCACTGTGCCTGAGGCGCTGCGGCCCTATCTGGGCGGCGCTGACACGTTGCGAGGTTGAGCTCAAAAAGCCTGGCTATAATGCTGGGCTCAGCTCGCACCAGATTCGGAGAGGTGGCAGAGTGGTTGAATGTACCTGACTCGAAATCAGGCGGACGGTAACGTCTCGGGGGTTCGAATCCCCCCCTCTCCTCCAGCACAAGGCCAGTCCACCAGGACTGGCCTTTTTGCTTTGTGCGGGGCGTCAATCAGGGCAGGTTGGGTGCGCGTGGCTGCAACTGCCCCGGTGTGAGCCCCAGAATCCTGCGCAGCGAATGCGTGAGATGGGCCTGGTCGGTGTAGCCCAGTTCGGCCGCCACATCGGCGGGGCGCTGACCTTGTTGCAGCAGGCCTGCGGCGGCGTCGGCGCGCAGGATCTGCTGCAGCTTCTTCGGGCTCATGCCGGTCACATGGCTGCTGTGGCGCTGCAGGCTGCGGTCGTCCACGCGCTCCCAGCCGCCGGCAGCAGCGCGCTGCACCAGCAGGTCCACCTCAATGAGGCCGCGCCGCGCAAGTTGCATGACGAGCTGCTCGGCGTTCTCGAAGCTGGGCAGTTCCAGGCGCTCGTCGCCGATCAGGAAGTCACGCCGCCCCGCGAACCCATGCACATGGCCCTGGTTCATCATGCGCTGGCCCGGTCGGGCGGGCATGTAGATCTCGGGTCGGAAAGCGATGCTGAGATAGCTGTCGCCGGCCTCGCTGCCCAGTTCCACGACGCGGTCGGTCTGGCCGGTCTGTAGCACCATCAGGCCGCCCCGGGTCTGCCGGAAGACGAGGTCCCAGCTGCCATCCGGCCGCACCAGATCCTGCGTCGCTGCCGTGTAGCTCACCCGGTCGATGTGCGTGATGAAACGCGCGGCCGATGGCGAATCGGCCGCGCGCGTTTCACGCTGGATGCCTGGGTTGTGGCCCGTCACGCCACGTGCATGCGAGGAGAAGGCATGCACGCATGGTAGCGACGACTTACTGCAACTGGGCGAAGAAGCGGCGCATGTCCCGCACCAGCAGCTCGGGCGCGTCCGTCGCCGCGAAATGCCCGCCATGCGGCATTTCGGTCCACTGCACGATGTTGCTGTGCGAGCGCTCGGCAAAGGCACGCACCGAGCGGAAGTCGTTCGGGAAGGAGGCCACGGCCGTGGGCACCGGGTTGGGCAGTTCACGGTAGCCGGCGCCGGTCTGGGCGTTCTCGAAATAGAACTCCGCCGCCTGACCACCGGTGGCGGTGAACCAGTACAGCGAGACATGGGTCAGGAAGCGCTCGCGGTCCATGGTCTGGGCGGCCTCGCCCTCGAAGCCGAAGAAGAGTTCGGCATTCCAGGCCAGCTGCGCCACCGGCGAATCCACCAGGCCGAAGCCCAGCGTGGCCGGCCGCTTGGACTGGATCTCGGCATAGCCGTTGTACTTCTGGAAGCGCTCGAGGTTGGCGAACCCGGCCCTCTCGAACGGGGACAGCTTCTCCATCTCGCCCGGCGCGCCGCTCGGGAAGGCGAAGATCTGCTGCAGGTGCACGCCCACCAAGCCCCGCGGATTCAGGATGCCCAGCTCGCGGCCGACGAGCGCGCCGCCGTCGCCCCCCTGGGCGCCATAGCGCTCGTAGCCCAGGCGCTTCATCAGCGTGTCCCAGGCGGCGGCAGTGTGCGTGGCCTCCCAGCCAGGGCCGGCCAGCGGCGACGAGAAGGCAAAGCCGGGCAGAGACGGGATGACGAGGTGAAAGGCCATCGCCGGGTCCAGCCCATGGGCGCGTGGGTTGCTCAAGGGGCCGATCACATCGAGGAACTCGGCCACCGTGCTGGGCCAGCCATGCGTGAGGATCAGCGGCAGCGCATGCGGCTCGGGCGAGCGCACATGCAGGAAGTGGATGGTCTGGCCGTCGATCTCGGTCAGGAACTGCGGATGGCGGTTCAGCTCGGCTTCGTGCTGGCGCCAGTCGTAGCCATCCACCCATTGCTCCGCCAGTTCGCGAATGAAACCGGTGGCCTGGCCGCGGCTCCAATCCTGCACGGTGGTCTGGGGCCAGCGGGTCTGGCGCAGGCGCTGCTTCAGGTCGTCGATCTGGGCTTGCGGGATGTCGATGCGGAAGGGGCGGATGGTGGTGCTCATGACAGGCTCCTGGGTGGGGTGGATCGATGGAGTCAGTGTCTCGATCTGCCCCGCCGAGAGCTTGTTAAAACCCGCCAATGCGGCCCGCCGTCAATGTTGGTGGTGCCCTCCGGGCTTGCGCACCTGCACCTGGGCATCCTGGGGAGCCGCACCGGGCGCCGTGGCCGCTGGCGGCGCGTCACCCACTTCGCGCGCCAGCGTGCCGGCGGGGTGCGGGAACCAGCCCGGGTCGCTGTAGTCGCCCCGCTTCAGTCCGCGCCTGACCTTGAGCACGCTGAACATCCCACCCATCGCGATCGATCCGAAAGGCCCGTCCCCGGCCATCATGGGCGCGGTGTTCTCCGGCCCCGGCATGCTCATCTCCGTCATCTCGTGCATGCCGCTGTGGCCCATGGCCATATAGCCCGGCACCAGCTTGCGGATCTTGGCCTCCAGGTCGCTCGCATCCACACCCAGCATGGTTGGCACGTCATGTCCCATCGCGTTCATCGTGTGGTGAGCCTTGTGGCAGTGGAAGGCCCAGTCGCCTTCCTCGTCGGCGATGAACTCGATCTGGCGCATCTGGCCGACCGCGATGTCGGTTGTCACTTCGGGCCAGCGCGCCGTGCGTGGCACCGGGCCGCCGTCGGTGCCGGTGACCTCGAACTCATGGCCATGGATGTGCATGGGATGGTTGGTCATCGTCAAGTTGCCGATGCGGATGCGCACGCGGTCGCCCTGGCGCGCTACCAGCGGCGCGATACCCGGAAAGATGCGGCTGTTCCAGCTCCACAGGTTGAAGTCCAGCATGGTCATGACCTTGGGCGTGGCGCTGCCGGGCTCGATGTCATAGGCATTGAGCAGGAAGGCGTAGTCGCGGTCCACGTCGTCGATCTGCGGGTGCTTCGCCTTGGGATGCGTGATCCACAGGCCCATCATGCCCATGGCCATCTGCACCATCTCGTCGGCATGCGGGTGGTACATGAAGGTGCCGGGGCGGCGGGCGATGAACTCGTAGACCCAGGTCTTGCCGGGTGGGATGGGAGGCTGCGTGAGGCCCGTGACACCGTCCATGCCGTTGGGCAGGCGCTGGCCGTGCCAGTGCATGCTGGTGGCCTCGGGCAGGCGGTTGGTCACGTAGATGCGCACGCGGTCGCCCTCGACGACCTCGATGGTCGGCCCGGGGCTCTGGCCGTTGTAGCCCCACAGGCGTGCGGTGAAGCCCGGCGCCATCTCGCGCACGACGGGTTCGGCGACGAGATGGAATTCCTTGACGCCGGCGTTCATGCGCCATGGCGCCGTCCAGCCGTTCAGCGTGACGACGGGGTTGTAGGGGCGGCCATTGCGTGGAACCAGCGGCGCTTGCGTGTCGGGCGAGGTCTGGATGACGGGTTCTGGCAGGGCCGCGAGCGCCACGGTGGACACCGCGGCCAGCGAGGTGCCAGCGAGCAGGGAGCGTCGATTGAGCATGGGATCCTCGGGATTCAGTGGGTTGCCGCGGCGGAGACGGCGGCGGCGGCCTGGGGCAGGGCTGGCGTGACACGACCGACGAGGGCCTGGTCGAGGTCGGCCTGGGCGATCCAGAAATCGCGCAGCGCCTCCTGTGTGGCATTGACGGCGGCGACCTGGGCGCGGGCATCGGCCAGCAGCTCGAAGACGCCGATCAGCATGGCGTTGTAGCGCAGCAGCTGTTCGCTGGAGACGCGCTGGGCCAGCGGCAGCAGTTCGTCCCGGTGCTGGCGGGCGACATCGAAAGCGCTGCGGTAGAGGCCGTACGCCTCGCGGGCTTCGGAGCGGGCCTGGATGGCTGTATCCGCGGCCACATGTGCGGCTTCGCGGGCCAGCGCCTCAGCCTTCGGTTGGGGGCCGGGGCCGAAGAGTGGCAGCTCCAGCGCCACCTCCCAGCCGCGCTGGGTGGGCTGTTCGTTGGACGAATTGCGTACCGTGCCCAGCTCCAGCATCGACACCCAGCGCGTCATTCGAGCAAGATCAAGCTGGCGCGCGGATTGCTCCAGAGTCAGCCGCGCCGCCTGCACGTCCAGGCGCTGGGCCAGGGCCTGCGCCTCGACGCCGGGCTGCTCGCGCGGCGTGGCCGGCAGTTCGGGCAAGTGGTCGGGCAGGCGCAATGTGCTGCCGTCCTCCAGGCTCAGCAGGCGCACAAGGCGTTCGCGTGCGGCGAGCCGCTGGGCCTCGGTGCGTGCCAAGGCGAGTCGGGCGTCGGCCTCGAAGCCTTGTTCGCGGGCCCGCGCCAAAGCATTGAAGTTGCCGGCGACCTGCATGCGGCGTGCGAGTTCCGCGCCGGCCTCGGCGGCTTCCCGCACCTGGCGGCGGTAGGCCAGGGCCTCCTCGGCCGCGACGGCGCGCACCCAGGCGCGGCGCGTGTCGGCGGCCAGGGCCAGCGTGTCGGCGGCGGCCTGCTGCTGCTCAGCCTGCAGGCGGCGTTGCTCGGCGGCGCGCACCAGGGGCAGGGTCAGCAGACGCGCAAGGTCGATATGCCAGCCGCGCTCCAGCTCCACCTCGCTGCCACGCGTCAGGCGGCTGAAGCGAAAGCCTGGGTTGAGCAGACGGCCGGCCGCATCGACGTCGGCAGCGGTGACACCAAGGCGCGCCAGCCGGGCCTGCAAACCGCGATTGTTCTGCAGCGCGAGCTGCACGGCGGCATCCGCCGTCAGCGGTTCTCGCAGTCGCTCGGCAATCTGGTCAGCAGAGGGCAGGGTGGCCGACAGTGGCTGGGCGGTGTGTGGCTCGGTCAGCCTGGAGACGGGGGCGATGCTGTCGGGGGGCGCGGTGGTGCAGCCAGTCAGCGCGGTCAGTAGCGCGAGCCCGCAGGTGCGGGCGAAGGGAAGGGGATGCATGCAGGGCCTCTCGGGGCGGTGCGAAGACGCCCGCCGCGTTTTGCAGCGGCGGGAACAGCGGCAGTAACAGCGGCGAAGAGAAGCTCAGCCCCTGGGAGGCGGGTCGGGCAATGGAGGTACGACGCCAGCCCAGCGCTCGGCCGGTGCCTGAGCCACGCGCAGGGCCGGTGCGGCAGGCGGCGTGTCCAGCGTCAGCACGGGCGGCGGCGCGGCCGCCAGGCAACAGGGCGCGCAGAGCTTGCAGGGCTTGGCCGCGTGGTTGTGGGCATCGCCATGCATGCTCTGGTGGTCATGGCCGGCGTGTTGCTCTTGCATGGGCACCGGTACCGGCTCACAGCCCAGCTGGCCGGCCGCGAGCAGGCTGCGCAGGGGCAGCAGCACGAGCAGCAGGCAGAGCAGGACGAAGCGACCGACGCGATGCATCTGCGGCACTTTACTACCCGTGCTGCTGAAGCCAGGCCCGCGGCGACGTGCCCGCATGCCGCTGCGCGAACAGCCGGCTCAGGGCCGAGGCATTCGCATAGCCCAGCTCGGCCGCCAGCGTCTTCAAGGACTTGCCGGCGCGCAGTTCGGCGCGGACGATGGCCAGGCGCCAGTCGGCGAGATAGCCGGCGGGCGTCTGGCCCAGGGCGTCGCGAAACGCCTCGGCAAAGCGGCTGCGCGACATGCCAGCCTCGGTCGCCATGGCTGCCAGGCTCCAGGCCTCGCCCGGCCGGGCATGCAGGGCCGTTAGCGCCCGGGCCAGGCGCGCGTCCGCCAGGCCGCGCATCAGGCCCAAGGGCAGGGCCGCGTCGCGCTGGTCCAGCATCCAGCGCAGCAGTTGCAGCAGCAGCACCTCGAACAACCGGTCTGCCAGCAAGCGCTGGCCACAGCGCACGCGCTCGGCTTCGCCGAACAGCAGGGAGAGCGTGGCGTCAATGCCGTCCACCTGCGCCAGCGGSAGCACSACCAGCGGCGGCAGCGCCTGCACGAGYGGGTGGCCGGCCTCGAAGTCCAGGGTTGCGCAGACGAAGTCCGAGCCCTCGGTCGGCGCGTTGTGGAAGTCGTGCGCCAGCGGGCGCGGGTAGAAGACCAGGCTGGGTTCGCGCACCCACAGGCGTTCGATGAGGCCGGTCGCACGGGCATGCCTCACCTCCATCTCGCCATTGCGCATCACATGCAGGAAACCGCGGCCGGGCCCTGCATCAAAGTGGGTCACGCCGCACAGCGGCCCGGCGTGGAAAAGGCTGGCGCGCACGCGAAAGCGCTCGAACAGCGGGCTCAGGCGGTCCAGTGGCGGGCTGTCAGTCACGGTACGAATGGGTTGAATTGTTGGATGAAATGATACCTATCGGTCCTGCCTGGCAACGACAGTGGAGGCCTTCATCCACTACCCTCGAAAGGCGACACCATGACCTCCCGCGTTCCCCTTGTCTCTGCCACCGACACCCCCGCCGCAGCCCGCGCGACGCTGCACGCGATCCACGGCGCCTTTGGCGCGACGCCGAACATGTTCCGCGCGGCGGCGAATTCGCCTGCGGCGCTGCAGGCCATGTGGTCCTTCTTTGGCGCTCTTGGTGGCGGGGCGATTCCAGCCAAACTGGGCGAGCAGATCGCCGTTGCCGTGGCTGACCGCAATGCCTGCGAATACTGCCTGGCCGCGCATACCGCCCTGGGCCGCAAGGCCGGTGCGACGCCTGCCGAGATGAACGCGGCCCAGGCTGGTGAGTCGGCCGACCCGGCGACGGCGGTGGCGCTGCGCTTCGCGCTCCAACTCGTCGAGCAGCGCGGCCAGGTGGGTGATGCCGATGTGGCAGCCGTGCGCGCGGCGGGGTTTGGCGACGGCCAGATCGTCGAGATCCTGGCTCACGTGGCGCTGAATCTGTTCACCAACTACGTGAACGTCGCGTTTGCGGTGCCGGTGGATTTCCCGAGCGTGAAGCTGCGCTCGGCTGTCTGATCGAGAGGCGATGATGGCGCAGATGAAAACCGCCCTGGCCCTGCGCCATCTCGCCTTCGAGGACCTCGGTCTCATCGAGCCCGTGCTGCTTTCACGCGGTTTCGATGTCCGCTATCACGAGGCCGGCGTCGACGACTTCGCTGCCGTTGATCTTGATGCAATCGATCTGCTCGTCGTGCTTGGCGGGCCGATCAGCGTGGAAGACGAGGAACGTTTCCCCTGGCTGGTCGACGAGGTCGGGCTGATCCGCCAACGACTGGACTCACGCCTGCCGCTGCTCGGCATCTGCCTGGGCGCGCAGCTGATGGCCCGAGCCCTGGGCGCGCGCGTGAAGCCCATGGGCGTCAAGGAGATCGGCTTTGCGCCGCTGACCATGACGGCGGCGGGGCAGGGCACGGCGTTGGTCGAGCTGGGCGATCAACCCATGTTGCACTGGCACGGCGATCAGTTCGAGTTGCCGGCCGGGATGGTGTCACTGGCGGCGACGACCGTCTGCCCTCACCAGGCGTTCGCGCCGCACAACCGGGCCCTGGGCCTGCAGTTCCACCCCGAGGTCGCGCCCGAGCGCTTCGAGCAATGGCTGATCGGCCATATCGACGAACTGGCGCAGGCCGGCATCACGCCGAATGAACTTCGCGCCGCGATGTCGCGCGAATCTGAAGGATTGCGAGCCGCCCTGAAGCGGCTGATGGACCGCTGGTTAGACCAGGCCCTGCTTTGACGCCAGCACCGCCGCTTCCGCACGGCTGGACACGTTGAGCTTCTTGTAGATGCTCTTGATGTGGTCGTTGACGGTGAACCACTTGATGCCCATCAGGTTCGCGATCTCCTTGATCGTGAACCCCTTGCTCAGATAGGTCAGCACTTCGCTCTCGCGCGGCGTCAGGCGTTCCCATTCGGGCGGCGGGTCCAGGGCGACGCTGCGGCTGTTGGAAAAGCCCGCGTGCGAGGATGACAGTGAGCCGAAGCCCGAGTTCAGCGGCATGGTGCCGCTGTCACTGGAGCCGGGACGGAAGTGAGACAGCAGGCGGCGCGCGATGGCGGGTGACAGCGGCGGCTGGCCGCGCACGATGCGCTGCAGCTCCTCCACCAGCACCTCGAAGCGGTCTTCCTTCAGCAGATAGCCGTCGGCACCGCACTGCAAGGCCGGGAAGAGGTGGTCGTCGTCCGAATACAGCGTCGTGACGATCTTGATGGCCGGAGATCCCGCCAGCTCGGTCAGGAACTCCATACCGTTGCCATCGGGCAGTTCCAGGTCGACGAGGATGAGCTTGAAGCTGATCTCCGGGTTGCCACCTGAAAGCTTGGCAACCTGGCGGCGGGCGTTCTCAAGGTCACCGACTTCGGTGAGCTCCATCGCGTCGCTGAAGCTCTCTCGCACCACGCGGCACAGGAAACTGCGGGCAACGGGGTTGTCTTCGATGATGAGAACTTTGACGGTCATGGCGCGTGGCGGGCAGCGGCTGTCGATTCGACCGTCGAGAATGTAGCGCACCGCCCCCTAGAAGCTCCGGTGGATCGCCCTAGTCCAAGCCCCCGGTTCAGGCTTCACGAATTGGTAAGAACTAACTTGCCGACCACCTCGCGGGCCGCCATGCGCGCGAAGGCGGCAGGCAACTCCTCCATCGGCAGCACCCGGTCCAGCACCGGCTTGATCTTGCCCGCGGCATACCAGGCCGCCAACTCTCCCAGCATCGTGGCGTTATGCCCGGGCTCGCGTTTGGCGAATTCGCCCCAGAACACGCCGACCAGGGACGCGCCCTTGAGCAGCGCCAGGTTCAGCGGCAGCGCCGGAATCTGGCCCTGCGCAAAACCGATGACGAGGTAGCGGCCGCGCCAGGCGATGGAGCGGAAGGCCGCTTCGGCCAGGTCGCCGCCAACGGGGTCGTAGATGACGTCGGGCCCCTTGCCTTCGGTCAGGGCCTTCAATTCATCACGCAGGTTCTGCGTCGCGTAGTTGATGGTCGCGTCGGCGCCAAGGGCCTTGCAGGCCAGGCATTTGGCATCGCTGCCCGCCGCGGCGATGACCCGCGCCCCGGCGGCCTTGGCGATCTGGATGGCGGCCGTGCCGACGCCACCAGCCGCGCCCAGGATGAGCACGGTCTCGCCGGGCTTCAGAGCTGCGCGGTCCACCAGCGCGTGGTGGCTCGTGGCATAGGTACAGATGAAGGCCGCGGCGTCCTCGAAACTGAAAGCTTCGGGCAGCGGCATGGCCAGCACGGCCGGGATGCAGACCTCGGTGGCAAAGCCACCCAGGCCGCCAAAGGCCGCGACGCGCTGGCCCACGGCAAAGCCCTTGACGCCTTCGCCCACCTCGGTGACCACGCCCGAGAACTCCGTGCCTGGCACAAAGGGCAGGGGCGGCTTCATCTGGTACTTGTTCTGCACGATGAGCAGGTCAGGAAAGTTCAGGCTGGCGGCGCGGATAGCCACGCGGATCTGGCCCGCTGGCAGAGCGGGAGCGGGCAGTTCACGCCATTGCAGCGCCTCGACGCCCACCGGGTTCTCGCAGAGCCATGCCTTCATCGTCGTCTCCAGATTTCGTGAATTGGCGATGATAGGAATCAAGGTGGTTACACCCGGTCTCGCAGGTGACGCTCTCCCTACAATTGGCCCCATGCGCATCCTGATTTCCAACGACGACGGTTACCTCGCACCGGGCCTCGCGGCCCTGGTAAAAGCCTGCGAAGGCCTGGGCGAGATCGAAGTCATCGCCCCCGAGCAGAACGCCAGCGGCACGTCCAACTCGCTGACGCTGAACCGGCCGCTGAATGTCCACCGCGCCGCCAACGGGTTCCGTTATGTCAGCGGCACGCCATCCGACGGTGTCCATCTCGCCCTGACCGGCCTGCTGGGCTATCGGCCCGACCTGGTGCTCTCGGGCATCAACAACGGCGCCAACATGGGCGACGACACGCTGTATTCCGGCACCGTCGCCGCCGCCACCGAGGGCTATCTGTTCGGCATCCCGTCCATCGCCTTCTCGCAGGCCGAGAAGGGCTGGGTTGAACTGGAGGCCGCGGCCCGCGTGGCGCGCAGCGTCGTCGAGCAGGTCATTGCCGGGGGCTTAAGCCAGGGCTTCCTGCTCAACGTCAACATCCCCAACCGGGCCGATGCCGACACCCTGCCGCGCAAGATCACGCGCCTGGGCCGGCGCCATGCCAGCGAAGGCATCATCGAGCAGATCAACCCGCGCGGCGAGACCATCTACTGGATCGGCCCGGCCGGGGACGCCCGGGACGCCGGCGAGGGCACGGACTTCCACGCCACCGCCAACGGCCAGGTGTCGATCACGCCGCTGCAGGTGGACCTGACCGAACATTCGTCTCTCGGTGCCTGGGCGCAGCGCCTCGGTCTCTGAATGTCTACACCCAAGCGCTTCCCGGCCAGCCTGAAGTCGGCCACGTCACCGCAGCGTGAACTGCTGATGCCGCAGCGCCATCTGCATCAGGCCACGCGGGACGCGGCCCGGCTAGCGCGCCCCAGCGGCACCGGGCTGGACAGCGGCGCCGTGCGCCAGCGCATGGTCGACCGGCTGCGCGCCGAGGGGAAGTTCGACGAGCATGTGCTCGCCGCGATGGCCACCGTGCCGCGCCATGAATTCGTCGACAGCGCCTTGGCTGCCCAGGCCTATGAAGATACGGCCCTGCCCATCGGCCACGGCCAGACCATTTCCAAGCCCTCGGTGGTCGCCCACATGCTGGGCCTGCTGATGGCCGGCGCTGGTGCGCGCCAGCGCGGGTCGCTGGGCCGTGTGCTGGAAATCGGCACGGGTTGCGGCTACCAAGCAGCCGTCATCGCGCTGCTGGCGCGACAGCTCACCTCCATCGAGCGCCTGCAGGGCCTGCACGACAAGGCCAAGCTCAATCTGCAGCGTGTGGGGCTGCCGCGCGTACCGCGCCTCATCTGGGGCGATGGCCGCCTGGGCCACGCAGCCAGCGGGCCTTTCGACTGCATCATCGCTGCGGCGGGCGGCGAGGACATTCCCGCCGCCTGGACCGAGCAACTCGCCCCTGGCGGGCGCCTCATCGCCCCGACGGCGGCCGGCGGCCGCGGCCAGGTGCTGGTGGTGCTCGACCATGTCGTCGAGGCGGGCGTCAGCCGCTGGGTGCGCAACGAGCATGAAGCCGTGCTGTTCGTCCCCTTAAAATCCGGCGTCCTCTGACGGGGCCGTCGGCGCACCGCGCCACACAATCGGGTCGGCCTTCCAACGTGCTCTAGCCACACGATGCCCTCAAGCCTGCGCCTTTTATTCACTGCCATCACCACCTCGCTGCTGCTCAGCGCCTGCGGCACGTCGTTGCATCGTGCCGCACCGGTCGAGGACCGCAACCCGCAGCCCGCCACGGCCGCGGTGGTGCCGGCGCCCGCCGCGTCGGCGGCTTCCGCGCCCGATGCCAAGCCGCCGCTGCCGGGTGCTGAGAACGCCGGCAAAGCCGGTTACTACACCGTCAAGCCGGGTGACGCGCTGATCCGCATCGCGCTGGACAATGGCCAGAGCTGGCGTGACGTGGCCAAATGGAACAGCCTGGAGAACCCCAACCGCATCGAGGTGGGGCAGGTGCTGCGCGTCGTGCCTCCAGGTGTCGACCCCAGCGCCGTGACGGCCAAGCCCATCGCCAGCACGGCCAAGGTCGAGTCGCGGCCGCTTGACGCCAAGCCGCCGGTCGCTGCCGCAAGTGCGCCGACGGCTTCGTCCACCAGTACGTCCACACCGGCCGCATCGGAAGACGACAGCATGGCCTGGGGTTGGCCGGTCGCCCAATCCATCAGTGCCGGCTTCGACGAGCAGCGCAACAAGGGTCTGGACTTTGCAGGCAAGCCGGGTGACCCGGTGCTGGCTGTCGCCGATGGACGCGTTGTTTACGCTGGTTCGGGGTTGCGCGGCTACGGCAACTTGGTCATCATCAAGCACAACAGCACCTACCTGACAGCGTATGCCCACAACCGGGCCATGCTGGTCGAGCAGGACCAAACCGTACGCAAGGGTCAGAGGATTGCCGAGATGGGTTCCACCGAGAGCGATACCGTCAAGTTGCACTTTGAAGTGCGCAAGCTCGGCAAGCCTGTCGATCCGGCCAAGCTGYTGCCGCCGCGCTGAGAAGCCGGCCAGCCAACAGTCATGCATCGGGCCAGCGATCACGTCATGAAACGCGCTGCGCCCAAGCTCAACGGACATGGTGGCAATGGCAGCGAGCCGGCTGTCATCTTGTCGGCGCTGAACGGGGGCAGCGGTGATGCCGAGCCGGTTTCAGACGTCAGCGAAGAAGACGGCCGGGCACTGCGCAATGGCGGCGACGAGGTCGAGCTCGGCAACGCGCTGCAGGCCTATCTGCGCGACATCCGCCGCACGCCGCTGCTGACGCCTCAGCAGGAATTCGACACGGCCGTTGCGGCGCGCGCGGGTGATTTCGACGCGCGCCAGGCCATGATCGAGCACAACCTGCGCCTGGTCGTCAGCATCGCCAAGAACTACCTCGGCCGAGGCCTGCCGATGAGCGATCTCATCGAGGAGGGCAATCTCGGCCTGATGCACGCCATCGGCAAATTCGAGCCCGAGCGCGGGTTCCGTTTCTCCACCTACTCGAGCTGGTGGATACGCCAGAGCATCGAGCGCGCGCTGATGCACCAGGCCCGCTTGGTGCGGCTGCCGGTGCACATCGTGCGCGAGCTCAACCAGGTGCTGAAGGCGCGCCGCGCACTCGAGGCACTGCAGAGCGCCAATGGCTCCGAAGGCCGCGTGCGCGCCGAGGACGTGGCCCAAGCGCTGGGCCGGCCGGTCGACGAGGTGGCCGAGCTGTTGGCCTATGCCGAGCTGCCGAGTTCGCTGGATTCGCCGGTGGACCGCAACGGCGAGGGCGGCGAGTCCATGCTGGATCTGGTGGCCGACGACCAGGCTATCGACCCGATGGGCCTGCGCCTGTCGCACGAGGTCGAGGAGTTGCTGCAGCACGGGCTGGCCAGCCTCAACGACCGTGAGCGCGAGGTGCTGTCGGGCCGCTACGGCCTGTCGGACCGTGAACCGGAGACGCTGGACGTGCTGGCCATCCGCCTCAAGCTGACGCGCGAGCGCATCCGCCAGATCCAGATCGAGGCGCTGGCCAAGCTCAAGCGCAACATGATGCGCCACGGCGTGGATCGGGACTCGATCTTCTGACGGGTTGCGCGAGCCTCAGATAATCTGGGGATGACTCAGACAACGGAATGGCTCAAGGTCGAAAGCATCGAACTTGAAGCACAAGGCGTGGCGCACAACGCCGAGGGCAAGGTGGTCTTCATCGACGGTGCCTTGCCGGGCGAGATCGTGAAGGCGCAGATCTCGCGCCGCAAGAACAACTGGGAGCAGGGCCAGCTCACCGAAATCAAGAAGGAAAGCTCGCTGCGCGTGACGCCGGGCTGCCCGCACTTCGGCCTGCACGCCGGCGCCTGCGGCGGCTGCAAGATGCAGCATCTGCAGGCCGGAGCCCAGGTGGCGGTGAAGCAGCGGGTGGTGGAAGACCAGCTCTGGCATCTCGGCAAGGTCAAGGCCGAGGTTCTGCTGCGGCCCATCGAGGGCCCGACCTGGGGCTATCGCTACCGCGCGCGATTCTCGGTGCGCTATGTGCAGAAGAAGGGCGTCGTGCTGATCGGCTTTCACGAGCGCAAGAGCCGCTATGTGGCCGACATGCAGGTCTGCAAGGTCGTGCCCAAGGTCGTCAGCGACCTGCTGATGCCGATGCGCGAGCTGATCATGGCGATGGCCGAGCGCGACCGCCTACCCCAGATCGAACTGGCCATGGGCGACGAGGTCATTGCGCTGGTGCTGCGCCACCTGAACCCGCTGCCGGACGGCGACATCGCCCTGCTGCGAGAGTTTGGCGAGAAGCACGGCGTGCAGTGGTGGCTGCAGCCCAAGGGGCCGGATACGGTCAAGCTGCTCGACGAAGGCGGGCCGCAACTGGCCTACCGCCTGCCCGAGTTCGGCGTGACCATGCCGTTCAAGCCGACCGACTTCACGCAAGTCAACCCGCACATCAACGCCACCCTGGTCGGCCGCGCGCTGCGCCTGCTGGCTGTTGAGCCGGATGACCGGATCATCGACTGGTTCTGCGGCCTGGGCAATTTCACGCTGCCGCTGGCCACCAAGGCGCGTGAGGTGCTGGGCATCGAGGGCAGCGAGACCCTGGTGCAGCGCTCGCGCGAGAACGCGGCGCTGAACGGCCTGGCGCACAAGGCGAGCTTCGTCGCGCGCAACTTGTTCGAGATGACGCCTGAACTGCTGGCATTGGATGGTGCAGCGGACCGCTGGCTCATCGACCCGCCGCGCGAAGGCGCCTTTGCGCTGGCCAAGGCGGTGGCGGACATTGCCCAGGACCCGTCGCTGGCGCCGGGCTGGATGGCACCGAAGCGCATCGTCTACGTCAGCTGCAACCCCGCGACGCTTGCGCGAGATGCAGGCCTGCTCGTCAATGTGGCGGGCTATCGCTGCACAGCGGCCAGCGCGGTCAACATGTTCCCGCACACGGCGCACGTCGAATCGATCGCAGTCTTCGATCGCTGAAGCGCACGTTGCTCAAGTAAATCCCGGCTCGCCCATTGCGGCGACCGGGATTTTTTGCTTTTCGGCCTACGTGTTAGTCCGGACTCGGTCCCGGTGCGAAGTAGACAAAATGAATAAACAACATTGTTTAGTTGTTTTGCCGAGCATCGGGTCCACCCGGCCGGCGTCATGACTTCCACAGGAGACAAGCCAGCATGCCCATTCGAAATCTGTTGCCCCAAGTCCTGGGCACTGCCTGCMTGGCCCTCGGGCTCGCGTCGGCCGCGCTTGCGCAAACCACCCTGGCCCTGCCGCAACCGGCCCTCAAACGCGGCGTGAACGCGCTGGGCTATGACCCGCTCTGGAGCGAGCCGGCCAAGGCGCGCTTCCAGCTGCGCCATATGCAGGCCATCCGCGACGGTGGCTTCGACCATGTGCGCCTGAACCTGCATGCCTTCGAGCACATGGACGCCGAAGGCCGCTTGTCGACGGCTTGGCTGAAGACGCTGGACGAGATGACAGCCGCGGCGCTGGGGGCGGGCCTGCAGGTCATCCTGGACCAGCACAACTTCAACGACTGCGCCAAGGAGATCGACAAGTGCCGGACGCGCCTCAAGGCCTTCTGGCGCCAAATCGCCCCGCGCTACAAGGACGCGCCCGACGCGGTGCTGTTCGAGATCCTGAACGAGCCCAACGGCGCGGCCGACGCGGTATGGAACGACATGCTGGCCGAGAACCTGGCCATCATCCGCGAGACCAACCCGAAGCGCCGCGTCGTCGTCGGGCCGAAGTTCTGGAACTCGCTGGATCAGCTCGACACCCTGAAGCTGCCCGAGTCCGACCGCAACCTGGTCGTGACCTTCCATTACTACACGCCCATGGAGTTCACCCACCAGGGCGCGTCATGGACGCCGCAGTTCCAGAAGCTGTCCGGCGTGACCTGGGGCACGGCCGCCGAGCTGGACAAGCTCAAGCAGGACTTCGATCGCGTGAAGGCTTGGGCGCAGCGCACGGGCCGGCCGATTCTGCTGGGCGAGTTCGGTGCCCTGGAGACGGCGGGCATGGCGCAGCGCGTGGCCTGGACTGCGGCGGTCGCCCGAGCTGCCGAGGCGCGCAGCTTCGGTTGGAGTTATTGGCAGTTCGACTCAGACTTCGTCGTCTGGGACATGCAGGCAGACGGCTGGGTCCGACCCATTCTGGGTGCCCTCGTGCCGGCGCCCGGCGCGCCGACACCCCAAGTGGCGCGCGGCGGTGACCCCGCGTTGGATCACCTGATCAATTCGGCCAAGGTCAGTGCCTGGTCGGTCTATGGCGAGGGCCAATCCACACAGCAGGTGGCTTGCGAGGCCTCGGGCAAGACCTGCCTGCGCGTCGACCTGCAGGGCAAGCGCGCCAACGTCTGGGACAACGGCGTGATCACACCCATCACCGGCGAGATCCGCAAGGGCGACAAGCTGCAGGTGCTCATGTGGATGCGGCTGGATACGGACGACGCCAAGGCCAAGGTCAGCGTGCCCATCTCGCTGCAACTGAATGCAGCGCCCTACACGGCCCTGCTGTCCAGTGTGGCCACGCTGACCAACAAGCTGGAGCCCGTGGTGCTGAACGGCACAGTCCAAGAAAACCAAGCTGCAGGCACGGTGATGCTGTCGGCGCACGTCGGGCAGGTGGGCCAGCCGATCATTGTGAGCGCACCCTTTGTGTTGAAGAACTTCAAGCCGGGCGCCCAATAAAAAAGGAGCCGCGTCAGCAGGCTCCTTCATCAGGCGGCCGCCGTGGAACCGGCTTTGCCGG
>NZ_JBFUMN010000070.1:0-23059 GCF_054049335.1 Roseateles sp. P5_E1
TACCTTGGCCGGTCCCCCGAGGGGACGGCGATGCTTGCCGGATTGACCGGCAAGCACATCGCCAGCGCGGGCCGGCTAGGGAGCGGCCCGGCGCTCGGCCCGCAAGCAACTGAGATGTACCTCGCTACATGACCTGGTTATTGCCCCGACTGCTGATGGCCCTCGTGGCCGCATTGATCGGGTTTGTCATTGGCGTGGTGGTTCGTACGACGACTGGCATCGACAGCCTGGGCCTTGGCATCGGTGTCGTCAGCGGCGTCGTGCTGACCCTGCTGGTCGACGCGGTGCGGGGCCATCGCCTGCTGAGCTGGCTGCGCGGCAACCAGCTCGAGAACGCGCCGCGCGACACCGGTTTGTGGGGCGAGGTCGGCTACCGCATCGAGCGCGCCGTGCGCGACCGCGATCGCAGCGTGGCGCGCGCCCGGCTGGAACTGGAGCAGTTCCTGTCCGCCATCGAGGCTTCGCCCAATGGCGTGCTGATGCTGGACCCGCAGGAGCAGATCGTCTGGTGCAACCGCGTTGCGGCCGACCATTTCTCGCTGGACCCGCAGCGCGACCTGCGCCAGCGCATTACCAATCTCGTGCGTGCGCCGGCCTTCGTCGCCTACCTGCAGGCCGGCAACTTTGCCGAATCCCTGGTGCTGGGCAATGGCCGCGGGCCGGGCACGCTGTCCATCATCGTGCGCGAATACGGCGAGGGCATGCGCCTGGTGTTGTCGCTGGACGTCACCGAACGCGTGCGCTCCGAAGCCATGCGGCGCGACTTCGTCGCCAATGTGTCGCACGAGATCCGCACGCCGTTGACCGTGCTGTCCGGTTTCATCGAGACCATGCACTCGCTGCCGCTGACGGCTGTCGAGCGCGAACGCGTGCTGGTGCTGATGAACCAGCAGACCCAGCGCATGCAGACCCTCGTGGCCGACCTGCTGACGCTGGCCCAGCTCGAAGGCAGTCCGCGCCCCGCGCCGGACCGCTGGGTGGGCCTGGATGGCCTGCTGCTGCGCATTGCCGCGGATGCCGAGGTGCTGTCGGCCGGGCGGCATCAATTGCACCTGAGGCCGGAGACCAACGTTGAGCTGGCCGGCATCGAGAGCGAGCTGCTCAGCGCCATCGCCAACCTCGTGACCAACGCCGTGCGCTACACGCCGGACAGCGGCGAGGTCGAGGTGGCCTGGCGGCTGCTCGAAGGCGGCAACGGCGAGCTGACCGTCATCGACACCGGCCTGGGTATTTCGCGCGAGCACATTCCGCGCCTGACCGAGCGTTTCTACCGCGTCGACGGCAGCCGCTCGCGCGAGACCGGTGGCACGGGCCTGGGCCTGTCCATCGTCAAGCATGTCATGCAGCGCCACGGCGGCGAGCTGATGATCCAGAGCGACGTTGGCAAGGGCTCGCGATTCCGTCTCGTCTTCCCGGCCGCGCGTGTGCGCCAGGCCAGCGATTCGGCGCTGGGCGATGAGGCGGCTTTCAACGCAGCGGCCCTGTCAGATCATTGACGCTTCAAGAGGACCAGGCCGGCGCTGCCGCTGCGGTCCGTCGGTCGCTTCACCTGCGCAACGACCTGCCAGCCCTTGGGCGTCGGCTGGCCCGCGCTGATCACGGCATGACTGCATCCTGATGCATTCAGAGGCCCGCGGCCTTTCACCTGCCAGCCGCCATGCCATTCCAGTGCCGCCAGCGTGGCGAGGTTCTGGCCCGTTGCGGCCAGGCAATTGGCATCGGCGGGCACGCGCGTCTTCAGCCGAGCCACCAGCGGCGCCAGGCTGCGCGCGTAGTCCAGCGGCGGCAGCAGCAGGCTCATGACGAGCAGCCAGCCCAGCGCCACGCCGCCGGCCGGCAGGGCCAGGCTCTTCCATAGCGCATGGCGATGGCGGGCTGTGCGCCAGCGCACCAGGGCCAGCCAGGACAGCGTCGCGGCGATGGCAAACAGCAGGGCCAGCGGGCTGAAGTGCGGCTCGAAGCCCTCGGCCAGCCGACGCAGATTGGCCATGGGCCGTGCCGGCCAGCCGGTGTGCATGGAGACGTAGTAGAGCCAGCCGAACAGCGCCACCGCCGAAAAGATGAACACGCAGAACCAGTCCACTGCTGCCGAGACGCTGCGGCGCAGTGTGGGCAGCGCGAAGGCGGCCAGGATGGCCAGCGACGGCAAAGCCAGCAGCAGCGCCCGCTCGGAAGCGTCCATCAAGATGCAGGCAGCCAGCGGCACCAGCAGTGCAATGGCGGGCACCGTGATGTGGCGGCGCAGGCCGTGGCGGCGCCAGCGCCACAGCGTCCACAAGGCCAGGGGCCCCGACGGCCAGCAGAACCAGGCCAGCAGGCTCAGCAACGAGGCGAACTGGATGCCGGGCAGGACACGCCAGGCCCAGCCATTGAAGACCCAGGCCGCCAGGACCGCCAGCGTCAGCGAGGCCAGCAGCCAGACCCGTTGGGCCTTGGCCTCGTCATGGCTGGAGCGGTGGTTCAGCAGCAGGCCGAGCAGGCCGAGGGCGCAAGCCACGGCGGGGGCACCGCTGGCGGCCAGCACGGGCAGGGCGAGCAGGATGGCGACCCGCGCACGGCCTCGCTTGAATGGTGCCGCGGCCAGGCCGTAAAGGTAGACCGAGACAGCCAGCAATTGCATCAGCTCGGGCGTCGTCTCATGGCCGAGCTGCAGCAGGCCGAGCGACGCCATCAGCGCAAGCAGGGCACCATCGGCCAAGGCCCGGGCGTAGTCGACGGCCTGTGCTTCGCCGCCGAAGGCAAAGGCCACCGGTTGGGCAGCCTCCGTGCGGGCGAGATGAAAGCAGGTGTACCAGACCGCCACCAACACGCCGACCAGCACAAAGGCATAAGGCAGGCGAGCGGCGACCGGTGCGTCCAGGAAGGGCAGGGCCTTGATGGCCAGCGCGCCCAGCCAGTAGGGCAAGGGGCCGCCCTCGGCCGGAATGCCGGCGATCGCCGGCTGCCACCAGGGCGCGTGGCCCTGGGCGATGCTGGCCATGAAACCGAAGCTGCTCAGGTCGGCATTGCGCCAGGGGTCGCGGCCGAACAGGCCGGGCAGCACATAGGCCGCGCACAGCAGCAGCAGGGCCAGGCGCGGCAGGCGCTCGACGCCGCGCTCGGCGACGATGGCGGGGGTGGGGAGATTCACGCGCTTAAGTTCGATGAAACCGGCCGGCATGATGCCGTCAAACGGCGGTCAAAAATGAAAAATGGCAGCCCATGCTGCCAAATGAGAAAAGGGCAGCGCGAATGCCGCGGCAAAACAAAAGGGCAGCCTGAGCTGCCCTTTGGTCGTTGGCGCGGCGAAACGCCGCCAAACCGATTACTTCTTGAGGTGCGAGAACTTGTTGCGGAACTTCTCGACGCGGCCACCGAGGTTGTCGATGCTCTTTTGCGTACCCGTGTAGAAGGGGTGCGACTCGCTGGTGGTTTCCAGCTTCACCAGCGGCAGCTTCTTGCCGTCCAGCTCGATCATTTCCTTGGTCTGGACGGTGGAACGCGTCACGAACTGGAAACCGTTGGACTGGTCGACGAACACGACGTCGCGGTAGTTGGGGTGAATGCCGTCTTTCATGGGAACCTCTTGGCTAGGTCGGGAGCCACGCCGACGATATCAATCGCTGGTCGGCGCACTTTCCGGGGGTGTCAGGGCGGAAAACCCAAGATTGTAGCGGGCTTCCCTGCGGTTTGGCTAGTTCGGGCTGAAAGTGCCCGCGCATGCGAGATATGCGCGGGCGTTTGACGGGCGTCGGACAGGACGCAGGTCCTGTCCTCGGTCCCGTCTCACTACCCGCCGCGCCGCATCATGTCGAAGAAGTCATGATTGTTCTTCGACGCCTTCATCTTCTCGAGGATGAACTCCATCGCCTCGATCTCGTCCATGTTGTAGAGCAGCTTGCGCAGGATCCAGCTCTTTTGCAGGATCTCGGGCTTGAGCAGCAATTCCTCGCGGCGCGTGCCGGACTTGTTGATCAGCAGCGAAGGGTAGACGCGCTTTTCGGCCATGCGGCGATCCAGGTGGATTTCGCAGTTGCCGGTGCCCTTGAACTCTTCGTAGATCACCTCGTCCATCTTGGAACCGGTGTCGATCAGCGCGGTGCCGATGATGGTCAGCGAGCCGCCTTCCTCAAYGTTGCGCGCYGCGCCGAAGAAGCGCTTSGGGCGCTGCAGCGCGTTGGCGTCCACGCCGCCGGTCAGCACCTTGCCGGAGCTGGGCAGCACGTTGTTGTAGGCACGGGCCAGGCGGGTGATCGAGTCCAGCAGGATGATCACGTCCTTCTTGAGCTCCACCAGGCGCTTGGCGCGCTCGATGACCATCTCTGCSACCTGCACGTGGCGGGCCGCSGGCTCGTCGAAGGTGGAGCTGATGACCTCGCCGCGCACGGTGCGGATCATCTCCGTCACTTCCTCGGGGCGCTCGTCGACGAGCAGCACGATGAGGTGGCAGTCCGGATGGTTGGCCACCAGCGCGTGGGCCAGGCTCTTCATCATCTCGGTCTTGCCCGTCTTGGGCTGCGACACGATCAGGGCGCGCTGGCCTTTGCCGATGGGCGCCACCAGGTCGATGATGCGACCGGTGATGTTCTCTTCGCCCTTGAAGGCTTCACGCTCGAGCTTGAACTGCTCCTTGGGGAACAAGGGCGTCAGGTTCTCGAACATGATCTTGTTCTTGCTCTCCTCCGGCGTCTGGTTGTTGACGCGGTCAACCTTGACCAGAGCAAAGTAGCGTTCGCCATCCTTGGGCAYGCGCACCTCGCCTTCCACCAGGTCACCGGTGTGCAGGTTGAAGCGGCGGATCTGGCTGGGCGACAGGTAGATGTCGTCCGTGGAGGCCATGTAGCTGGCCTCGATCGAGCGCAGGAAGCCGAAGCCGTCGGGGAGCACTTCGAGCACGCCATCGCCGAAGACCTGCTCGCCAGCCTTGGCGCGCTTCTTCATGATGGCGAACATCAGCTCCTGCTTGCGCAGGCGCGTGACGTTGTCGATCTCCAGCGCCTCGCCCATCTCGATGAGGGCGGAAACGTGGAGCGCTTTGAGTTCGGAAAGATGCATGGGTGAATACCCGTCAGGGGCCGCAGCGCCAGCCAAGGCGCAACGGCGATTCCACGGCCGCCCCAGAAAAGGATCAAATGGCTACCGCTCAAACGGCGAGCGACGCAGATTCGACAACTGACTCAGTGGTGGGAGGGGGAGCCGAGTCCACGCTGGCTGGGTGCTGAATTCGTATCCAGGAACCCGGGGCGTGTTGGCTTTGGCTGCTGCAGTGACCGCGCGGAGAGCGCCGGCAACACTGCAGCAGTTGGACGCGATTATAGGTTCGCGTCGAGGAAGGCCGTCAACTGGGCCTTGGAGAGGGCACCGACCTTGGTCGCGGCAAGCTGGCCGTCCTTGAAAAGCATCAGTGTCGGGATGCCGCGGATGCCAAACTTGGCCGGCACTTCGCGGTTCTCGTCGACATTCATCTTGGCGATCTGCAGCTTGTCACCGTAGCCGGTGGCGACCTCGTCCAGGATGGGCGCGATCATCTTGCAGGGGCCGCACCACTCGGCCCAGTAGTCCACCAGCACGGGCTTGCCCGACTGGATGACGTCGGCGTCGAAGGACGCGTCGGAAACATGCTTGATCAATTCGCTGCTCATGGGAGGGTTCCTTGGCCTCAAAGGGTTGGCGGTCGCCGCAGTGGGCGCCGTCCGAATAGGCAAAATGATTGTGACATAGCCACTTTTGTCCGGACGGTCGCGAGGGTGACCGAAACGGTGGCAAACATGCGGGCGGGAGGCCTGCTTTACAAGTGCAGCAAGCTTTGAATCTGGGCCTGGCGCCTGGCGAGGACAACGAAGCCTTCTGGCGCCGCGTCGCGGCCGTCAGTGCCGACTGGCTGGAAGGGCGAGGCGCGGCCGTGCGCGATGCCGTGCTGCTGCTGCCTTTCGCCCAGCAGATCGCGCCGGCGCGCCGCGCCTGGCTCGCCCACGGCGGCTGGCAGCCTCGCATCACGACCAGCCGCAGCCTGGCTTCGGCGCTGGGCCCCACGGCATTGGCCGCGCCTGACCAGCTCTCCGGCGACGCCGCCATCGACGCCTTCACCGCCGACCGGCTGCTGGCCGAGCAGAGCTGGGTGCAACCGCTCAAGCGCAGCAGCCCGCGCGACTACCGTGTGGCGCTCGCCCGGCTCGTCGACACCGCCCACGCGCTGGCCCGCGCGGCCGCCCAGGTGCCGCCGATTGAGCGCCTTGCGTTCATGGACACCGCCCGGCAACGGCTTGCAGCCCTGGACGCCGGCCCCGGCCTGCTGGAGCGCGCACTGGCCCAGGTCGCGCTGGCCTGGGTGGCCTCTGACGAGCGCCGCCCGCCCACCGACACGCTGTTCGCGCTGCGCCCCAGCGCCTGGATCYGGCTGCGCGCCGGCGGGCCCGACCCGCTGGCCCAGGCGCTGCTGGCGGGCGACGTGCCGGCGCTGTGCCTGAACGCCGACCTGGACCTCGACCAAGCCTGGGCCGGTTTCACGCCTGCCGCGCGGGTGGAGGAGGCTGTCGCGCCGGATTTCGAGACGCTGGCCCAGCAGACCGCCACGGCCGTCGTCCAGCACCTCAACGCGGGCCGGCGGCCGGTGGCCTTGCTTGCGCAAGACCGCGTCGTCATCCGCCGCGTGCGGGCRCTGCTGGCGCGCCAGGGCGTGCCGATGCATGACGAGACCGGCTGGACGCTGGCGACCACGCCCGCCGCCGCCGCATTGATGGCTCTGCTGCGCGCCGCGCTGGCTGGTGGCGCAGTGGACGACTGGCTGGCCTGGCTGAAGTCCGCGCTGGCCACGGGTTGGGATGCCGAAGGCCTGGCCGGCCTCGAATCCCGCTGCCGGCGCTTCGGCTGGCGCCAGGCTGCCCAGCTCGATGCAGCGACGCTGCCGCCGGCCGTCGGTGCGGCCTGGCAGCGGGCCCGGCGTCAACTGGAGCCGCTGGCCGGCGGCGCGCGCACGCTGGGTGGCTGGCTCGCCGCATTGGGCCAGGCGCTGAGCGGGCTGACGCCGCTGGCCGAGGTCGAAGGCGGCGAGGCCCTGCTGGAAACGCTGTGGATTTCGCGCAATCCCTGGGCCGGCAGCGCCCACGAGGCGGCCCTGGCGCAGACGCGGCTGCGGCCCGACGAGTTCCTGGCCTGGGTGGACGACACCCTGGAGGCGGCGCAGTTCGAGCCGACCGAAGAAGCGGGTGCGGTCGAGGTTGTCATCACGCCGTTGGCGCGGGCCATGCTTCGGCCCTTCGGCGCCGTCGTGCTGCCTGGCGCGGACGCCGCCACACTGGGGCCGGTGAACCCGCAAGCGGGTCTGCTGGCCGATGCCGACGCGGCGGCCCTGGGCCTGCCCAGCCTGGCCGAACGCCGCGAGGCCGAGGGCTTCAGTTTCGCGCAGTTGCTGCGCGCGCCGGTGCTGACGCTGCTGCGCTGCGCCTTCGCAGGCGCCGAGCCGCTGCCGGCCAGCCCGCTGCTGGAGCGGCTGGCCGGCGCGGCAGCGCGCAGCGGTCAGGGCCTGCATGAATGGCGCGACGGGCGTGAGCTTCTGACGCCGCCGGGCGTGCTTCAGCACCGCGCTGCCGCTGATGCCGATGGCCGCTTGCCGGCGGCCCTGAGCGCCAGCGCCATCGACGCGCTGCGCAACTGCCCCTACCAGTTCTTCAGCCGCGTGCTGCTGGGCCTGCGCGAGGCCGACGAACTGGAGCAGGAGCCTGACAAACGCGACTACGGCACCTGGCTGCACGCCGTGCTGAAGCGCTTCCATGACTCGCGCGATGGCGGTGATGACGACTTGGCGCTGCGCGCGGCGGCAGAAGCCGAGCTGGCGTGGCTGGACGCGGCGGACTTCCTGCCTTTCTCGGCCGCCTTCGAGCGGCTGCGCCCGCTGTATCTCGCCTGGCTGGCCGAGGCCGAGGCCGGCGGCCAGCGCTTCGCCGCCGGCGAGGTGGACCGCGACTGCCAACCATTCGATGCGCCACTGGACGCGCTGACGCTGCGCGGCCGCATCGACCGCATCGACGACGCTGCAGGCAAGACTTGGCTGCTTGACTACAAGACCGGCGATGCCAAGGGGTTGAAGGAAAAGCTGGCCGCGCCGCTGGAGGACACCCAGCTTGCCACCTACGCGTTGCTGATGGGCGCCGAGCCGGGGCTGCAGGCGGCCTACCTGGTGCTCGACGACGGCAAGGGCATCGCGCTGCTGCCGCATGCCGATATCAGCAACACCGCGCTGGCACTGCGCGGCGGCCTGCAGGCCGACCTGATGGCCGTGCGCGATGGCGCGCCGCTGCCGGCGCTGGGCGAGGGCAAGGTCTGCGACTACTGTGAAGCGCGCGGCCTGTGCCGAAAGGATGATTGGGTATGAGCGCAGAACTCGCCTACTGGGCCGACGGCCTGCGCGTGCCGCGCGAGCACTTCTACGCGCTGGCCTGCAATCCTTCGCGGAGCATCGTCGTGGAGGCCTGTGCCGGCGCCGGCAAGACCTGGATGCTGGTGTCGCGCATCCTGCGTGCGCTGCTGGCCGGCGCCGAGCCGCAGCAGATCGTCGCCATCACCTTCACCCGCAAGGCCGCCGGCGAAATGCGCCAGCGCCTGGCCGAGTGGTTGGCCGAGTTTGCGCAGGCGCCCGATGCCGAGCAACTGGCTGCGCTTCGCCAACGCGGCGTGGCCGAGGCCGACGCGCCGATGCTGCGCCCGCGTCTGGCGGCCCTGCAGGCCGAACTGCTGCGCGGTGGCCGTGCTGTCGAGGTGCGCACCTTCCATGGCTGGTTCTCGCAGCTGCTGCGGGCCGCGCCGCTGGCCTTCCTGCAGGCCCAGGGCATTGCGCCCGAGCTGCAGCTCATCGAGGACGAAGAGGAGCTGATGCCGACGCTGTGGCGGCGCTTCCACGTCGCGGTGCTGGCAGACGAGGCGTTGCGCGCCGACTTCCAGGCGCTGACCCAGTCGCGCGGCCGCTTCAACCTGCGCGAGTGGTTGCTGGGCGCGTTCGCCAAGCGTGTGGAGTTGCGGCTGGCCGAGATGGCTGGTGTGCTGGAGGCCAGCCTGCCCGGTGCAGTGGATGTGCTGGGCACCACGCCGGAGCAGTTCTTCGAGCATCTGCGTGAACCGCTGAAGGCACTGGCCCGGCTGCTCGGCGCAGCCAAGGGCAAGAAGGCGCAGGAAGCGGCCGCGTCAATTGAACAGGCCGCCGATTTCGACGGCTGCTTCGCGGCGCTGTTCACCCTGAAGGGTGAACCGCGCAAGCTGGGCGTCGACCACCCGGACCTGGACGAGCTGTGCGATGAATTGCTGCATTTGCGCGCGGCAATAGCCCAGCAGCGCGCCGCCGACGAACACGCCGCGATGCGCCGCCTGGCCCTGGTGCTGGTGGACGCCTTCGAGGCCATCAAGCGCGAGCGCGGCCTGGTCGACATGAACGACCTGGAGCGCGGCGCGCTGGCCCTGCTGGCTGATGCGCAGACCGCTGGCTGGGTGCAGCAGCGCCTGGACGCCCAGGTGCGCCACCTGCTCATCGACGAGTTCCAGGACACCAGCCCGCTGCAATGGCAGGCGCTGCATGGATGGCTCTCGGCCTATGCCGGCGCGGGCGCGGGCTCGCCGCTGTCCGTCTTCATCGTCGGCGACCCCAAGCAGAGCATCTACCGCTTCCGACGTGCCGACCCGCGCGTGTTCGCAGCGGCGCAGGGCTTCGTCTGCGACGGCCTCGCCGGCGTGCGCCTGGCCTGCGACCACACGCGGCGCAACGCGCCCGAGGTGCTGGCCGCCGTGAACGCCACTTTCGACAGCGCCCAGCGCGCCGGCACCTACCAGGGCTTTCGCGTGCACACGACCGAGGTGGCCGAAGTGGACGACCTGGCCGGCTTGTGGGCCCTCGACGCCGAGGTCATGGCGTCGCCCGCCCAGGCGGACGTTGACCCGCTGCGCTGGCGCCCCAGCCTGACCGAGCCCCGCCGCGAGGCGGAGATCAGCCGCCGTGCGCCGGAATGCGAGCGCGTCTGCGGGGCCATCGTCGGGCTGCTGCAGGCCCGGCCTGAACTCAAGCCGGGCGACCTCTTCGTGCTGGCCCGCAAGCGCGACCCGCTGCGCCAGCTCAGCGAGGCGCTGACCGCCGCCGGCGTGCCGCATGCGGCGCCCGAGGAGCAGCCGCTGGCGGGGCTGCCCGACGTGGCCGACCTGCTGGCGTTGCTGGACGTGCTGGCCTCGCCAGGGCACGACCTGTCGCTGGCCCGCGCGCTGCGCAGCCCGCTGTTCGGCGTCGATGAGGCCGACCTGCTGACGCTGGCCGAAGCCGCTGGTACAGCGCAGTGGCTGGGCCATGCGCCTGCCGAGCGAYGCTCCTGGTGGGCCGCGTTGCAAGGCCTGGCCGCACCCAGCCCGGCGCTGGCGCGCGCTCAAGGGCTGCTGCGCTGCTGGGCCGAGCAGGCGCGCCAGCGCACGCCGCACGAGCTGCTGGACCGCATCGTCCACGAGGGCGAGCTGCTCATGCGCATCGCGGCGGCTGTGCCCGCTGCAGATGCAGCCGTGCGACTGCAGAGCGTGCAGGCGCTGCTGCGTGCCGCGCTCGACCTGGATGGCGGCCGCTATGCCCAGCTCTACGGCTTCGTGCGCGCGCTGAAGAGCCGGCCCATCAAGTTCGTGCCGGCTGCTGCGCCGGACGCGGTGCAACTGCTGACCATCCATGGCGCCAAGGGCCTGGAGGCCGAGGTCGTCTTTTTGCTCGATGCCGACGCCGCGCCGCCCAAGGCCGAAACGCTGGGCCTGCTGCTGGACTGGCCGGTGGGCCAGCCGGCGCCGCGGCGCGCGGCCTTCCTCGCCTCCGAAGCCAGGCCGCCGCCGTCATTGCAGGCATTGGTTGACGAGGAGCGTGCCGAGCGTGAACGCGAAGAGCTGAACGGCCTGTACGTTGCCCTGACGCGGGCGCGGCGTGCGGTGGTGCTCAGCCACACGCCGAGCCGCAGCCAGGCCACCAGCTGGTGGGACCGGCTGCAACCGCTGGCCCGCCGCTGGCCCCTTGCGATGACACCGGGCGGCCGGGCCAACACCGCGCCGCCAGCCATTGCGCCGCTGCCAAGCTGGCAGCCTCCAGCGGCAGTGGCTGCACGTGATGGCACGGCCCGTGACGACCGCCTGGCCCGCGTGGGCGAGGCCTTGCACCGCGTGCTGGAGTGGGCCTCGGCAAGCGGCCAGACGCAGGCGCTGGTGGCGCTGATGGCATCTGCCTCGCAGGCCTTCGGCCTGGACGCCAAGTCACGCGAGCAACTCGCCCAGGCGGCCCAGGCCATCCTGGCCAGCCCCGACTGCCGGCCCTTCTTCGACCCGGCCGAGCTGATCTGGGCCGGCAACGAAGTCGCGGTGGGACAGGGCGACGACGACCAGCGCATCGACCGCCTCGTGCAGCGCCGCGATGGCTGCTGGTGGGTGCTGGACTACAAGCTCGGCGCCACGCCGGAGCGCGAGCCGGCCTATCTGGAGCAGATGCGCGGCTATGTCGCGGCAGTGCAAATGCTGCAGCCGGGCGAGCCCGTTAGAGCCGCTTTGATCAGCGGAACGGGGCGCTTCGTTCCTGTGAGCTAGAATGGCAGGCTTGTTCGGGGCGTAGCGCAGCCTGGTAGCGCATCTGCTTTGGGAGCAGAGGGTCGCGAGTTCGAATCCCGCCGCCCCGACCATCTACAACGGAGTGATTCCCTCAAGGAATCTTGTGAAAGGCCCGCCTCGTGAGAGGCGGGCCTTTTCCATTCCTGCTCGACTCGGCCTATTTGCGTGACCGCAGCGCCGTACGCGCCTGCACAAAGTTGAACGCATAGCTCACCGCCTCGACGATCGCGTTGTCGATCTCCAGGCGTTCGTGCTCGGTCAGGTAGAAGCTGAAGTCCACCTCATGGCGGATGTAGCGCGGGGGCAGGCGGTTCAGGGCCACGCAGCAGACGTCGCAGAGCAGATCGTTGCTGGCCGCGATGTCGGGGTAGTCGGTGGACGAGTCCATGACCGCGCCGAAGACCTCGCGCTCATGGTGGTTGTAGAGGGAGCTGAAGTCGGCATTCATGGCGGGCCTCGTCAAGGACGGTGAGTGCCGATTTATAGCCCCATCAGGCGGCGCCGATACCCGGGGTCATACCGGCAGCGGCAGTCTTTCTCGCCGAGACGAAATCCAGCATGCGTGTGATGCAGCGTTGAGCCTTCACGCGGACAGCCTCGTCGACATGGATTTGAGGTTGGCCGCTCTCCAGGCAGTCGACCAGGTTGGCCAGGCCGTTCATCGCCATCCAGGGGCAGTGGGCGCAGCTCTTGCACGTGGCGCTGTTGCCGGCCGTGGGCGCCTCAATCAGCAGCTTGCCCGGCGCCAGCTGGCGCATGCGGTGCAGGATGCCGTTGTCGGTGGCGACGATATAGGCGGGCGCCGTGCCTTCGACGACGGCCCTGATCAGCGCCGAGGTGGAGCCGACGACGTCGGCCTGCTCGACGACGCTCTTGGGTGATTCGGGGTGGACCAGGATCAGTGCACCCGGGTGCTGCTCGCGCAGCAGTTCCAGCTCCAGCCCCTTGAACTCGTCGTGGACGATGCAAGCGCCGTTCCACATCAGCATGTCGGCGCCGGTCTCTTCCTGGATGTAGCGGCCCAGATGCCGGTCCGGCGCCCAGAGGATCTTCTGGCCCCTGGCATGCAGGTCGGCCACGATCTCCAGCGCGCAGGAGCTGGTCACCATCCAGTCGGCACGGGCCTTCACGGCGGCGCTGGTGTTGGCGTAGACGACGACCTGGCGGTCCGGGTGGGCGTCGCAGAAGGCGGCGAATTCGTCCTCGGGGCAGCCCAGGTCCAGCGAGCAGGTGGCGTCCAGGTCGGGCATCAGCACACGCTTCTCGGGGCTGAGGATCTTGGCCGTCTCACCCATGAAGCGCACGCCGGCCACGACCAGGGTTTGTGCAGCGTGGTCGCGGCCGAAACGGGCCATCTCCAGCGAGTCGGACACGATGCCGCCGGTCTCCAGCGCCAGGTCCTGCAGCGCGCCGTCGACGTAGTAGTGGGCAACGAGGACGGCGTTGTGTTTTTGAAGCAGGGCCTTGGCGCGCTCGGTCAGCGCGCTGCGCTCGGGCGCTGTCAGCGGTGTGGGCACCTTGGCCCAGGCGTGGGCCGTCGAGCAGCTGCCGGTGGCATCCTGCTTGGTGAAATCGAACAAGACTTGATCCATGCCGAATCGTAGCCCGCCCGGGTTTACCCCTCCAGCCACTGGCGAAAAGCCGCGGCGCGCTCCTGGCTGATCAGCAGCTCGCCGTCCAGGGCCGGGCGGAGGTCGAGCTTCAGCCTTCCCTTGCCGGCGGGCGCAAAGCGTTGCACTGCGCCCGCGGCCACCAGCAGCTGGCGGTTGGCGCGGAAGAAGCGCTGAGGCCCGAGCTCCTCCTCCAACTCGGCCAAGGTGGGCTCGACCAGATAGCGCTCACCGGCCTGGGTGATGGCGAAGCAGAGTTTGTCCACCGAGACGAAGTAGGCGATGTCGGTCAGTTCCAGTGCATGGAACTGCTGTCCGCCCTTGCGGCCGACGATGCGCTGACGCCCGGCTGGCGGGCTCAGGCGCTGCAGCAGGCCGTCGAGCTGGTGGTTCCAGTGCGCCTTGGCCTGGGTGTCGAAATGCTGGCGCCATTGCTCGGCCTTGGCCAGGGCCTGGGCGAGGGCCGTGTCGGAAACGGGCTTGAGCAGATAGTCCACCGCCAGCGCCTGGAAGGCTTGCAGGGCGAACTGGTCATAGGCCGTCGTGAAGACGGTGGGCAGGGCCAGGCGGTGGTCGCGGAACAGCTCCAGCGACAGGCCGTCGGCGAGCTGAATGTCGAGCAGCAGCAGGTCGGGTGCGGGGTGGTCAGCGAGCCAGGCCAGCGTGCCTTGCACCGTGTCGCTGTGGCCCAGCACGCGGGCCTCAGGCGCGACGCGGGCCAGCGTGGCGGTCAGGCGCTCGCGCGCCGGGGGCTCGTCTTCGGCAATGAAGATCTTCATGGGCGGGCCAGCAGCGGAATGGAGACTTCGAACACGCCAGCCTCGGCGCGGCGTTCCAGCGCGCGGCCGGCCAGCAGGCGGCAGCGCTCGTCGAGGTTGGCCAGGCCCAGGCCTGAGGAGGGCAGGGCGCTGCGGCGCGGCTGCAGCGCGTTGCGGGCGTGCACGCGGTCCCCGTCCAGCGTGAAGCTGACGGTCAGCGACTGCGCGGCGCTGGCCTCGTTGTGCTTGATGGCGTTCTCCAGCAGCGTCTGCAGCGCCAGCGGCGGGATCAGCCACGAGCCGGTTTGCAAGGCCGGGTCCAGCTCCAGTGGCATGGCGGCGCCAAAGCGCAGGGCCAGCAGGCGGTGGTAGTGGCGCAGGAAGGCGAGCTCTTCGTCCAGTGGCACGAGGTCGCGCTGGCGGCTGTCCAGCACATAGCGGTAGATCTCGGCCAGGGTGTCGCTGAACTCGCGGGCGCTCTTCGCGTCGCTCTCGATCAGATGGCCCAGGGTGTTGAGGCTGTTGAACAGGAAATGCGGGTCGACCTGAGCCTTCAGCGCGCCAAGCTCGGCCTGCGTGCGGGCGCGCTCCAGGCGCTCCACACGCAGCATGTCCGACTCGCGCTCGCGGATCAGGAACATGGTCTCGTAGGCATGCGTCACGAACAGCACGCAGATGACGTTGGTGGCCACCACCAGCTTCAGCGCATTGGCGTCGACCGGCTGCCCAGCGACATGGAACCAGGCCCAGATGGCGGCCAGCGTCAGCGGCGCGGTGTAGAGCACATTGGCGCTGACCAGCATCAGGAGCTTGCGCAGCGGGTGGGCGAACCAGTTCAGGTGCTCGCGCTGCTTGAACAGCAGCCAGCGGTTGCCTGCCCAGATAGCAAAGGCCAGCGCGATGAAGCCGGCAAAGCCGACCCAGAAGCGCGCGTCGCCGGGGCCCAGTGGCCCATAGAGCCCCGTCAGCCAGGGGATGGCCAGCCCGAAGGCGAGCGAACCGCCGGCCATCAGCAGCCGGTCATCCAGGCGCGCCTGCATCGGCGGGTTCGGCGGCGATTTGAGCGGCAGTTTGTCGGCTTTGGGCGTGCTCATCTTCGACTTCGGCGCGCGACCGCTGTTGCCGGGGACGGGAGCGCCTCAGCATCGCCGCACCAACAACTTCAAGAGGGGTCTGCGATGGACGCAGTGCAATTCAACTTCCCGGCGGTCATTGTGGCGGCCTTGTCGAGCTTCCTGATCGGCGGGCTCTGGTACTCGCCCATCCTGTTCGCCAAGGCCTGGATGGCCGAGGCGGGCTTGAGCGAGGCCCAGGCCAAGCAGGCCAGCCCGGCCAAGGTCTTCGGCCTGTCGGCGCTGGCCTCGCTGGTGATGGCCTTCAACCTGGCGGCCTTCCTCGGCGCCAAGGCGACTCTGAGCTTCGGCCTGTTCGCCGGCTTGGCCACCGGCCTGGGCTGGGTGGCCATGAGCCTGGGCGTGATCTACCTCTTCGAGCAGCGTTCGCTCAAGCTCTGGCTCATCAACAGCGGCTACCAGGTGGTGGCCTACACGGTGATGGGCACCATCCTCGGCGCCTGGCATTGAAGCCGGATCGCTTGCGCCTTCCTAGGGCAGCCGCAGCCGGTCGCCTTCGCCGACCCGCACTGTGTTCGGCGGCTCGTTGCCGAAGCGGTAGGTCACGCTGAGCAGCTTGCGGCGGCCGGGCGCGGGGTCGAAGCCGAACAGCTCGTTGCGCACCTCGGTCTCGAAGCGGTCGCCGCGGACTTGGCCGCGCAGGGCCTCGGTCACGTCGGTCCAGCGGCCGTCGGCGCCGTAGCTGGCGCTCTCGATGATGAGCCGGCCGCTGCCGGGCCGCACCGGGCCCTGGTCGTTGCCGCGGTGGCCGCGGCCCCAGTCGCCGCGACCCCAGCCGACGAACTGGTTGCCGTCGATGGTGCCGTACTCGCGGTACTCGATGACGCGCTCCTGGCCGCCACGGTCGCGGGCAAAGATGCGCAGGATCTTGGTCTTTCCGGGAAATGGGTCAACACCGAAGAGTTCATTGGTCAGCCGCACGCGTTGGTCGCGGCGCGCCAGTTCGCGCAGGCGGTCGGTGACGTCCACGTCGCGGCCGTCGGCGCCATAGGTGGCGTAGAGGATGGTGAACTCACCGTCGTCGTGGCGGTCGCCGCCCGGGCTGTTGCCGCCCCCTTGCCAACCGCCCGACCCGCCGGACTCGCCCCAGTTGCCGCGGCCCCAGCCGATGAACTTGTTGCCGTCGACCCAGTCGCGCTCACGGAATTCGAAGGTGCGTTCACGCCCCTGGCGGTCGCGGGCAAAGATGCGCAGCGTCTTGGTGCGCCCAGGCTCGGGGTCGACGCCGAAGAGGTCGTTGCTCAAGCGAAAACGCCGGTCCTGGCGGGCCAGCTCGCGCAGGCGGCCGGTCACGTCCACGTGGTTGTGCTCGGTGCCGTAGCGGGCATGCAGGATGACGAACTCGCCGTCATCGTCGGCCCAGGCGGGCCCGGTGATGGCAGTGGCCAGGGCTGCACCCAGGCCCAGTGTCCATTGGCCCAATTGGCGGCGTTTCATGGCGATCCCCTCGTTGTTGGTCTTGGCCGGGCATGGTCGCACGGCCAAGGGTTCAACGCGAGGACGGCCCGGCGCGAGGACGCCGGGCTTCGCCGGTTGTAAGGGCGGGTAAACCGCGCGATCAGCGGCCCCAGTCGCCGCGGCGCCAACCAGTGAACTGGCTGCCATCCACCCAGCTGCCCTCGGCGTACGCGAAGCTGCGCTGCTGGCCATTGGGGTCGCGCGCAATGATGATCAACCGCTTGTCGCGGCCCGGGTCGGGGTCGACGCCGAAGGTGTCGTTGCCCATGCGGAAGCGCTCGTCGCGGCGCGCCAGTTCGCGCAGCCTGCCGGTCACGTCCACCTCGCGGCCGGGGGTGCCGTAGTTGGCGTGCAGGATGGTGTAGCTGCCGTCATCGTGGCGGTCGCGATAGGGGTTGCCGGCCCAGCCACCGTTGTAGTTCGGTTCGCCCCAGCGGCCCGCGCCCCAGGCGGTGAATTGCCCGCCGTCAATCCATGCGCGCTCGGGGTAGTCAAAGCGGCGTTCGCGGCCTTGGCTGTCGCGGGCGTAGATGCGCAGGTATTTGTCGCGGCCGGGGTCGGGGTCCACGCCGAACAGGTCGTTGGTCAGCCGCACGCGGCGGTCACGGCGGGCCAGCTGGCGCAGCTGGTCGGTCACATCGACATGGTTGCGGTCCGTGCCGTAGCGCGCTTGCAGGATGACGAACTCGCCGTCGTCATCGCCGCGCTGTGCCAGAGCGGGCAACGAGAGCCCGGCCAGCAAGGTGGCCGCGCCGAGAACGTAGTGGCGTCGATTCATGGTGTCTGTCTCCGAAGTTATGGAGGCAACCATGCTTGCACTGCCACTGCGGCACTCAAGTCGGAGAGGAGGAAGTCCCGCTGCGGGCGGCCACCGTCAGACGCCAGCCGGCTTCCCGCCCAACAGGTACTCCCGCGCCAGTGCCCGGGCGCGATGCAACCGGCTCTTCACGTTCGGCCGCGTGAGGCCGGTGCGGGCGGCGATTTCCTCGATGGTCAGCTCCTCCAGGTCGCGCAGCAGCATGACCTCGAGGTAGTGGGACGGCAGCGACTCCAGCGCCGCCACCAGTTCGCGCCGCAGGCCCACTTCGTCGCGCACGACCAGCCACTGCGCCAGCTTTTCCTCGTCATACGGGTCATAGCGCAGCGTGAGCCGGCCCAGGCGCCGGCATTCGCGCTGCACCAGGCGGATCAACCAGCCCGAGAAAGCCGCCAGCACGCGCAGCGACGGCAGCTTGCGGCTGACGATGAGCAGGGCCTCCTGCACCGCGTCATCGACGTCGCTGAGCAGGCAGTGCTGCTGGGCATAGCGGCGGATGTCGGGCCGGGAGATCTTCAGCAATTGTTCCAGTGCCCGCGGATCGCCGCCGTGCGCGGCCGCGAGCAGGGGCTGGTGTTGTGGGGCCAGGGCCATGTCAGTGCCGCCCGGCTGCTACTTCAACTTGCGGCCAACCATGGCGCAAGCCGGGCAGAAACCGAACAGCCCGGATGCCACCAACCCGGCCGCCCCGCCAGCCACCAGCCAGCCGCCGATGCCGCCCAACAGCAGCAGCCCCAGGGCCGCGGCCACCAGGCCCGCCACCACGCGCACGGCGCGCTCGCCGTTCGGAACGTTTTTCACATAGATCATGGTTCGACTCTCAAGTGTTCGAGGACAGCCCTCGGTCACTAAGAGGGAGCCAGGGCGCGATCGGATTCGCGGCCGGTCAAAAATATTTTGTCCTGGCGGACCCTGGCAGGTGCTCGCGCGGCGCTGGCCGCTAGCGCAGGAAGTCCATGGCACCGTACTCCCAGCCCCACGGCACGCCGGTCTCGCCGAGGATGAAGCGCACGAGTTGCGGAAAGGCCCGCTCGGCGCGCACGTCGTTGGCCAGGATGACGACGCAGCGCCTGCTCGGTTTCACGCAGACCCAGGTGTTGCCGGTGCTGTCGTCATGGCCGCCCTTGTAGAAGCCCGGCCCCTGCGGGCCTTCAAAGACGATGACGCCCAGACCTGCGGTGAGGTCGGCTCGGCGCCTGGCCGGTGGCAGTTCGGGTTGCAATGTCGGGAACTGGGTGGCCGTCGTGATGGGCAACTGGGGCGCCGTCAGCGCGGCGGCGCTCTCGGCCGACAGGCCGACGCCGCGGACGTAGCCGGACGCCATGCGGGCCATGTCGGCAATGGTCGCGTCCATGGAACCGGCCACGCGCACCTTGCTGCGTTCGGCGTGCGGCACCACGCGGCCGTCGGCCGTCCAGCCGTCGGCCAGGTTGGGCCTGAAGTCGGCGCGCCACTTCAGGCTGGTGCGTGTCATGCTAAACGGCGTGAACACGCGGCGCTGCACCTCGGCGCCCACGTCCAGACCCAGGCCGCGCTCCAGCACGAACTGCAGCAGGATGAGCCCTTCGCCGGAGTACGCGTAGCGTGAGCCGGGGTCGAAGTGAATGCGCAGCCGGCGGTCGGGCTCCAGGAAGGCGAAGTTGGCGAAGCCGCTGCTGTGCGTCAGCAGCATGCGAGCGGTCAGTTGGCGCCAGCGGTTGTCGCCCGCCAAGTGCTGCCACGAATAGGGCGTCAAGAAGCCGGCGTACTCCGGCAGCGGCCGGTCCAGATAGCCTGCCAGTGGCCGGTCCAAATCGAGTTTTCCCTCCTCGACCAGCTGCATGACCCAGTAGGCGAACACCGCCTTGGTCAACGAGGCGCCGTACATGACGGTATCGGTCAGCAGCGGCTCGCCCGCCGCATTGCGCTTGCCGTAGGCGCCGACATGCACGACCTGGCCGTCGTCAATGACGGCCACGGCCAGGCCCTGGGCCTGGGCGGCGGCCATCAGCCGTGCGGCCTCGGCGTCGATGGCGGCGCTGCTCGGGATCGCGGGCGGGGCGGCCGCGGCCAGCAGGGGCAGGGCGATCAGCAAAGCGGCAAGGCGGGCAGGGCGCATGGTTTCTCCTGGGCGCCAGCCTAACGGCACCCGCGGGCGCGAGGCGAGGCCACCGCCGCTGCTGTTGTAATCGGTGCGCCATCTTTGCTGCCGCCCATGAACCTGCTCGAACTGATTGCCCCCACCCCCGACGTCGCCGACGAGCTGCTGCGCTTCGAAACGGACAACCGCGCCTTCTTCGAGACCCGCATCAACTCACGGCCGCCCGGCTTCTACTCACGCGAGGGCGTTGATGCCGCCATTGCGCTGGCCGAGCGCGAGGCCGCTGAAGACAAGGGCTACCAGTTCCTCGTGCGTACCGTGGCCGGCGAGCTGGTGGGCCGCGTGAACCTGATCGGCGTGAAGCGTGCTCATTTTCAGATGGCTGAGCTGGGCTATCGCATGGCCGAGTCGGCCTGCGGCCGGGGCTATGCCAGCGAGGCCGTCCGGCTGGTGCTGGCCATGGCCTTTGGCGAGCTGGGCTTGATGCGCGTGGAGGCCAACGCACGCGTCGGCAACGGCGGCTCGGTGAAGGTGCTGCTGCGCAATGGCTTTCGCCAGTTCGGCCATTCGCTGCGCAGCTTCGAGCTCGGCGGCGTCTGGCACGACCGGCTTCACTTCGAGCGGCACGCCGACTAAGGCAGGCGGCGTAGCGTCTTCTGCAGCGGCGCCACGAGCCGTTCGCGCTGGGCGGCGTCGGTGACGTCCAGCACGCCGGCCAGCAGCGGCCACAGGAACTCTCGCAGATTGTGCAGATCGGTCAGCGCGGTCTCGTCCCAGCCCTTGGCTGCCTTCAATGGCTGCAGCAGCCGGTCCAGCCACGCTTGCACCGCGGCTTCATCGGGCTTGAGTCGCAGCTGGAGTTGCAGCGCCGCACGCGCCAGGCGCTGGCCTTCACCGAAGCGGTAGGCATGCCTGTGGTCGGCAAGCACCTGGCTGCTGACGGCGTCCAGAAGTTGTTGGCGCTGCGCCGCGCTCAGCGCCTCGTTCATGCCGAGCTGCAGGGCCAGGTCGGCGCCATGGGCCACGCCGTGGCGCCAGCCCTCGCCGGGGGTGAAGCCGCGGTAGTCGCGCACGCTGCTGAGGAAGCGTGCGGCATGCTCGACGAGCTCGCCGCGCTGCTCGGTGGTCATGAAGGGCTTGAGGCGGTCGGCCCGTGCCACTTCGGCGAGAGTCAGCACCGCAAAGGGCTGGTGCACGCCGGCGCCGTCGGGCTTGGCGTCCAGCACGGCGACGAGGTCGGTGCGCATGCGCTGCAGTGTGGCGGCTTCCAGCTTGCCGCCGCGCGCCCATGCGGAGAGCTGCTCGAAGGCGATGTCGTCGCGCAGTTGGGGGTCGGGGTGCCCCAGACAGGGCAGCAGTGCAACGGCCTGCTGCTGGATGCGACCGGCATCGGCTTCGGTCTTCAAGTCGACGGGCGGCGCGCAGGTCTGGGCGGCGACGCCCACGCTCAGCGTGGACAGCAACAGGCAGATGCGGACGGACGCGGTCTTCATGGAGGCACAGTAGCGCACGATGTGGCCCGCGGGCGAAAAGTCACCGCTGCTGACGACAATGCGCCGCATGGAAGATGACCTGGTGGATACGCTGCGGCGTCTGGAAGTCGAACTGCATCACCCCGGCGTGCGCCTGGACGAAGCGCGGTTGCAAGCCCTGCTGCACGCGGATTTTCACGAGGTCGGCCGTTCCGGCCGGGCCTATGACCGGCCTACCATCCTGCGTTTCCTGGCCGAGCAGGGCCGCAGAGACGAGGGTCCGCCGAGTGTCGAGCCCGATCAATTCGCCGTGCGGCCCCTCGGCCCTTCGGCGGCGCTGCTGACCTATCGTGCTGCGCACCGCCAGCCGGACGGATCGCTCACGCGGCACACGCTGCGCTCCTCGGTCTGGGTGCGCGAGGGCGGGGCCTGGCAGATGCTCTACCACCAGGGCACCGCGGCCGAGACTTCCTGGTAAGACTCAGGCCGTCGGGTAGGTGCCCGGCACCAGGATGTCGCGCGTCACGTTCGTCAGCTGCGTGTGGCCGCAGAAGGCCATGGTCACGTCCAGCTCCTTGTGCAGGATGGCCAGCGCCTTGGCCACGCCTTCCTCGCCCATCGCGCCCAGGCCATAGGCCATGGCGCGGCCGATCATGGTGCCGCGTGCGCCCAGGGCCCAGGCCTTGAGCACGTCCTGGCCGGAGCGGATACCGCCGTCCATCCACACTTCCGTCTGCGAGCCCACCTCGGCCGCGATGGCGGGCAGCGCGTGGATGCTGCTGGGCGCGCCATCGAGCTGGCGGCCACCGTGGTTGCTGACGACGATGGCGTCGGCCCCCGCCTGCACGGCGAGCTTGGCGTCTTCCACGTCCATGATGCCCTTGAGGATGAGCTTGCCGCCCCATTGCTCTTTGACCCAGGCGATGTCGGCCCAGGACAGGCGCGGGTCGAACTGCTCGTTCGTCCAGGCCGAGAGAGACCGCATGTCGCTGACGCCCTTCACATGACCCACGAGGTTGCGGAAGGTGTGGCGCTTGGTGCCGGCCATGCCCAGGCACCAGCGTGGCTTGGTCATCAGGTTGAGGATGTTGGCCAGCGTGGGCCGCGGCGGCGCGGTGAGGCCGTTCTTCAGGTCCTTGTGGCGCTGGCCGATGACCTGCAGGTCCAGCGTCAGCACCAGGGCCGAGCACTTGGCGGCCTTGCAGCGGTCGATCATGCGGGCCATGGCCTCGCGGTCGCGCATCATGTAGAGCTGGAACCAGAACGGCGCCGAGGTGTTCTCGGCGATGTCCTCGATGGAGCAGATGCTCATCGTGCTGAGCGTGAACGGGATGCCGAACTTCTCGGCCGCGCGCGCCGCGTGGATCTCGCCGTCGGCGTGCTGCATGCCCGTCAGCCCCACGGGGGCGATGGCCACGGGCATCTTGGCCTGCTGGCCCACCATCTTCACGGCCGTGCTGCGGCCTTCCATGTTGACGGCCACGCGCTGGCGCAGCTTGATGGCCTGGAAGTCGCTCTCGTTAGCGCGGTAGGTCGTCTCCGTCCAGGAGCCGGAATCGGCGTAGTCGTAGAACATGCGCGGCACTCGCTTCTCGGCGAGTTGGCGCAGGTCTTCGATGCAGGTGATGACGGGCATGGCGGACTGGTCGGAGTGAGGCCGCGATGCTAGGCCCGCACCGCACCGGTCGCCCCGGAAAAAAACTCAGCCGGGTCGAGAGGAGTTTTCCGCTTCGAGCGCGCGGCAATGCGCATGCAGCCACTCGGCGAAGGCCTCGGATGCCGGGCTGGCGCGGTGGCGAATGAGGCCGTAGTGGCGCTCGGCCGGCACGGTCAGCGCAAACGGCTGGACGAGGCGGCCTTCGGCCAGCTCGTGGCGGGCGAGGCTGAGCCGGGCCAGTGCCACGCCCTGGCCGGCCAGGGCCGCGGCCAGCGTCAGGCCCAGGTCGACGAAGCGCGGGCCTTCGTCCGGCTCGGGCACGTCGCCCAGGCCGGCGGCGCGCARCCAGGGCGCCCAGGGCTGCAGCGGCGTGCGCAGCAGCGGCAGGGCGAGCAGGTCGGCCGGCTCGCGCAGCGGTTCGTGGCGGGCCAGCAGGGCGGGCGCGGCCAGCGGCGTGAGGCGGTCGCGCAGCAGCACCTGGGCGGGCGCGATGT
>NZ_JBFUMN010000071.1:0-22316 GCF_054049335.1 Roseateles sp. P5_E1
GTGCAGAGCTAGGCGCAGTCCGCCGCCCAGGCTGGCCGCCTGGGCAAGGGCTGCAACAACGCGCTGCGCCCTTGGCCACCCCAGCCCGAAGGGTGAGGTCCCGCTCAGGGCCAACTCGTTGTTGCAAGTGCTCGCCGGGTCACCAACCCGACTGCGCCTTGCGCCTAGATTTGGCCCTGAGCGGGATCTCACGCGGGGACGACTCACAGGCCAATAGACCCCAGTCATCCTATAGGAGTAACCATGCCGAAACCCGCGGCCCACGCGTTTGCAAATACCCAGGCCAAGTTCAAGCTCGCCGCAGGCAAGTCCGGGCAGTTTTTCTCCCTGCCCAAGCTGGCCGAGGCCTACCCGAACGTGGCGCGCATGCCGATCTCGATGCGCATCGTGCTGGAAAGCGTGCTGCGCAACTGCGACGGCAAGAAGGTGACGGCCGAGCATGTCGAGCAACTGGCCAACTGGAAGCCCAATGCCGCCCGCGTCGATGAGATCCCCTTCGTCGTCGCTCGCGTGGTSCTGCAGGACTTCACCGGCGTGCCCTTGCTGGCCGACCTGGCCGCCATGCGCAACGTGGCCGCCGCGATGGGCAAGAACCCCAAAGCCATCGAACCGCTGGTGCCGGTGGACCTCGTCGTCGACCACTCGGTCATGATCGACTACTACGGCACCAAGAAGGCGCTGGACCTGAACATGAAGCTGGAGTTCGAGCGCAACCGCGAGCGCTACGAGTTCATGAAGTGGGGCATGCAGGCTTTCGACACCTTCGGCGTCGTACCGCCGGGCTTCGGCATCGTCCACCAGGTCAACCTCGAGTACCTGGCGCGCGGCGTGCACAAGGGCAAGGACGGCGTCTTCTACCCGGACAGCCTCGTCGGCACCGACAGCCACACGACCATGATCAACGGCATCGGCGTCGTCGGCTGGGGCGTGGGCGGCATCGAGGCCGAGGCCGGCATGCTGGGCCAGCCGGTCTACTTCCTGACGCCTGACGTGGTCGGCTTCGAGCTGACGGGCCAACTGCGCGAGGGCGTGACGGCCACCGACCTGGTGCTSACCGTCACCSAGATSCTGCGCAAGCACRRGGTSGTCGGCAAGTTCGTCGAGTTCTTCGGCGAAGGCACCCGCACGCTGGCCCTGCCCGACCGCGCGACGATTGCCAACATGGCGCCCGAGTACGGCGCCACCATGGGCTTCTTCCCGGTCGACGAGAAGACCGTCGACTACTTCAAGGGCACGGGCCGCACCGCCGCCGAGATCGAGGCCTTCGAGGCCTATTGGCGGGCTCAAGGCATGTTCGGCGTGCCCAAGGCGGGCGACATCGACTTCACCTCGGTGGTCTCGCTGGACCTGGGCACCGTGGCGCCCAGCCTGGCCGGCCCCAAGCGCCCGCAGGACCGCATCGAGATCACGAATCTCGCCTCCACCTTCGCTCAGCTCTTCAGCAAGCCCACCGCCGAGAACGGTTTCAACCAGCCCGCGGACAAGCTGACGCAGAACTTCGTCACCGAATCCGGCCTGCCGGTGAAGAACGGCGACGTGCTGATCGCTGCCATCACCTCCTGCACCAACACCAGCAACCCCAGCGTGCTGCTGGCCGCGGGCCTGCTGGCCAAGAAGGCGGTGGAAGCCGGCCTCACGGTCGCCCCGCACATCAAGACGTCCCTCGCGCCCGGCTCCCGCATCGTCACCGAGTACCTGGAGAAGGCCGGACTGCTGCCCTATCTGGAAAAGCTCGGCTTCAACGTCGCCGCCTATGGCTGCACGACCTGCATCGGCAACGCCGGCGACCTGACGCCCGAGCTGAACAAGCTCATCCAGGACAACGACCTGGTCTGCGCGGCCGTGCTGTCGGGCAACCGCAACTTCGAGGCCCGCATCCACCCCAACCTCAAGGCCAACTTCCTGGCCAGCCCGCCGCTGGTCGTGGCCTATGCCATCGCTGGTACCGTGACCCGCGACCTGATGACGCAGCCCGTGGGCTACAACAGCAAGGGCCATCCCGTCTTCCTGGGCGACATCTGGCCCAGCAGCGACGAGATCTACGCGCTGATGAAGCATGCGATGGACCCCGTTGCCTTCAAGGCCAACTACGACCAGGTCGCCACCAAGCCCGGCAAGCTGTGGGACGCCATCAAGGGCGTCAAGGGCCAGGTCTACAACTGGCCCAAGAGCACCTACATCGCCCAGCCGCCTTTCTTCGAAGGCTTCACGATGATCCCGCCGGCGCTGGTGTCGGGCGTCAAGGGCGCCAAGGTCATGGCGCTGTTCGGCGATTCGATCACCACCGACCACATCAGCCCGGCCGGCTCCTTCAAGGAGACGACGCCGGCCGGCCAGTTCCTGACGGCCAACGGCGTGGCCAAGGCCGACTTCAATTCCTACGGCGCGCGCCGCGGCAACCATGACGTGATGATGCGCGGCACCTTCGCCAATGTGCGCGTGAAGAACCTGATGCTGCCCGCCCGGCCCGACGGCTCGCGCGAGGAAGGCGGCTACACGCTGAAGGGCGGCCAGCAGACCACCATCTACGACGCCGCCATGGCCTATATCCAGGAAGGCACGCCCACCGTCATCTTCGCGGGCGAGGAATACGGCACCGGGTCGAGTCGAGATTGGGCCGCGAAGGGAACTCAACTGCTGGGCATCAAGGCCGTCATCGCCAAAAGCTTCGAGCGCATCCACCGCAGCAACCTGATCGGCATGGGTGTGCTGCCGCTGCAGTTCAAGGCCGGCACGAGCTGGGAGTCGCTGGGCCTGACCGGCGCGGAGACGATAGACATCGGCCTGGCCGAGGTGATCAAGCCGCAAGGCGACGCGGCGATGACGATCACCTACGCCGACGGATCGGTCAGGCAGGTGCCGTTGACGCTGCGCATCGACACGGCCATCGAGGTGGACTACTACTACCACGGCGGCATCCTGCCGTTCGTGTTGAGACAGTTGCTCGCGGCCTGAGACCTCTCGCCCAAGGAGTACCTTGGTCGGTCTCCCGAGGAGACGGCGATGCTTGCCGGATTGACCGGCAAGCACATCGCCCAACGCGGGCCGGCTAGGGAGCGGCCCGGCGCTCGACCCGCAAGTCCTCCCCCTGTCTAGACAAGTACGCAGCAGGTTTATGGGACAGGTTTGTCCCACGACACGCACGCCATCCACCTCACCAGAATCCGCGGCTTCTTCAACCCAGTGCCCCGACCCGGGGCCGACAGGAGCTTGCATGAAGACCTGGTTCAAGTTGACCGCCGCTGCGTTTGCCGTTGTCGCCACAAGCGCCAGCCATGCCGCCAACGCCGAATGCCTGGATGTGCGCGTGAGCAACGCCTCGCCCGTCGTCAACGGCGATGTGGACGTCCACGTGGATGTCGCCGTGACCAACCAGTGCCGCACCGCCGTGCAGGTGCTGCGCTGGCAGCTGCCCAGCGACACCATGAGCGGCTCGCTGTTCACCGTGACGCGCGACGACCGCCCGGTTCGCTACACCGGCGCCGTCATCAAGCGCGCGGCGCCCCAGGCCAAGGACTATGTGGAGATCGCCGCTGGCGCCACGCTGAACTACAAGGTCGAACTGACCGGCCACTACGACTTCAGCAAGAACGGCCGCTACGCCATCGAGTTCCACAGCGACCGCGGCACCCACGGCTCGGGCGCCCAGTCCATGCACAGCGCGACGACCACCTACCTGTGGGCGCAGGGCCGCAACGAGAAGCTGGACGCTGCCAGCGCCGACGACGAGGCGGCCACCACGATGCGCGCCAACGCCACCGCGGCAGCCGCCAGCATCTCCTACACCGGCTCCTGCACCAGCAGCCAGAAGTCCTCGCTGGCCTCAGCCGTCACGGCAGCCACCAACTACGCGTCCAGCTCGACCACCTACCTCAACGGCACGCCGTCGGGCACGCCGCGCTACACGAGCTGGTTCGGCGCCTACACCTCGTCACGCTGGAACACGGCCAAGGATCACTTCACCAAGGCCCGCAACGCCTTCCAGACCGCCGCCCTGACGCTGGACTGCAGCTGCAAGGACAGCGGCACCTACGCCTATGTCTACCCGACGCAGCCGTACAAGATCTACGTCTGCGGCGCCTTCTGGAGCGCGCCGATGACGGGCACCGACAGCAAGGGCGGCACCCTGGTGCACGAGATGATGCATTTCAACGTCATCGCTGGTACCGACGACTGGGCCTATGGCCAGAGCGCGGCCAAGAGCCTGGCCAAGTCCAACCCGACCAAGGCGCTGGACAACTCGGACAACCACGAATACTTCGCTGAGAACAGCCCCTTCCAGAACTGAGTTCCCTCGCGTTTGACGCGCCGCCTTCGGGCGGCGCTTTTTTTGGGGGCTGCCGATCGTGCGGCCCTGGGCTAGGCTCGCAACCATGCGTCTTCACCGCCTATATCTCGCAACCGCAGCCTTGTTCACAGCCTGCCTTTCGTCCATGGCCCTTGCCGTAACGCCCCTGCAGCATGCCGAGCTGAGCTGCCAGTTCCAGGCCACACCCAAGCCCGACGGCCAGGTGTTGCTGCAATTCAAGCTGAGCAACAACGGCAAGCGCGATCTGCACCTGCTGCGCTGGGGCAGCCCCTTCGAGGGCGCCTGGTTCGGACCTTTCGTACAGGCCAGCACGCCACAGGGGAAACTGACCTTCCAGGGCGCGATGCGCAAACGCGGCGATCCGTCGGCCCAGGACTATCTGCACCTGGCCGCAGGCGAGAGCCTGAGCGTTGAACTCGTCTTGAACGAAGCCTTCACGGTGCCTCCCAACGGCACCCTGCGATTGCAGGCCCACTGGCATTGGCACGACATGATGCTCCGCGGCACGCCGCCACGGCCGCGCGCCCAGCACCGCGGCCTGGATCAGGACTGCGGCGAAGTCACGCTGAACCGCTGACGGCCTCACCTGACGAACGACTGCCGCCGGCAGCGGCGTTACGCTGCCGCCCTTTCGCTCCCCCCGCCCTCCATGCACCGCCTTCCCGGCCTCGACCTCCTGCGCAGCATCGCCATCGTCTGGGTGATGTGCTTCCACACCTTCCTCATCGGTGGCCTGGGGCCGGACTGGACCTGGCTGACCCGCTTCGGTTGGGCGGGCGTGGACATATTCTTCGTGCTCAGCGGCTTCCTGATCGGCTCGCAACTGCTGCGCAAGCTGCAGCGGGGCGAAGCGCTGCGCTTGAGCGACTTCTACTGGCGCCGGGCCTGGCGCATCCTGCCGGCCTTTGCCGTCGTGCTGGCCATCTACGTGGCCTTTCCGGTGCTGCGCGAGGAGCCGAACCTGGAAGCCTGGTGGCAGTTCGCCAGCTTCACGCTCAACCTGCTGATCGACTACGGCCGCAACCCCGCCTTCTCGCATGCCTGGTCGCTGTGCGTGGAGGAGCATTTCTATCTGCTTTTCCCGCTGCTGGCCTGGTGGGTCACACGTCGTCCCTCCTCTGCACGCTTCGCCGGCCTGTGCGCCGCCCTGGTGCTGGGCGGCATTGCGCTGCGCGCCGGCATCTGGCTGCACAACGACGCCATCCAGCCGCAGCGACCCTGGTTCATCGAGGACATCTACTACCCGACCTGGACGCGGCTGGACGGACTGCTGATGGGCATCATGCTGGCCGCGCTACGCGTCTACCGGCCGCAGCTGTGGACGCGGCTGCAGGCGCGCTCGACGGCGCTCTTGTTCACCGGTTTGGCCATGACCGCCCTCGCCTTCTGGCTGTTCCGCGACCGCACCGGCCTGGTTGCCAACGCGGTTGGCTGGCCGCTGCTTTCGTTCGGCTTCGGCCTGCTCGTACTGGCGGCCAGCACGCCGCGGGCCTGGGCCCTGCCCGGCACGGGCTGGCTGGCAGCCATCTCCTACAGCCTTTACCTGAGCCACAAGATCGCGATGCACGTCGTGCATGTCTGGATCGCACCGGCGCTGCCGCTGCAGGGACCGGCCCTGTTCCCGGTCTATGCCGTCGTCATCCTGGCCGTTGGCGCCGCCCTGCACTATCTCGTCGAGAAGCCGGGCCTGCAACTGCGCGACCGCCTGGCCCGCTCGCCGCGAACCATTGAAACTGGCAGCATGCCGGCATGACGATCCAACCCGGCTCCGAACTCCACCTGCGCGACCTCGCCCGGCTGCGCCGCGTGCGCGACCGCATCGACCGCGAGTACGCCCAGCCACTGGACGTCGAGGCCCTGGCGCGCGGCGTGCACATGTCGGGCGGCCACCTGAGCCGGCAGTTCCGCCAGGCCTATGGCGAATCGGTCTACAGCTATCTGATGACGCGGCGCATCGAACGCGCCATGGCGCTGCTGCGGCGTGGCGACCTGAGCGTCACCGAGGTCTGCTTCACCGTCGGCTGCTCATCGCTCGGCACCTTCAGCACGCGCTTCAGCGAACTGGTGGGCCAGTCGCCAAGCGCCTACAAGCGCGACCAGGCACAGGCGACGGCGGGCATGCCGTCGTGCGTCGCGCGCCAGGTAACGAAACCGATCAGGAATCGAGAAGCGCCGGAATCGAGCGAAACCTAGACTTCTTTCCGTGCCTTAACCACCCACGGAGATTGACCCCATGGACATCCGCATTCACTCCAGCTTCCTGCCCCAATCCGACCCGGAAGCGTCGCTCGCCTTCTACCGCGACACCCTCGGCTTCGAGGTGCGCAACGACGTCGGCTACAACGGCCTGCGCTGGATCACGGTCGGCCCGGTCGGCCAGCCGGGCACCTCCATCGTGCTGCACCCGCCGGCCGTCACGCCCGGCGTCACCGAGGACGAGCGCCGCACCATCACCGAGATGATGGCCAAGGGCACCTTCGGCATGTTGATCCTCGCCACGGCCGACCTGGACAAGACCTTCGCCAAGCTCCAAGCCGAGGACGCCGAGATCGTCGAAGAGCCCACGATGCAACCGTATGGCGTGCGCGACTGCGCCGTCCGCGACCCCGCAGGCAATCTGCTGCGCATTCAAGAGAAGCGCTGAATGGCCGACGCTGACAACCACGACCGCATCCGCGTGCAGGGTGCGCGGGAAAACAACCTCAAGGACGTCAGCGTCGACATCCCCAAGCGGCGCCTGACGGTATTCACCGGCGTGTCGGGCTCGGGCAAGAGCTCGCTGGTCTTCGGCACCATCGCAGCCGAGTCGCAGCGCCTCATCAACGAGACCTACAGCGCCTTCGTGCAGGGCTTCATGCCCACGCTGGCGCGGCCCGAGGTGGACGTGCTGGAGGGCATCACCACGGCCATCATCGTCGACCAGGAGCGCATGGGCGCCAATGCCCGCTCCACGGTCGGTACGGCCACCGACGCCAACGCCATGCTGCGCATCCTGTTCAGCCGCGTCGGCAAACCCCACATCGGCCCGCCCAGCGCCTTTGCCTTCAATGTGCCCTCGGTGCAGGCGACCGGCGTCATTACGGTCGACAAGGGCGGCGCGAGCAAGGCCGTCAAGCAGACCTTCTCGCGCACCGGCGGCATGTGCCCGCGCTGCGAGGGCATGGGTCATGTCRGCGATTTCGACCTCGATCAGCTCTACGACGCGAGCAAGTCGCTGAACGACGGCGCGATCAACATCCCCGGCTACAGCATGGAAGGCTGGTACGGCCGCATCTTCCGCGGCTGCGGCTTCTTCGACCCTGACAAGCCCATTGCCAAATTCACCAAGCGAGAGCTGCATGACCTGCTGCACAAGGAGGCGACCAAGATCAAGGTCGATGGCATCAACCTGACGTATGCCGGCCTCATCCCCTCGATCCAGAAGTCCTTTCTGTCGAAGGACGTCGATGCGCTGCAGCCGCACATCCGTGCCTTTGTCGACCGCGTCATCACCTTCCAGACCTGCCCCGAATGCCATGGCACGCGGCTCAGCGAAGCGGCCCGCAGCTGCAAGATCGGCAAGCACAGCATTGCCGATGCCTGCACCATGCAGATCAGCGACCTGGCCGACTGGGTGCGTGGGCTGAAGGGCGCTGAAGTCGCACCGCTGCTGAAGGCCCTGAGCCACCTGCTCGATGCCTTCGGCGAGATCGGCCTGGGCTATCTGTCGCTGGACCGGCCCACCGGCACGCTGTCGGGCGGCGAGGCCCAGCGCGTGAAGATGATCCGCCACCTCGGCTCCTCGCTGACCGACGTCAGCTATGTCTTCGACGAGCCGACCACCGGCCTGCACCCGCACGACATCCAGCGCATGAACGAGCTGCTGGGCCGGCTGCGCGACAAGGGCAACACCGTGCTCGTCGTCGAGCACAAGCCCGAGGTCATCGCGATTGCCGACCATGTCGTCGACCTCGGTCCCGGCGCGGGTGCGGCCGGCGGCGAGGTCGTCTATGAAGGCAGCGTCGCCGGCCTGCGCAAGAGCGGCACGCTGACGGGCCGACACCTCGACGACCGCGCCGCGCTGAAGGACAAGCTGCGCAAGCCCGCTGGCGCGCTGAAGATTCGCGGCGCCAGCACGCACAACCTGCAGAAGGTCAACGTTGACATCCCGCTCGGCGTGCTCTGCGTCGTCACCGGCGTGGCCGGCTCGGGCAAGAGCTCGCTGATTCACGGCTCGGTGTCCAAGCTGGACGGCGTCGTCGCCATCGACCAGGCCGCCATCCGCGGTTCGCGGCGCAGCAACCCGGCCACCTACACCGGCCTGCTCGACCCCATCCGCAGCGCCTTCGCCAAGGCGAATGGCGTGAAGCCCGCCCTCTTCAGCGCCAACTCCGAAGGTGCCTGCCCGACCTGCAATGGCAACGGCCTCATCTTCACGGACCTCGGCCCCATGGCCACGGTGTCCACCGTCTGCGAGGACTGCGGCGGCAAGCGCTTCCAGGCCGCGGTGCTCGAGTACAAGCTGGCGGGGCGCGACATCAGCGAGGTGCTGGCGATGTCGGTCGCCGAGGCCACCACCTTCTTCGGCGGCGGCGCGGCCAAGACGCCGGCGGCGCATGCCATCCTGGAAAGGCTGGCCGACGTCGGCCTGGGCTATGTCAGCCTCGGCCAGCCGCTGACCACCTTGTCCGGTGGCGAGCGCCAACGTCTCAAGCTGGCGACGCAGATGGCCGAGAAGGGCGACGTCTATGTGCTGGACGAGCCCACCGCCGGCCTGCACCTGGCCGACGTGGCGCAATTGCTCGGCCTGCTGGACCGGCTGGTGGACGCCGGCAAGTCCGTCATCGTCATCGAGCACCACCAGGCCGTCATGGCCCATGCCGACTGGATCATCGACCTCGGCCCAGGCGCGGGCCATGACGGTGGCCGGGTCGTCTTCGAGGGCACACCGGCCGATCTGATTGCCAAGCCCTCGACCCTGACGGGCGAGCATCTGGCGGACTACGTCGGCGCGACCAAGCCCAAGGCGCGAGCCAAGAAATCCTAGGCCTGCACCGGCACGCTGATCTCGAACCAGAACCGGCTGCCTTGGGCCAGCCGGCTCTCCAGCTTGATCTCGCCGCCCATCATGCGCACCAGCTGTCGGCTGATGGCCAGGCCCAGGCCGGTGCCGCCGACACGTTGCTCGGCATTGCCGGCCTGCTCGAAGGGCTCGAACAGGCGGTAGACCTGGTCGTCGGCGATGCCCACGCCGGTGTCCTGCACCTCGAAGCACAGCCGCACATGGCCCGGCTCGGTGTCGGCCAGCGGCGGCAGGGCGCGTGCGATCAGCAGCACGCCGCCGACGTGGGTGAACTTGACCGCGTTGCCCAGCAGGTTCAGCAGGATCTGGTTGAGCCGCTTTTCGTCGGCCAGCACCACAGCGGGCAGATTCGGGTCGAGCTGCAGATCGAGCGTGATGTGCTTGCCCTCGGCCATCACGCGCACGATGTCGATCACGGCCTGCAGGCGCGGGACCAGCTCGATCGGGCCGATGCGCAGTTCGGCCTTGCCGGCCTCGATGCGCGACAGGTCGAGGATGTCGACGATCAACGTCAGCAGGTGCTGGCCGCTGCTGTGGATGATGTCCAGGCCGTTGCGCTGCTTCGGCGTCAGGCCGTCGTCCATCTTCAGGATCTGCGCATAGCCCATGACGGCGTTCAGCGGCGTGCGCAGCTCGTGGCTCATGCGCGCCAGGAACTGGCTCTTGGCACGGCTGGCGATCTCGGCACGCTCCTTGGCGTCGCTGAGTTCCAGCGTGCGCTCGGTCACCAGGTCTTCCAGGTGGTCACGGTGGGCGCCAAGTTCGGTCTCGCGCTCCTGCAGCGCCGTGATCATGCGGTTGAAGGTCTCGGCCATCGCTGCGATGTCGCGCGGGCCACCAGCCGGCGCACGTGCATCGTTGTCGCCCAGCTCGACCCTCTCCATGGCCTCGGACAAGGCACCCAGCGGCCGCGTCAGGCGCAGGATGAGAAAGCGCACCGCCAGCAGGAAGATGGTTGCAAACAGCACGGCCACGCCGAAGTTGGCGAGGAAGAGCGAGGCCTGGGTGCGGTGCAGCGTCGCCTTGCTCAGCACGATGCKCACATGGCCGAGCAGTTGCGCGGGGCGCAGCGTCACGTCAAAGGGTGAGGCCTCGGGGCGGGTCCAGACCGGTGCGGCGAAGGCCCAGCTGTCTTCCGTCTCCTGGTCGAGCCAGGGCTCGCTGGCCGCCGGGTCGGGCACGGCCGGTGACGTGGTCGTGGGCAGGCGGTCCCGCTCGGGGCCCAGCGCCAGCAGCAGCCGGCCCTTGGTGTCGCGGATCTCGATGCCCATCACATCCGGGAAGGCCAGCGACGCGCGCACGGCCTCCTCGGCGTTGTCGGCAGCGGCGTACAGCAGGGCCAGCGAACTGTTGGACGCCAGATTGGCTGCCACGCGCCCCCCCTGCTCCATCAGCATGGCCCGCACCTGGCGGCCACCCTGCCAGGCATTGACGACCGCCATCAGCAAGGCCAGGCAGAGCGTGCCCAGCGCGACGGCGACGCTGAGATGGCGGCGGAACGAGGTCTCGCGCAACCAGCGCGCGTAGACGCGCAGCGGCCACGACCGCTGCGGCGGCGCGGCCACAGGCACGCTTTCATCCCGAAGGATGAGGGGCGGCTGGCTGTCCAGTGGAACGGGTGGCGTCACTCTCGAACCTCAGCTGGAGGGATAGACCAGATCGAATCCCGACTGCACGGTGGCGACGTCAAGCCCCAGGTGCGCGGCGGTGCGGATGTTGATGGCGGCGCGTGCCTGGCGCAACGGCAGCACGCCGGCCGCGCCCGCTTTAGGGTTGGACGCGAGGCGTTGGGCCGACACGGCCAGTGAGCGCCCGAGTTCATGGTTGTCCGGGTAGAGCGAAAACAGTGCGCCGCGCTTCACATGCGCCAGGTGGCTGGAGAACACGGCGATGTTGCGGTTCCAGCCTTCCTTGAGCACCAGCGTGAGCACGACGTTGTCGTCCACGGTCGTCGGGTCCTGCGGCAGCCAGACGGCGTCGCGGGCCGGGTCGGCCGAGGCCAGCAGCTGGGCGTAGGCGCGCAGAGCCTCGGCCTGATCGGCGGCTTCCTGGGCCAGCAGCTCCAGGCCTTCGGCCCGGGCCGCCTCGCGCGCCAGCTTCACCAGCCAGGTGTTCAGCTTGGGGTCGTAGACCAGGTGCACACGACGCGTGGACGACTTCAGGCGCCGGAGTCGCGCGAGCAGCAAGGCCGGGTCGGGCGCCAGCGTGTGGATGGGAAAGTTGCGGGCCTCGGACTCCTGCACCGACACGACGCAGCCGACCATCACGGCCAGCTCGTCGGCCAGCGCCGCCGCGACGCGCATGCCGCCGCGCCCCAGGCCGATCAATACCTTGACTTCTCGCTTGCGCACCTCGTCGGCGACCTGCGCCGGATTGGCGTTGCTGGCCAACGCGAAGCTCGTGACCGAGCCGCCGAGCTTGTCTTCGATGCCTTCGATGATGGTGGTGAAGACCTGGCGAAAGGGCTCGCCGAGTTCGGGATAGACAACCACCAGCGAGCGCCCGAGCTCGGCCGCCGCGGCTGAACCACCGGTCAGCACCACGGCACCGCCCAGGGCCTGCTGCAACAAGGCGCGGCGCGTGGCGGGGCGAAGGCAACCGGGCTCAGTCAAAAGAAGAACGCTGTGTGGCAGGGTCGGGACAGGTGGGCGGCATTATGCAAAGGCCCGGACGCCATGGCGGTACAGAGCCGGAACAGCGGCGCGCGCCGAGGAACAGCGTCGTCCTCGACATGCCGTTGCGCAGCAGCGGTTCAGGCATGAACAGGCTGCAGATGCCGAGGCGGATGCACAGCGGCAAACGCCACCGCAACGGCGCCGGAAGCCCGTCGCAACGGCGCATGGCAAGGGGCTTTCGATAGGCAACCGGAGGCAATCAATGGGGCTCTGAGCGTTCCGACGCCCGGGCGCAAGGTGGGGCATTATGCAGACGGCCACAGGCCTCATGCGCTCCGCTCCGGGAGGAGTTCACGATCGCGCCACAGTCTCTGACGCGACTAGCCGGACCGCCCCTGGGTAACAGCACAATACGCGCCCATTCACCCTCCACCTCGGAGACGCTGGCAATGAGACCTTTCTTTGGCTTGGTGATCCTCGGCGGCGTCTGCCTGACGGCCGCGTCGTCACCTGCCCTCGCACAGGGGCCCAGCGAAGAGGAAGAACTGGCCCAGGTCTACGGCGACAAGACCACCATCAGCATCGCCACCGGTACGGCCCAGACCCTGCGCCGCGCGCCCGCCGTGGCGACCGTCATCACGGCCCAGGACATTGCCGTCATGGGCGCCGCCGACCTGGACGAGGTGCTGGAGACCGTGCCGGGCCTGCACGTGAGCCGCAGCACCGGGGCCTATTCGCCGCAGTACCTGATCCGCGGCGTGGCCAGCGATTTCAATCCGCAGGTGCTGATGCTGCAGAACGGCGTGCCCATGACCACGCTGTATGTCGGCAGCCGTGGCGTCATCTGGGGTGGCCTGCCGCTGCAGAACATCGCGCGCATCGAGATCATCCGCGGCCCAGGCTCGGCGCTGTATGGCGCCGACGCCTATTCGGGCGTCATCAACATCATCACCAAGAGCGCACAGGACATCCAAGGCACCGAGCTGGGCCTGCGCGCCGGCTCCTTCAGCACCCGGGACGCCTGGCTGCAGCATGGCGGCAAACTGGGCGCCCTTGACCTGGCCGCCTTCCTGCGCGTCGGGCGCAGCGATGGTTTCAGGCGCATCGTCGAGTCGGACGCCCAGACCGGCCTGGACGCCGTGTTCGGCACCCACGCCAGCCTGGCGCCGGGCCCCGTCAGCACGGGCTATCACGCCGTCGATGGCGGCCTGGAGCTGGGTTACGGCAAGTGGCGGCTGCACGCCGGCTACAAGGACCGCCGCGACGTGGGCACAGGCGCGGGCATCGCCGGCGCCCTCGATCCCGTGGGGCGAATGGGATCGCAACGCGCCGAACTCGATACGGGTCTCAGTGATGTCGACCTGTCGTCGGGGTGGCGGCTGAGCGTGAACGCCAGCTATCTGCACTACACGCAAAAGCTCTCCGTGCCCGTCCAACTGTTCCCGCCCGGGGCTTTTGGCGGCTCATTCCCGAACGGCGTGTTCGGCTCACCCAACACCTGGGAGCGGCAGGCGCGCCTGTCCACCGCCCTCACCTACAGCGGCTGGGCCGGCCATCATTGGCGCATCGGTCTCGGTCACGACGACCTGAATCTCTACCGCACCCGGGAGTTGAGGAACTTCAACGTCATCACGTCGGGGCCTCTCACCGGCGTGCCGGTTCCCACACCCGGCGGCCAGCTCATCGAGGCGCCGGTGAACGACTCCTTCCTGGCGCCTCACCAGCGCCGTGTCGACTACGCCTACATCCAGGACGAATGGAGCTTCGCCAGGGACTGGACATTGACGGCCGGCGTGCGGCAGGACCGCTATTCCGATTTCGGCCGCACCACCAACCCGCGCGTCGCGCTGGTGTGGGACGCCAGCCTGGACCTCACCGCCAAGCTGCTCTACGGCAGCGCGTTCCGGGCGCCGTCGTTCAACGAGCAATACGGCGTCAACCCGGTGGCCAGCGGCAATGCGGCCATCCGGCCCGAGACCATGCGCACGGTCGAAGCCGCGCTGCAGTGGCATGCCAGCCGGGAGCTGCAGCTGAACTTCAATGTCTTCCGCTATGCCATGGGGGACATCATCAAGACCACCTCCAACCCGGCGCCCGCACCCGGCGCGACCTTCCGCAATGCCGGCTCGCAGCATGGCACCGGCGCCGAGGTCGAGTGGGTGTGGGATGCGCGGCGCGATCTGCGCTTCTCTGGCAACTATGCCTACCAGCGCTCCATCGACGAGTTGAACCGGACCGACGCCGGCTATGCCCCGCACCACCACCTGAATGCACGGCTCGACTGGTCATTCGCGGGTGATTCCACCCTCAGCGGACGGGTCAACCGCGTGGGCGACCGCGTGCGCGTCTACGGCGATGCCCGCCCCAACCTGCCTGGTTACACGACGCTGGACCTGAGCCTCAGGACCGCACTTGCCAAGACGGGCTGGGAGCTGTCCCTCGCGCTGCTGAATGCCCTCAACGCCGATGTGCGCGAACCCAGCCTGCCCAGCACCGGCATTGCCAACGACCTGCCCATGGCGGGGCGCTCGCTGACAGCTCAAGCCAGCTACAAGTTCTGAGTTCCAGGCCAGCGCCTCTTGGGCGCGCCCTCATAGGCCATGTGATCACAGGACAGCGGGAACAGCGCGCCCGCGGGGCGCTCGGCGGCCTCGATATAGCAGGGCGTCATGCCCGCCAGCAGCATCGGCACCTGGAAGTGGTGGAATTCGGTGACCGACAGACCCAGGTCCGCGGCCAGTCCCGCGGTGAAAGCCGCATAGTTCATCTTCAGCCGCGCATCGCGTGCGACCAGCAAGCGCTCAACCTCGTGTGCCAGGGCGAGATGGGGTCCGCCGGCCAGCCCCAGCTCGCGGGCAATGCCCAGCAGCCAGGGCAGGCGCTCATCGGTCGAGTGGATGGGTCGGCCGTAGCCAAAGATGCGCCGCTGCGCCAGCTCCTGCTGCACGATGTCCGCCAGCGGTTCACCCGCGCTGACGCCGCGCTGCGCCTTGATGAGAAAGTCGATCGCCCGCACGCAGGGATGGCCACCGTAGACGGTCGCCTCCGACATGCCCAGCGCGGCYGACATGCCCAGCGCCGGCGTGCTGCGCGCACTGCCTGCCAGCGCCGCGACGCGGTTGTTCCACAGGCGCGCATCGGGGTAGCTGGTGCAGACCCACATCGCGTGCAGAAGCTTCAGCGCCGGTTCGTCGAAGCGCCGGCCGGTGATCGACAGCATGTAGAGCTCGACCCAGTCTGCGTGCCGCAGGTCTTCGTGCAGGTCATGGCCAAGGAAGACCGCACGGGTGCCGACAAAGGCCTTGCCGGCGCGTGTTGCCAACGGCTTCATGCGGCCACCTGTTCGGCAGGGTCGTTCAGCAGGTCCAGCTCGAAGAACGGGAACTGTTTGGGGCCGATGCCGCGCTGCTCCAGTGCATGCGCGGCGGCACCGGGCAGACGCAGCAGCAGGTAGAGCATCTCGCCCTGCTCTGCCGTGAAGCCCAGGTCGGTCAAGGCGGCGGCGGCCACGCCCGTCATGGCCAGCGGCATGCCCGCCACGGCTTCCAGCGCCGGCTGCTGGCTTGCCAGCCAGGCGCTGCGCAGGCTCCTGGTATTGCGCGCCAGGTGGGCCAGCAGTTGCTGGGCGAGGGGCGCCATGCGCTCGGCGTGCGCGTCGAAGCCAGGCAGGTGATCGCATTCGGGCCAGATGCTGGCCACGCCAGCGTCGGTCTGGCGGAGTGCCTGCGTCCACGGCGCGAGGTCGGTGCCGCAGCGCTGCCAGAGTTGCATCGCATGGAAGACCTCGCGCGCACCGCCTTGCTGGCCGGCGCCCACCGCCAGCGCGGCCATCAGGCTGGCGGCGGCGGTCGAACCACCGGTGCCGGCGCACATCGCCGCATGCACCGACGGGTCGCGCGGCCCCGGATTGGCCAGCGCAAGTGCCAGGTCTTCCAGCAACGCAGCCTGCGCGGGCTCGGGCGCTTCACCGCGGAACAGCAGGAAGAGCATCTCGACCCAACGCGCACGCCCCAGCATCTCGCCATAGACGTCATAACCGTGGCAGTAGGCGGCGCGCGTGGCGAAGGCGTTGCCGGGCTCGGGCTCCTCCAGCCAGATGCGCGTGTGCACTCGTTGCAGCGCTGTCATCGCGCCGTACCCAGCGTCTTCATGCGCAGATTCATCGGCGGCACTTCCTCGCCGTCGATGCGGATGTCCAGCAGCGTCGGGCCCTGGCGCGACAGCAGCGCGTCGAAGTCCAACGCGTCCAGGTCCTTTGGCGAGCGGATCACGTGCCCCGGGATGCCCATGGCGGCGGCCATCATCGCGAAATCGACCTTGGGCAGCTGAAAGCCGATGGGCTCCGCGCCCGCCAGGCGCTGGCCATGCTTGACCATGCCCAGCGCGCCGTCGTTGAGCACGACATAGAGCACGGGCAGACCCAGCTCGGCGGCCACCGTGATCTCCTGGCCGTTCATCAGATAGCTGCCGTCGCCCGTCAGACACACGACCGGGCAGCGGCGGTTGGCCATCGCGATGCCGACGGCCGAGCCGATGGCCCAACCCATGGGCGCGAAGTCCATCGTCACGCGCAGCCAGCTGGAGCTGCGCGAGCGCCTTTCCTTGCCGGCCGGCAGATAGGCACCACCCGGCATGCGGGCGCGCTGGTCGTGCGGCGCCAGATAGTGCACCGCCCAGGCGGCGCTGTTGCCGGCGTCGGCGACGAAACGGGTCTGCGGCGGGCAACGCTCGCTCAGGGTGGCCAGCAGGCGCTGCGGCTTCACCGGCGCGCTGTCGCTGTGGATGGCTTGCGGGTTGTCGACCATGGCCTCGTAGGCCTGGCGCGCCACCTGCGGATGCATGAAGGGCAGCAGTTGCCCTTCCGGACCGTTCTGCGACGGGGACAGCAGCGTCATCAACTGCTCGCACACCGACTTGATGTGGCCGCGCACATGCAGCCGCGCCATCTGCGAGCGCATCAGGTTCTCGTCGCTGTCGTCCACATGGACGAGGCGGCTGTTCAGCAGCGCGGCCGACCAGCCCCCGCTGTTGAACTCACCGAAGCCCGTGCCCAGGGCGATGACCAGATCGGGCTCGCTCGACAGCAGCTCGGCCGCGCTGGCATGGCCACCAAAACCGAACACGCCTTGATACCGCGGGTGGCGCGGGTTGATGAAGCCCTTGCCGTCGGGCGTCGTGATGAAGCTGCCGTCGGTCAGCTGCACCAACTGCATCAGCTCGTTGGCGGCATCGCCGCAACCGTCACCAATCAGCCACACGGGCTGGCGGGCCGAGAACAGCAGGCGCGCGAGCTGGCGCACGGAGGGCAGGTCAACCATGGCCGGCGCGCGGCGCAGCAGGCCGGCAAAGTCCGGCGTTTCCATGCCGTCGGGCAGAGGCTCGCGCAGGATGTCCACCGGGATGGACAGGTGACTGGGGCCGCTGGGGGCTCGCTGCGCCTGCATCAGCGCGTTGAAGAGCTTGGTGGGCAGTTGCTCGGCGTGTGAGACCAGCGAGTTGTAGCGCGTGCAGGGGCGGAACATCGCCATTGTGTTGATGCCGGTGCAGCTCGATTCCTGCAGCGCGCCCTTGCCGAAGTTCTTGATCGGCGGCTGGCCGGTGATGACCAGCATGGGCACGTTGTTGTCATAGGCGCAGGCCACGCCGGTGATCAGGTTGGTGGCACCCGGCCCCGAGGTGGCGATGCACACGCCGATGCGGCCGGTCTCGCGGGCATAGCCGTCGGCCATGTAAGCCGCACCTTGTTCGTTGCGGGCCACGACGGCCTGTGGGCCACCGCGGCGAGCGCTGCGCGCCAGGGCGTTGTAGAGCGGTTCGATGGCGCCGCCCGGGACGCCGAACACATATTCGACGCCCAGCGCGGCCAATGCATCGACCAGCAAATCGGCGGCGTCGCGCACGGCAGGTTCGCGCGCCCCATCCGACGCCGGATGGGACGCCTCGGTATAGAACGGGGCGAGAGCAGTATTTGATTCCACGTTGCAGCAGTCGATAGACACCGCACCGGAAGGCCGCATGGCGCTGCGAAGAGCGCCATGCACCTGCTTGTCGGCACGACATCGGGAAGGATGAGTCCACCATCGATGAACCCAGAACGGTCGTCCGAAACCATTCGGACAACCTCGCTCCTCCCTACGTGCGCTTGGGGCGCCGGTGCTGACTACACCTGGCCCTGCGACATCTATGCCAGCACGTGAATACGTTTCCGCAACCGCGCAATGACCGCAACTGTATCCATATGCAACAAAACTACATCCCCGCGAATGCGGGCGGCAGGACATCACAGGGTCAGGGCTTGACCTTCACTCCTGTAAGTTGCGCGACAGCTGCGAGTGTTGTCTGCGCCGCGTTGAGGCCGAGCAGGAAATCCTTGTCCGAGTAGTTCACGAACAGGTCGGTCGGCTGATGCCAATGCGGGTTCCAGCCGGCGCCGATCTGCTGGCCGCGCTCGTTCTCGCGCAGCGAGATGGCCGGCACCTCGTCCATGAAGGGTGTGGAGTCGGTGTTGGTCATGTGAAAGCCCACGGCCGCCGGGTAGTTCGTCGCGTACTTGTCGTTCGCAGCGCGGAAGTGCCAGGCCAGCTTGGCCGCGCCGTCCGCATGCTTGGACGTGGACTGATACTCGATGTTCACGTCGGCCTCGGCACGCTGCTCCTTCGGCGGCGCGTAGACCGGCTGGCCTTTGGCATCCAGCACCGGCTTGCCCGCCGCGTCCAGCTTGGGCACGGGCATGCCGTGGTCGAACATCATCATGTCGTGCTGGATCATGCCCAGCCACTTCGGCTCCGGGTAAAGCCCTGAGCCCTTGGGCGACTCGATGCCCTGCAAGCCCTTGCGCTGCTCGACATAGGCATAGGCGCCGTTCAGGCCGGTCTCCTCGTTGTTCCACAGCACGAAGCGGATGGAACGCTCCGTCGTCACGCCGGGCAGGCTGAGGATGCGCGCCAGCTCCATGACCAGCGCCGTGCCTGAGCCGTTGTCGTTGGCCGCTTCGCCCCAGCCGATGCCGTCCATGTGCGCGCCAACGATGTACATCTCGTCCGGCCGCGTGGTGCCGATCTTGGTGCAGTAGACGTTTTCGCGCAGCGAAGTGCCCTCGGGCGTCGGCTCGGCATTGAGCTTGCGCAGGCGCTCGTCGGGTTGGGCCAGCGGGTCGGTGTTCACGCCGATGGGCGCGCGCTTGCCGAACAGCGTGCTGCCGCCCTGCCCCGCCGGGCCACCGGCCAGCGGGCCGCGCGGCGCGGCCGGTGTGCGCTTGGCGGGTTCGGTGAAGGAGTACTGCAACCGCTCGGTGTTGGTGCAGCCATAGCTTTTCAACTGCGCCTCGATCCAGTCCAGCGCCGCCCGGTTGCGCGCGGTGCCCTGGCGGCGGTCGCCGAACTGCGTCAGGCCCTTGATGGTGGCCTTGTACTTCTCGAGCTCCAGGTGCTTGACCAGGGTGGCGACGGGGTCGGCCGCATCGGCGGCTTGCGCCTGGGCCAGGCCGGTGGCAGCGATCAGTGCGGCGGCGACGGTGGCGGTCTTGAAGGACATGGCTGGCGAAGTTGAGTCGGGCAGGCACGCATCCTAGGCCGGCAGCCTCAGGCTCGCCGACAGCAGCAAGGCCGGCGTGGCGCGGTCATCCGGGTCGGTCACTAGCAACAGTTGCAGGGCGCCCTTCTCGACGGTCACGGCGATGCCCTCGGCCTTGCAGCGCAAGGACAGCGGCCACATGCCGACCAAGCGCCCATCCGCCGCCACGACCCCGACGGCCGACCCTCGGCACGGGCCGTCCAGATAGCTGTCGTCCGTGGCCTCCGCCGCCGCGCAGAACACCCAGCCCCCACCTGGCAGCGCCGCGCCATCGGTGAAGCACAGCGGCACGCCGTCGATGTCACCCAGGTCGTACGGCGTGCTCGACACCCGCTCGGGCGCCTGCCCAGCGCCGTCCAGCCAGGCCTGGATCGCCGGCCAGTCGTAACTGATCAGCACGTTGACCGGGCTGGCCTGGTTGCCCCGCTGCAGCAGGCAGAAGCGGCCTGCCGCGACAAAGGCGCCCTCGATGTTCAGGCCCTCGTGCCGGGCGTGCAGCGGCTCGTACAAGGGCGAGAGGTCGATCTCGCGGACAGCGCCATGGAGCTCACCCGCCGCGTTGCACGCCAGCAGCGCCGCGCGTTGGCGTTGGGGCCGGGACCCGGAACCCAAGGCCAGCAGCGCACCTTGCGGGCAGCCCGYCCAGGGCGGCAAGCGGGCCAGCGCCTCCAGGTCGGGCTTGGCGGCCTTGCGGGCCTTGGGCTTGTCAGGCAGTTCGCCGTCGAAGAGCCTGTGCAGCCGGCCGGGGCGGTCGCCCGACAAGCCAAAGACGGCCAGCGTGTGCTCGTCATCGGCAACGACAAACAGCCGCTGCCCCACCTGAACCAACCCGCTGGCTGCGCTGAGGTGGCCCAGAGCGGCGTCCGTCTCGACGGACAGTGTTCGGATGACTCGGACCTCCAGCATGGCAAAACTCCGGCAAGCGTGCCGGCGATGCTAGTCGTGCCCGGAGAGCAGCATCGACGCCAGGCTGAGGTGGGGACGCCAGCTGGGGCGCGTTTGGAAGGGTGTGCATCAGCTCTATGACGTCCACCGCCTACCTCCACACGCGTCCCGACACCAGTCCTGTGTTCCAGATGAAGGGCTCGATGTGCACATTTCGTCACGAAATCTCTAGCACCAGCCGATGAATGGTCGGCAGTACGGGTGATCGGATCGATCGCTAAACCCCATACTGAGCGGCGAACCGCACACGAACCTGAAAGGCTCTGATGGCACCGCGTGAGGTTCGATTGCTTTTGGTCGACGACGACCCGTCCGCGATCCAGGTCATGGCGCGGATGTTGTCGGAGTACCCCGATCAGCGCTTCGCCACATCAGGCCAAGCCGCACTGCGGCTGGCACGTGAGCTGACCCCTGATCTCATCGTGCTGGATGTCGACATGCCTGGCATGACCGGGCTCGACGTGTGTGAGGCGCTGAAGGCCGACCCGGTCTTGGCTGATGTCCCTGTCATCTTCGCGACCAGCCACGACCCCACGACCCTGCTGCAAGTCACGGCCTTCCGCAAGGGCGGGTCCGATTTCGTCACCAAGCCGCTGATCGCGGTCCAGTTGACAGCCCGCGTGCGTGCGCACCTGCGCACCAAACTGCTGATCGAGGATCTGCAACGCGACAGCCTCGCATCGGGTGCCGCGCCGCCGCCGCCAGGCACGCAGACTCCGCGACTGCTGGTCGTCGACGATGACGTTGCATCGATCTACGTGCTGCGCAAGACGCTGGCCGCAATGGGCGATTTTTACTTTGCCAAGAACGGCGAGGAAGCCTTGGACCTCGCGCGTCGCCTGCTGCCGGACCTGATCCTGCTCGACGCGCACATGCCGGGTATCGACGGATTCGACGTGTGCAGGACGCTCAAGGCGGAAGCCGCCTTCAGGCACGTGCCGATCGCTTTCATCACCCGGTTCTCCGATCCGCGCAGCGAGATGCGTGCGCTCGATCTCGGTGCGGCAGATTTCATCGCCAAGCCCTACACCCGGGCTGTTCTGCAGGCACGCGTGCGCAACCTGCTCGACCTGAAGCGACGCACCGATGCCGAGCTGGAGTCGGTGCGCGAACACCTGCAGCGCGTGGGTGATGCGCGCGTCGCAGACATCGTCGGCGCCGCATCGGACGCCATCGTCACCTGCAATGCCGACGACAAGGTGGTGTTGATCAACGCTGCGGCCTGCCGCATGTTCGCCGTCGAGCACCTGCAGGCCATTGGCTCGCCGATGCAAGCCCTGTTGGGCGAGGGTGCGTTGACTGACAACCCAGTGCAGAACGCCGCGGTCCGCACCACGATCACTCGGGCGGGCGGTGAATGCTTCCCGACCGAGATGTCGGTGTCGCGGGTTGGCGAAGGGCCGGACCGCCTGACCACCGTGATGTTGCGCGACACCAGCGACCGCGATCGGCTTGAGGCCGAATCACGCTCGCGCATCGAAGCCGAAACGGCCAGCCGCACCAAGACGCTGATGCTGTCCTACATCGCTCACGAGATGGGCAACCCCTTGAATGGCATGCTCGGTTTCGCCCAGCTGATGGCGGCCGATGAGAAGAACCCCATGCCTGCGGTCCAGGCTCAGCGCCTGACGCAGATCCTGGCCAGCGGCAAGCACTTGGAAGTTCTGATGCGCGACGTGATGGACCTCGGCCGCCTGGAGACCGGCAAGCTGACGGTCGAGTTGCGCCCAGTGAACGCCGCCCGGTGCGCGCAAGACGCCGCAGAGGCGGTCTCGGCGCTGGCGCAGCGGGCCGGCGTGACGCTGACCAGCTC
>NZ_JBFUMN010000072.1:0-22281 GCF_054049335.1 Roseateles sp. P5_E1
CCACCGGACGTGTACATGCCGGCGCCCATGTAGACGCGCTGATCGTTGTTCGGATCGACGGCGATGCTCTCGACGCCGTGGAAACTGGCCTCGCCGCCACCGAAGCCCAGGCCGTCGGTGATGGGCACCCAGGACGACGTGGGCTGGTTCCAGCGGTAGGCGCCACCGATGTCGGTGCGCGCGTACAGCAGGTTGGCGGTGGTCGGGTGGAAGACCAGGCCCGTGACGTAGCCGCCGCCGCCCCACTTCACGCTCGTCCAGGTGGTGCCCTCGGCCGGAGCCGGAGCCGGAGCCGGAGCCGGAGCCGGAGCCGGAGCCGGAGCCGGAGCAGGTGCCGGAGCCGGAGCCGGAGCCGGTGCCGGTGCAGGTGCAGGTGCAGGTGCAGGTGCAGGTGCAGGTGCAGGAGCAGGAGCGGGTGCGGGTGCGTCGCCACCGCCGCCGCCGCCGCCACAGCCGGCCACCAGGGTCGCGGTGACGATGGAGAGAACGGTGAGTGGTTTGCTGTACTTCTTCATGATGGGAAACGAGGTTGGGTTCGTTGAGGGCTTGACATGGCGGCGCTGATCACAGGTTGCGCATTACTGGCTTTCACGACACTTCTCTGATCGATGGCCGCAGACAGCGCGATCACGCGACCACACCGCCGCTCATCCGACCCGGCGCCATTGGCGCCTTCAGCCGCGGGCAATGCGCAACGCGCTGGCGTGGCGGCTGGGCATGCGCTCGGGCACGTCGACCTCCAGCGCCTGGGCGGTCTGGCGGAATTTCAGCGGCCCGCCCCCCAGCAGTTCGACCCGGCGCACCGGGCGCGGATCGTGGGCGTTGCCTTGGCGCAGCGAGGCGATCTTCAGCGTGCCCTTGGGTTCGCCCAGCGTCAGCGCGTACAGCGCATCGCCCCGGGTCGTGAAGCGGATGTCCTGCGCCGTGTAGTCCACGTTCTCCTTGAAGGCGCCGCTGGCGGCCTCGGTCGGGCCTTCGCCGTGGATCTTCCACGGCCGCGTGCCGTGGATGGCTTCGGCGTTGAGCTTCATCCAGGCGGCCATCTCGGTCATCAGCAGGTCTGATTCGGCCGTCAGCGTGCCGTCGGCGCGCTGCACCACGTTGAGCAGCATGTTGCCGTTCTTGCTGACGATGTCGCACAGCATCGTGATCACCTGCGCCGGCGTCTTGTAGCGGTCGTGCTCGGAGTGAAACCAGTCGCCGTTGGAGGTGCAGGTCTGCCATGGCAGCGGGTTGATGCCCGGGAGCACGCCACGCTCGACGTCCTGCACGCCCACCTCGGCGATGTACTCGCCCGACCCCAGCGACTTGTGGTTGTACACGGCCTGCATGTCGCCATGGCGGCGGACCGAGGTGTTGAACAGGTGGGCCACCATGGCGCGGCCCACATCGCCGAACGGGATGCCGCCGTCGGAGTACAGCAAGTCGGGTTGGTGGCTGTCGATGAGGTCGATGATGCGGCGGTACCAGATCTCGTGGAACTTCGGGTTGTTGGTGTACCAGTCGCCGCCGCGGTTCAGGTACGGCGTGTTGTGCGGCTCGTGGTAGAGGTCGAAGTTCTCGGGATTGGCGCCGTCATAGGCCACGCCCAGCTTGGGCCAGAACTGGTCGCACTGGTGGCTGGTCCACCACCAGTTGTGACTGGTCGCCAGGTGCTCGGAGACACCGAAGCGCAGCCCGCGCTTGCGCGCGGCGCGGCCCCATTCGCCGACCACGTCGCGCATCGGCCCCATCTGGGTGGCGTTCCAGCGGTGGTGCTTGGAATTCCACAAGTCGAAGTTGTCGTGGTGCACGCCCATCGAGACGAAGTACTTCGCACCCGCCGCCGCGTAGCGGTCCATCAGCGCTTCGGGCTCGAAGCGCTCGGCCTTCCACAGCTTGATGATGTCCTTGTAGCCGAACTCCGACGGGTGGCCGTAGGTCTTCACGTGGTGGTCGTAGTGCGGGTGGCCGGGCACGTACATGAATCGGGCATACCAGTCGCCGCGGCTGGGCACGGCTTGCGGCCCCCAGTGGGACCAGATGCCCAGCTTGGCCTCGCGGAACCACGCAGGGACCGCCGACTTGCGCAGCGACTCGGCAGCGGCCGTGAACGGGCCGGACGCCAGCGGCGGCGGCTTGTATGGGGCGGGCGCCACTGGCGCGCAGTCTTGCGCCTGTGCAATGCGGGCGGCGCCCAGGCCGGCGGCGGCCAGCAGTGGCGTGGTCAGGAAGCTGCGTTTACTCAGGCTTGACATGGGGTTCTCTCTCACTTGGCGTTGTCGACGATGGCCTTGACCAGGTCGGGGAACATTGCGCACCGGTCGTACCAGTACGGCGTTCCATTGGCGGCCGTGGTATCGATATAGCTGGTCGCGTTGGCCGCCGGGGACGCAGCTCAGTGCGTGGGCCTGCCAGCCCGACAGGGACGAGTTGCCGCGGCAGGGCAGGCAGTCATTTCTTGCACAGCTCGCTGATGGCGTTCGGGGCGGTGGCGGTGATCACGCCCAGCCGATAGGGCAGCTCGATGTAGTCGTAGTTCTTGCCCTTTTCCATGTCCAGGCCCTGGAAGAGGAACTTCAGCGGCTGGCAGGGGTCGATGCTCAGAGTCTGGTCGATGCCGTCGCGAATCATTTCGCCGTGGGATACGCCTTCGGACCAGATCCGGCCGTTGAACTTGACGTTGTCTGCGCCAGCGAACCTGTTCATCGGGGCGCCGGGAATGGGTTGCCAGGCGCCATCCAGGCGATCCGCCGTCCAGGCGCGGAAATACCGGCCCTTGGGCCCCATCGCCTCGATCAGCGTCAGGTACTTGTTGGTGCCGGTGATCTTGTAGGTGTTGCTGGCCTCGAACATGTCATCGCGTTTTTCCGCCATGACGACGACGGGTTCGGCGAAGCCCTGAGGGAAGCGGTCGATCGTCGTCTCGCCGCGGTAGAAGCTGCCGTTGTCGCCTGTGAAGAAGAGATGGCACTTCTTGTCGTCGCAGATGTTCCAGAAGTCCAGCCAGACCGCATGGCCCTCGGCGTTCTTGACGCTGGCCGGGATGGCCGAATAGAAGGGCTTGGGCGCCGTCCACGAGTGGGGGTCGGCGATGTTGGGGGTGGTCGAATAGAGCGGGTCACCGCCCTGGAAGATCAAATACCAGAGCTTCTGCGGCGCGAAGTAGAAGACCTGGGGTGCCGCGCGATAGCCCGGCCCGATGGGCGATTTCTCGAGCATGAACTGCGGGGCCTTCGGCGCCTCATCCCAGTTCGCGAAGCTCGTGTAGGCCATGCCCCAGCCGTTCTTGCCCGCAGTGGTCATGAAGACGTGATAGCGGCCGTCGTGGAACACGATGGTCGGGTCCTTGACGCCGAAGATGTCCGCCCGGTCGGCCGGCGGCTTGATCAGCGCCTCGCTGGATTTCCATTCAAAGGCGATGGCCTGGGCCGGCGTCCCGCCGACGACGACGGGCTTCGCGTCGGCGGCTGCGCTGCTGCCACCACAGCCGGCCAAGAGGCCCGCCGCGAGCATCGAAGAGACGAGAAGTTGTTTAGTGCACTTGTTCATGAGGGAAAACGGGTTGTGGTTGATGGATGGAATGACAGGCGTGAGCGCGCTGCTCACGGCGTCGGTAGCGGCTCCAGCACCACGGCGGCGCCACCCGCGGCGGCCAGCGACAGGCTCAGCACGTCCTTGCGGGTCACCTTGCGTTCCGTGCGGCGCACTTCGCGCACGACCTCGCCGTCCTGCCAGATCGTGGCGCGCCAGTTGCCGGGCGGCAGGAAGCCGAGCGACACCTTCTCGGTGCGGGCCTCGTCGCCCGTCATCGCGCCGATGTACCAGTTCTTGCCTTGGCGGCGCGCCAGCACGATGTCCTGCCCCGGCTCGCCGGCGATGAAGTGGGTTTCGTCCCAGGCCGTCGGCACGCGCTTGATGAAGTCGAAGCCGGGCTCGCCGCGGTAATTCGTGGGGTCGTCCGACACCATCTGCAGCGGGCTGTCGTAGACGACGTACATCGCCAGCGCCTGGCCGCGCGTGTTCTGCACCAGTGGCATCACTGCACGCACCTCGAAGGTGGCCGGTGTCGCGTTGCGGAAGCCTCCGGGTGTGTAGTCCATCGGGCCGACCAGCATGCGCGTGTACGGCAAGGTCACGTTGTGGCTGGGGGTGGTGCGCGTGGTCATCTTGCTCCACTCGGCACCGAGCACGCCCTCCTGCGTGATGTAGTTGGGATAGGTGCGCTGCAGGCCGGCGGGCACATAGGCGCCGTGCAGGTCCAGCAGCAGCTTGCGCTTGGCGGTGGCGGCGGCAATGCGCTCGTAGAAGTCCACCACCTGCTGGTCGTCACGGTTCATGAAGTCGACCTTGACGCCCTTGATGCCCCAGCGGACGTAGGTGTCCAGCACCTCGTCCATGCGTGCGTCCACATGCGCCCAATGCGCCCACAGCATCAGGCCCACGCCCTTGGCTGCGGCGTAGCGCGCGAGTTCGGGCATGTCGATGCCCTTGGCCGGTCGCGTGATGTCGGTCTCCGGGCTGGCATCGCAGCAGCCGCTCGGGCCGGAGGCCCAGTTCGCGTCGATGAGGTAGTAGGGGAAACCGGACTCGGCGGCGAAGTCGATGAAGCGCTTGTAGGCGCCCATGTCGGGCTTCATGCCCACCAGTGGGCCGGACCACCAATCCCATGCCGCCTTGCCGGGCTTGACCCAGCTGAAGTCACCTTGCGGCGCCGGATTGAGGTTGCCGACGAGGTGCGACTCGATCAGCTTGCCGGCCTGGTCGGCCAGCATGACGGCACGCCAGGCGGTCGTCAGCCCGGCCGGCGAGACGAAGGCCGGGCCGGCGCGTCCCGGCACGCCGGACAGTTGGAGGCGCAGCGCCTCACCCTCGCGCCGCAGCGAGGCACCGGTGTAGCCCTTCAGGTTGGCCTGCGTGATGGCGTAGTGGGTGCGGCCCGACGGCGTGGCGCAGACTACCGGCACGTCGTAGGCGGCGTCGGCCTTGAATTGCGAGACCTTCAGGCGCTCGAACGCCTGCTCGTGCGAACCGTCGGTGGGCGTAACCAGGCAGGTCGGGTCGCCCGCCGGCACGAAGGCCGTGCGCTCGCCGCGCAGCTTCACCGGTCCGGTGTCTTCCAGGCGGTAGCGGAAGGCAACGCCGTCGTCGTAGGCGCGTGCATCGATGAAGAGGCGGCGGCCGGAGCCTGCCTCGCGGAAGGTGAGCGTGGCGCCGCGGTAGTGGTCGCGGGCCGTGGCCGCCTTCGTAGCGACGAGAGGAATGACGCGGTCCTCCGCGACGTCCTGGCGCGACTCCAGCGTCAACGCGCCGAGGGCTTGGCCGTCCAGATCAAGCCCCAGCGGTGAGGGAGCGATGACGGCTTCGCCATGGCGGCTGACGCTGAACTGGCCGCCGTTGTCGGCGATGCGCAGCGCGACGTGGCCATCGGGCGAGGTGATGACGGCGTCGGCCGCGTAGGCGCCCGATGCGGCCAGGGCGAGCGCGGCGATGGCGAGGTGGGTGGTGGTCTTCATGGATGTGTGAGCAGAGTTGGGGCTGGAGAGCGGTTAGCCCAGGCGTATTTCGACGGCGTGCCCGGTGTAGACCACCTCGCGCAGCGGGTTGGATTGCAGCGTCGGCACGCCGTCGCCGAGGCGGTGGATGCGCAAGCGCTTGGTCGTGCGCATGCCCGCGAAGCGCCCGTTGCGCGCCGCCAGGCGCAGCACGCCGCGCTTGTCGTCCCAGGTCATGCGGATCACGCTGAACCCGCCCTTCTCGTAGGCATAGTCCAGGCCGCTGTCCTCGTAGAGGTCGAAAGCGCCGTTGGCGCCAGGCACGACGTAGAGGTCGAGCACCTCACCGGTGGCCTCGGCGGTGGACTGCAGCACCGGCCCGAGCGGCAGGATGCTGCCCGCGCGCAGGTGCAGCGGCATGCGCTCCAGCGGCGACGCCACGTCATGCGTGCGGCCGCCCGCGCGCCGTTCTCCCGTCCAGAAATCGACCCAGCCGCCCGCAGACTGCGGCAGGTACACGGGCCAGCTCGACACGTCAGGCGCCAGCACTGGCGCCACGTGCAGGGCGCGGCCGAACATGTAGCTGTGCGCCTGGTCCAGGGCCTGCTGGTCCTGCGGGAAATCGAACACGAGCGGCCGCATGATCGGTGCGCCCTTTGCATGCACCTCGTGGGCCAGGCTGTAGAGGTAGGGCAGCAGCTGATAGCGCAGCTCCAGGTACTGGCGTGCAACCGCCTCCACCTTGTCGCCATAGCGCCAGAACTCGGTGTTGGTCATGTAGCCATGTACGCGCTGCAGCGGCAGGAAGGTCGCGTACTGGAACCAGCGGATCAGGCGCTCGTGGTACGCCTTGTCGGTGTACTGGCCGTCGCCCGGACGGAAGAATCCACCGGCGTCGACCGTCCAGTAGGCATAGCCGGCGGCGGCCATGTTGAGGCCCGCGGGGATCTGCCGCTTGAGCGTGTCCCAGTCGTTGCCGATGTCGCCCGACCAGGTGGCTGCCGCATGCCGTTGCTGCCCGGGGAAGGCCGAGCGCGTCATGATCATCACGCGCCGGTCAGGTGCCGCCTGGCGCTGGCCTTCGTAAACGGTACGCGTGACGTACCACGGGTAGGCCAGGCGCACGCGCTCACCACGGCCTGCGGCCGTACGCCGGCCCACCAGGTCGTCGTTCTCGGGCTCCGTCGCGTCCTGCCACCAGGCGTCGATGCCGAGCTTGAGCAGGCGTTCGCGCTGGTTGTTCCAGTAGAAGGCGGCGGCCTTCGGGTCGAAGAAGTCGACCCAGTCGGTCTGGTCGATGTAATGGCCGGCGGCTGCGGTGCTGCGGCCGAGCTCGGTGTCGCGCCCGATCTTGGCCCACACCGACAGCATGAGCCGCCCGTTCAAGCCGTGCACCTCGCGCACCAGCGCGGCGGGATCGGGGTAGTGGGCCTCGTCGAAACGCATCGCGTTCCAGCCGTGACGGCCCCAGTACTGCCAGTCCTGCACCATCACGTCGACGGGCAGCTTGCGGCGGCGGAATTCGCGCAACGTGTCGACGATCTCCTGCGACGAATGGAAGCGTTCGCGGCAGTGGATGTAGCCATAGGCCCAGCGCGGCATCATCGGCGTGGCCCCGGAGATCTCGCGATAGCCCTCGAACACCTCGTCCGCGCTGGGGCCGGCGATGACGACGTAGTCGATGGCATCGGCCACCGGTGAGCGCCACGCCGTGCTGGCGCGCACGGCGCCAAAGCGCAGAGAGGGAGAGTCGTCCTTGTCGGCGTGGATGCGCACCTGGTGTTCGCCTGCCGGCAACTCGACGACAAAGCCGACCGTCGGCGGCAGCCAGTGGTTCACGATCTCGACGCAGGACTTGCCGTCGATCTCCACCGAGTGGCGCGAACCCATTGCGCGGCCAACGTCGAGGAGGAAGGCGAAACGGCCGGCCGTTTCCGTTCGGAACGTGCCTTCAAAGCGCGTCAGGTTGCGCACGACCTGCGCATTGCCCGTGGTGGTCGTCACATCCACGACTTCGGCCTTGCTTTCGGCGTTGACACGGCTCAGCGCCACGAGCTGCTCGGGCGTGTTCAGCTCGGCCATGCCGTTGTTGTGCCAGAGCAGGCCGTAGCCGCGGCTGGACAGCATGAAAGGCAGGCTGATCTGCGTGTTCACCTGCGTCAGGCGGCGCGGGTGGCCGCGCAGGTCCATGGCGCCGTCCTGGAAGCAGCCGGTGCCGTAGAGCCGTTCGTCGGCGGGTGACTCGAACACCTGCTCGGCGATGAACACAGGCTCGTCGCCCAGCCGCGACGGCGTCAGCCGCCGGGTGCCGGGCGCTTCAGCGAGCAGCAAGGCGCCGTTACGGTCGAAGAAGCGCAGCGCCCCGGTGCCGTTGTCCACCTCGCAGCGGATGGCCGGCAGTTCCAGGCGGGTCGCATCAGCGCCCGGCGTCTGCTTCATCAGGAGCTTGGCACGGCCGGGCAGCAGCGCGAGGCTTGGTGGTGGCGCCGGCGTTGAGGCTTGCGTTGAGGCCTGCGAAGGAAGGAAGCGCACTCGCAGCGCCCGGTCGCAGAGCGCGCTGATCCGCAGCGTGCCCTGGGGCGTCGTCAGCACCCATTCCGGGGCTGGCGACGGGTGCGCGCGGCGGGCCTCGGCGTTCCCCGGCGCCAGGTTGCCGGCGGCGGCGTTCGCCACGCCGGACAAGGAGGCCGTCGCGGCCGTTGCCGCCGCAGCGCCCAGTGGGGTGGCGGCAGCAGCGAGGGCGGCCCGCAACGCCTCGCGCCGGGAGAGGGTGTGCTTGGTGTATTTCATGTCATCGCTCTGGTTTTGATGGGCAAGACGGTGGGGTAGGGCGCGTTGAACATGGTCTTGCATGTCTACAAGGTCAGCGCATCCACACGCTCCGGGATCTCGCGGTCCGGCATGCCGCGCACGTCCCTGGCCGAGAAATCGCTGACGCCGCGCAGCACGAACAGCGCCGCCCCGCCGTGCCCGCGCCGCAGATTGACGGCATGGAAGCTGGCATCGCTGACATCGTCCAGCACGACCGCGGTTCGCCCCTCCGGCTTCACGTAGCCGACCTTGACGTGATGAGCCTCGATGGCCTTCACATGGCGCATGTAAAACGCATACGCCGGCGCCTTGCCGAACATGCCGGGCTCCGGATATCCGTTTGCGTTTTCGGGCGGAACCACCTTGCTCCAGGCCGCATCGCCGCCGCCTTGCGTTTCTATCTGCACATTGCTGATGCGAATATCCTCGATCAGGTGCCCTTCCAGCCCGGCAATGGTGCTTGCGTGATTGACGTGCGCACCGGACACCACAACATTGCTGATATTGATGCGCTTGATCGTGCCCACCGGCGGCTTGTTCGGTCCGCGCAGGCGCGCGCCCAAGCGTATGAAGATCGGATCGTTCACCACGTTGCGCATGGTGATGTTGGAGATCGTCAGGTCCTCGATGTGCGAACCGTCCACGCTCTCGATCGCCAGGCCCCGGCACTCGTCGAAAATGCAGTTCGTGATGGTGATGTTCTTGAAGTCGCCATTCGATTCGGTGCCCATCTTGATGCGGCCGTATCGCCCCGACCGGTATTCCGGTGCACTGCGCTTGAAGGTGCCATCAATCAGGCTGCCCTCGTCGAAATTCCCCGACACCAGGCAGTCGGATATCGTGATGTTCTCGCAGTGCTGGATGCGCCCCAGGCCGTAGCTGGCCTTGAGGCAGATCGCATCGTCCCAGGGCGTGTTCAGGCTGCAATTCGTGACGCGCACGTTGCTGCAGGCGTCGATATCCATGCCGTCGCGGTTGGTGTCGATGATCAAGTGATCGATCAGCAGATTGCTGCAGCCGGTCGCCAATATGCCGAAGTGGCCGCCATGCAGGATCGAGAAATCACGCAAGGTCACGTTGCGGCACTCGCGCAGCGCAATCGCCTTGTCGGCTTCGCCGGGCTGATCCGGTTTGTCGGTGTAGTAGCCCGTGTACTTGTCGTGGCCGCTGATCAAGCCTTTGCCGTGAATCAAGCCGCCGCCGACGATGGCCACGTTATTCAGGCCAATGCCCCAGATCAGGCTGTTTTGCCAGTGGCTGTGGCCGTAGTCCTGATAGTTGCCACCGGCCTCGTTCGGCTCGGGCAGGTCGTAGCGCGCCACGCTCGCGTCAACCGCTTCGATCACCGCGCCCGCTTCCAGGTAGAGCGTGATATTGCTCTTGAGCCTTATCGACGCGGACAGGTAGCGCCCCGGCGGGAAATAGACAGTACCGCCGCCCGCTGTCGCTGCGGCAGCAATGGCCGCATTGATCGCTGGCGAGTCGAGCGTGCGGCCATCGCCCTTGGCGCCGAAGCGCTTGACGTCGAACAGCGAGCTCGTGGGTATGGGCGGCGCCGCCAGCGAGCAAGCCGGCAGCGCGGCAACGAGCGCAATCGCCCGTGCCAGGAAATGTCTGCGGATAGGTAGCGTCATGCGAGTCCTCCGCCCGAAATCTTCAACGCCACGGCCGGCGAACCAGCCAGGCCTTCAGGCAGCCGCACCTCCAGCCCTTGCGGCGTGCGCTTGAACGGCAGGCTGTCGGTGGAGCCCACGGCTTCGACGCGCTCGATCGCGCCGGGAGCAAGCGCCGAGTCTTGCGCCAGCGCGGCGATGCGCATGACGCCGTCCGTCGGCCACGCCAGCCCGATGGCGTAGAGCGCGCCGGCCTTCGTCGTGAAACGGATGTCCTGGGTGGTGAAGCCCTTGAGTTGGCCTTCGCTGAACATCCCACCACCGACCTTCGTCGGCCCTTCGCCGAAGGTGCGCCACGGCCGCGTGCCATGGATGGCCTCGCCGTTGCGGTCCATCCAGGCGGCGATGTCTTCCAGGACCTTGCGCTCGTCGGCATCGATGGTGCCGTCGCCGCGCAGCGGGATGGACAGCAGCAGGTTGCCGTTCTTGGAGACGATGTCCGCCAGGCGGTGGATGACGCTGGCGGCCGACTTGTAGCCGTGAGCGTCGAAGATGCCGCGGTTGTAGTGCCAGTCGCCGATGCAGGTGCAGGTCTGCCAGGGCAGCGGCTCGATGCCGGCGCGCTGGCCGCGCTCGAGGTCCTCCACCACGCCGCCACGCATTACGGGTGAGAGCTCCTTGGCGTTGATGACTGCCTCTACCTTGCCGTGCCAGGCCATGCTGGCGTTGTAGTAGTGCGCCGCGATGTCCAGGCCGGCCTGGCCGAGCGGCAGGTGAGCGTTGTCGAAGTAGACGAGGTCGGGCTTGTAGCTGTCGATCAGGTCGCGGCAGCGCAGGAACCACTGGCGAATGAACGCCGGGTTGTTCGGTGGCTCCACGTCTTTCCAGGTGTAGTAACTGCGCTTATGCCATTCGGTGACGGCGGCCACGGTGCTGATGCCGTCGGGCATCACTCTGTTGGGCCCCGTGTAGAGGTCCTGCGGGTCCAGGCCTTCCCACCATGTGCCCTTGCCGTCGGCCTGGGTCAGGTTGAAGGCGTCGTAGCGCTGGCCGGCCAGCGGGCCTTCGGGGTCGTAGCCATAGGCAGGCGCCAACCAGTGCCAGGCACGCGACGAGTGGTTGCTGACGCCGAACCGCAGCCCCTTGGCGCGGGCCAGCTTGGCCCAGGTGCCGACGATGTCCTTCTTGGGACCGACGCGCACCGAGTTCCAGGGGTGGAACTTGGAGTCGTAGGCGTCGAAGTTGTCGTGGTGGTTGGCGAGCGAGACGAAGTACTTCGCACCCGCCTTCACGTACAGGTCCATCAGCGCTTCGGGGTTCCAGTTCTCCCCCTTCCAGCGGTTCTGCATCTCCATGAAGCCGACCTTCGTCGGGTGGCCGTAGGTCTTGACGTGGTGGTCGTATTGCCAGTTGCCCTGCATGTACATATTGCGGGCATACCAGTCGCCCCTCTCGGGCACGCATTGCGCGCTCCAATGCGCCCAGATGCCGAACTTGGCATCGCGGAACCAGTCGGGTGTGCGGTAGCCGTCGACGAGGGAATCCCAGGTCGGCTTGAACGGGGCGGGGGCGGCTTGCGCGGTGGGCAGCCCGGCGCCGCCCATCGTGGCAGCGGTGGCTTGCAGCAGCGAGCGGCGGGAAAGTTTCTGCGTCATGGCTCGCTGTTAGTGAAAAGGGCGGCCGCTCATGCGAGGCCAGTGCCGCGCACCTTCAGCGCGATCGCGGGCGTGCCGGCCAGCCCTTCGGGCAGCCGCACCTCCAGCCCTTGCGGGGTGCGCTTGAAGGGCAGGCTGTCGGTGGAGCCCACGGCCTCGACGCGCTCGATCACGCCGGGCGCCAGCGCCGCGTCCTGAGCCAGCGATGCGATGCGCATGACGCCGCTCTTGGGCCAGGCCAGCCCGATGGCATAGAGCGCCCCGGCCTTGGTGGTGAAGCGGATGTCCTGGTCGGTGAAGTCCTTGACCTGGTTTTCGCTGAACATGCCGCCGCCGATCTGCGTCGGCCCCTCGCCGAAGCTGCGCCACGGGCGCGTGCCATGGATAGCCTCGCCGTTGCGGCCCATCCATTCGGCGAGCCCGTCCAGGACCTTGCGCTCGTCGGTGTCGATGGTGCCGTCGCCGCGCAGCGGGATGGACAGCAGCAGGTTGCCGTTCTTGGAGACGATGTCCACCAGGCGGTGGATGACGCTGGCCGCCGACTTGTAGTGATGGCCCTCGAAGACACCGCGGTTGTAGTGCCAGTCGCCAATGCAGGTGTCGGTCTGCCAGGGCAGCGGCTCGATGCCGGCGCGCTGGCCGCGCTCGACGTCCTCGACAATGCCCGCTCGCCATTCATGCGGGATCTCCTTGGCGTTGAGGACGGCCTCCAACTTGCCGCCGTGCCAGGCCATGCTGGCGTTGTAGTAGTGCGCCGCGATGTCCAGGCCGGCCTGGCCGAGCGGCAGGCGGGAGTTGTCGAAATAGACGAGGTCGGGCCGGTAGCTGTCGATCAGGTCGCGGCAGCGCAGGAACCATTGGCGCGTGAACGCGGGGTTCTGTGCCGGCGGGTTCTCGTCCCAGACGCGGTCGTGCTTCTCATGCCAGTCGTGGGCGGCCTGCGTGGTCTTGATGCCGTCGGGCATCACCATGTTGCGGCCCGTGTAGAGGTCCTGCGGGTCCAGTCCCTCCCACCACTTGCCCTTGCCGTCGGCCTTGGTCAGGGTGAAGGCGTCGTAGCGCTGGCCGGCCAGCGGGCCTTCCGCGTCGTAGCCATAGGCCGGCTGCAACCAGTGCCAGGCATGCGCCGAGTGGTTGCTGACGCCGAAGCGCAGCCCCTTGGCGCGGGCGATCCTGGCCCAGGTGCCAACGATGTCCTTCTTGGGACCGACGCGCACCGAGTTCCAGGGGTGGTATTTGGAGTCGTAGGCGTCGAAGTTGTCGTGGTGATTGGCGAGCGAGACGAAGTATTTGGCGCCGGCCTTGGCGTACAGGTCCATCAGCGCTTCGGGATCCCAGTTCTCCGCCTTCCAGCGGTTGTTCATCTCCATGAAGCCGACCTTGGTCGGGTGACCGTAGGTCTTGACATGGTGTTCGTACTGCCCGCTGCCCTGGATGTACATGTGGCGGGCATACCAGTCGCCCGCCTCGGGCACGCACTGCGCGGTCCAGTGCGCCCAGATGCCGAACTTGGCATCGCGGAACCAGTCGGGCGTGCGGTAGCCGCCGACGAGGGAATCCCATGTGGGCTTGAAGGGAGAGGGCGCTGCGTGGGCGGCAGGCAGGCCGGCGGCGCCCATGACGGCGGCGGAGGATTGCAGCAATGCGCGGCGGGAAAATTTTTGATTCATGGTGCTCAGGGTTTGAGTGAGAGGGGAGCGTCGGCCGGCATGCCGTAGACGATGCCGCGGCCCACAGTGCTCATGTAGACCAGGCCTTCGACGTTCATGTCACCCATGACGAACTCGCCGTTGCCGGGGCCGCCGAACTGATGCGCGTCGTCGTTGATGCGCTGCCAGTTGGCGCCGGCATCGATGGAGCGGTACACCCCCAGCGGCTTGCCCCGGGGCGAGCCCCAGATGAAGACGGTAGGGAAGGGCGCGTTGGCCATGGCCTTGCCGAAGCCCACGGCGCCGCAGTGGGCGATGTTGGAGAAGGTCGTGAACGTTCGGCCGGAGTCGGTGGAGCGCGCCAGCCCGCCGGCCTTGAGCGCCACCCAGACATCACCTTCGCGCCCCGGCGCCACGCGCACCAGCGTTGAGCCGTTTGCGGCCAGTTGGGCCGTGGCGGCGAAGCTGGCGCCGCCGTCAGTGCTGACGCGCACGGTGCCGCGGTCGTAGGCGTAGAACTTGGCGGGGTTCACCGGGTCGCCCACCGGCCGCATCGGCGCGCCTTCCAGGCCGCGCACGGCGGTCCAGACGGGCTTGGCCTCGGTGAAGTTGGCGGCGCGGACAGTGCGGTTGCTGCCGTCTGCCTGGCGGAAGCTGTGCAGCAGCGCAGCGCCATCGGCCGACAGCGCCAGCGTGCCGTAGTCGCCCTGCATGCCGGCCACTTCGGTCCAGGTGGCAGCGGTGTCGGCGGAGCGGTACATCTTCTTGCCGCCCACGCGCACGACGACCGCCGTGTTGCTGCCCGCGACGGCGAGGCCGGTGGTCGAGCCCAGGCGGGGTTCGTGGATGGGCGCAAAGGCGTCCAGCTTCTGGTGGCGGAAGCCGTCGTAGTCGGCGATCACCGATAGCAGCGGGCCGCCCGGCACGCTGACGGCCACGTTGGGCACGGTTTCCTCCAGGCCCTTGACGGTGAAGGTCCACGTGGCCGGCGTGGCGTCGATGTCGGCCGTGCGGAACACACCGTTGCCGGAGGTGACCCAGACGGCGCGGGTGTCGAAGGGGTCGAATTCGATGGAGCCCGTCCAGTGGATGGCATAGGCCGAGATCCAGCTGACGCCGCTGGTGTCCATGGCGAAGCCTCGTTCCACCACGTCGGTCCAGTTGCTGCCACCGTCGTTGGTGACGTAGAAGCGGTCGCCAGCGTTCTTGCCACCTTGCGGCATCCAGGTGTTGATGGTCGAGATGACCAGCCGCTTCGCATTGCGCGGGTCGACCGACACGCCCGAGAACGCCCGGTTGATGCCCTTGGGTGTGACGTTGGTCCAGCCGCCGCTGGCGACCTTGTATTTCCAGACCTGGCCGGCCGTCAGCGGCTCCGGCGGGTCGAGCTTCTTCCAGTCGCCATGCGGGCCTGAGCCGTCGCCATAGGTGATGTAGAGATGGCCGTCCCCGGCGAGCGTCGCGCGCTGTGGGATGTAGGCCGACGGCGCCTCGGCCACCGGCTTGAAGCTGGCGCCGGCGTCGTCGCTGCGGTAGAGGTTGGGGCCGACCGAGCCGAAGCGCGACACGCCCACAAAGATCCGCTGCGCCACGCCGCCCGCCACGCTGGTCGGGTCCAGCAGCACGAAGCTGATGCCGGTCTCATTGGGCGTGGTGGTCACGGGCAAGGCGTCGACCCGCTTGAAGCTGGCGCCGGCGTCAAGGCTCTTGAACAGGCCGTTGGCGCGCGAGCCGACGTAGAGCACCTTGCCGTCACCCGGGTCGACCTGCATCTTTTCGCCGTTGCTGCGGCCCAGGCCGTTGCCGTTGGCGCGGAAGAGGTGGCTCACGTCGGTGATGCGGCTGAAGGTGGCGCCGCGGTCGGTGGAGCGCAGCACCGCAGTCTTGCCGCCGCTGAAGTAGGGCACCCCGGCCAGCAGGTAGAGGACCGCGCTGTCCTTGGGGTCGAGCGCCAGGGCGTCCACGCTGAGCAGGCCAACGTCGGCCTCGGACACGCCGTCGAGTAGCGAGGTCCAGTGTGCCTTGGCGGCGTCCCAGCGGTAGGCGCCGCCGACGTCGGTGCGGGCGTAGATGAGGCCGCGCTCGGTCTGGCTAGGCACGATGGCCGCGACATAGCCGCCACCGCCGATGGCCAGGCTGTCCCAGCGATAAGGCTGGGCCTGGGTCAATGGGGCCAGCAGCGTCAGCGTGGTGGCAAACAGCAGGCGCCAGAGGGTCATGGTGGGTATCAACTTCATTCGGTCAGCGCGGCGCGCGTTGCCTTGCGGCGGGAAAGCAGGCCGGTGCGCGCAAGGCACGACCCGGCCATCGGTGTCAGCGCCGGGGCGCCGTCGGATCACTTGGCGCTGTCGACGATGGCCTTGATCAGTTCAGGGAAGTACTGTGCGCCGGTCGAGCGGTTGAACAGGCCGAACTGGTGGTTGGCGTCGTAGCCGTTGTCCCACCACACCGGCACGACGCCGTGCTGGAAGGCCGACTTGGTCACGTACTTGGTCCAGTAGGTGCGGTAAGTGCCGGCCGGGTCGTACTCGGACTTCAGGATGGCGCCGTACTCGCCCATCAGCACCGGCATGCCGGCGTCGACGAAGCGGGACTTCATCTTCTGGAACTGTGCGTCGACGTACGCCTCGTTGGCCCAGGTCTCGGTCACGGCCGGGTTGGTCGCGATCGCACCCCACTGCCAGATCGTGCTCTTGTCGTTGAGCGCGAAGTTGAACGGGTCGTAGAAATGCACCTCCAGGAACATCCGGTTCGTCGCCAAGTCCGCCGGCTTGATGAAGCCGTTGTAGGTCGAGTCGATGTTGGTGTTGAAGCCCTGCACGACGAGATGGCGCTTGGCGTTGTTGCCGCCCGTGGCCCGCACCGCGTCGACAAAGACCTGGTTGAACCCGTTCTGGACGTTCTGGTACTCGGCCGTCGGTGGGCCGTAGTCGCCAGCCACCATCACCTCGTTGGTGCCGGCGAACAGCAGGTAGTCGTCGTGGTTCTTGAAGTTGTTGGCGATCTGCGTCCACAGCTTGGCCAGGCGCGCATTGGCACTGGCCTGGTAGGCGTAGGTTGGGATCAGCCAGCTGCCTTCGTGGTGGGTGTTCAGCACGACGTAGAGGCCGGCGTTGCGGGCGTAGCCGACCACCTCGGTGACACGCGCCATGAACGTCGGGCTGATGTTGCCGTTGGCGTCGGCGTACTGGTTCCAGCTCGCAGGGATGCGCACGGTCTTGAAGCCGGCCGCCTTCACCGCGTTGAGCAGTTGCTGGTTGATCAGCGGGTTGCCCCAGTTGGTCTCGCTGCCGCCGGCGTCCAGCGAGTTACCAAGGTTCCATGCGGGCGACATCTGCTGCGACAGCTGGACGCTCGTCAGGTCGCGCATGCCGCTGCTGTCCGTGGACGGGGGTGGGCTGGTCGTTCCGCCACCACCACCACTGCCGCCGCCACCGCCACCGCCACAGGCGACGATGCAGAAGGCCAGCACCAACGAGGCGAAGGCCGAAGGGGCGAGGCGAGGCGGTTTCATCTTGGTGTTACTGCTTGGTGCTGCGTGGCACAGCCCGCCCTGCTTGCGGCGGGGCAGGCTGCGTTGATGGAGCGAGGGGAGGCACGGCAGACGGTGCTCGGTGCCACCGTCCTGATGCCGCTACCTCACTTCGCGTTGTCGACGATGGCCTTGATCAGGTCCGGGAAGTACTGCGCGCCGGTGTAGCGGTTGAACAGCCCGAACTGGTGGTTGGCGTCATAGCCGTTGTCCCACCACACCGGCACGATGCCGTGCTGGAAGGCGGACTTGGTCACGTACTTGGTCCAGGCGGTGCGGTAGGTGCCGGCCGGGTCGTACTCGGACTTCAGGATCGCGCCATATTCACCCATCAGCACGGGCAAGCCGGCGTCGACGAAGCGGGACTTCATTTTCTGGAACTGGGCGTCGACGTAGGCCTCGTTGGCCCAGGTCTCGGTCACGGCCGGATTGGTCGCGGTCGCGCCCCACTGCCAGATGTTGCTGCTGCCGTCGAGGGCGAAGTGGTACGGATCGTAGTAGTGCACTTCCAGGAACATCCGGTTGGTCGCGGAGTCGTTGGGTTTGATGAAGCCGTTGTAGGTCGAGTCGATGTTGGTGTTGAAACCCTGCACGACGAGATGGCGCTTGGCGTTGTTGCCGCCCGTGGCCCGCACCGTGTCGACGAAGACCTGGTTGAACCCGTTCTGGACGGCCTGGTACTCGGCCGTCGGTGGGCCGTAGTCGCCGGACACCATCACCTCGTTGGTGCCGGCGAACAGCAGGTAGTCGTCATAGTTCTTGAAGTTGTTGGCGATCTGCGTCCACAGCTTGGCCAGGCGCGCGTTGGCGCTCGCCTGGTAGGCGTAGGTCGGGATCAGCCAGCTGCCTTCATGGTGCGTATTGAGCACGACGTAGAGGCCGACGTTGCGTGCGTAACCGACGACCTCGGTGACACGCGCCATGAAGGTTGGGCTGATGTTGCCGTTGGCGTCGGCGTACTGGTTCCAGCTGACGGGGATGCGCACGGTCTTGAAGCCGGCCGCCTTCACTGCGTTGAGCAATTGCTGGTTGATCAGCGGATTGCCCCAGTTGGTCTCGTTGGGTGAGGCGTCCAGCGAGTTGCCGATGTTCCAGGCGGGCGACATCTGCTGCGACAGCTGCACGCTCGTCAGGTCGCGCATGGAGCCGGGCACGGTGATCACAAAGGCCTGCGTGCTCTTGGCGCCGCAGCTGTTGGTGTAGGTGGCGGTGGCCGTGCAGCTGGCAGCAGGCGTGATGGTCTGCTCGCGTGCCGAGCCTGACGTGCCGCAGCCGCTCCAGCCCCACGAACCGCCGGTCACCGGCTGCGGGCCGAGGATGGCCGAGTTGCCTGCAGTGATCGAGGCTGAGGCCGTCTGCGTCCAGGACCCGTTGGCGCTGATGTAAGGCGTGATGGCCGTCGGCGTGCAGCTGCTGTTGCGCGTGGCAGTGGCCACGCCGGAGTTGTAGCTGCCGCCGTTGGTCGTGAACTTGACCCAGTACCAATAGGGCGTGCCGTTTGCGGCCGTGGAGTCGGTGTAGCTCCTGGCGCTACTGCCCGGCGCGGCGATGCGGCTGCGGCCGTTGGGATCGGCGTCGGTATCGCGGTAGACCTCCAGGCGCGAGACGTTGCCGCTGACGGTCCAGCCCAGCTGTACGTTGTCGGTCGTGCCAGTGGCCGTCAGGCAGACGGTGGTACCGCCGCCGCTGCCACAGCTTTGTGCCTGGGCCAATGGGGCCCCGCTGACCCCCAGGGCCAGCAGCAATGTGGATAACAAGGCTCTCATGGTTCTACCTTTCAAGGTTGAAAGTGCTCGGCCGGTTGTCTCCGCCGGATGCGAGCGTTATGGACGGTCGGCGCCAGGGCTTGGGCATAACCGTCGAACAAGGTGAAGGAGGTGGCGGCAGGCCCGGTGCCATGATTTGGACGCCAGCCTGCCGAGCTCTCGGTTCAATTGCTGTAGAGCACGCCGCGGCCCCCGCCGGCGGCGTAGATCCGGCCGTAGGTGTTCCAGTCACCCGCCAACCTGGTTATGCCGCCGAACTGATGGGCATCGTCGTTAAAGCGGGTCCAAGTGCTGCCTGCATTGTTGGAAGCCCACACACCCCACTGGCCGTTGATCACGCCCACCACGTAGACCGCGGCGGAATACGGCGCGCCAGGGGCTGCCTTGCCCAGAGTCAAGGCACTGGCACCGTTCACGTCGGGCCAAAAGTCGCTGCCGAAAACAGACGCGAAGTTGTTGAACTTGGTCCAGGTGGCGCCCGAGTCGACCGAGTGGTACACGGTATTGCCGTCAGCCACCCAGATGTCGCCCTCGACGTTCGGGTTGACCGCCATCCCGGTCAGGAAATACGGATTGCCCTTCATATTTGCCGACACCGAACCCTGGCTCAGCGTGAAGTTGTGGCCGCCATCCGTCGAGACGTAGAACTTGCCCGGACCAGCAAACACGGAGCCGCCCGAATCGTAGGCATAGACCTTGTTCGGATTCCTGCGATCCACCGCGAGCCGGTATGAGCGAGGGAAGCCGGACGTCTCCGGCAGCGCGGGGAGATTGGTCGCCGTCCAGCTGGCGCCATTGTTGGTGGTGTAGGACGGCACGGTATCGGGCGGCGCCCAGATCGCGTTGTTGCGTGAGGTGACAGCAATGTTCGACGATTCGTGCGTATTGGTCGCGGCGCCGGGAGGCAAGGTGGCAAAGCGTGTCCACGTGGTGCCGCCGTCGCCCGACCAGTACCCGAATCCTTTGTGATCCCCGTGCGTGACGCCGGTGAGGGCAATGTATTGCGGATCCGACCAGCTCATGTCGGCGGAATTGCCATTGCTCCAGCCGGTGTTGGGGCCTTTGGTCGGCGTCGTCGCGAGGTCTGTCTGGACCCAGGGGCCGATGTCGCCCGCGCTGCTGATGAACTTGTAGGTCGCGCCGGGTGGAGGGGTGATGAGCGCCAGCGTGGCAGTCTCTTCGAGATTGTTCAGCTTGGTGGTCCAGCTCGGTGTCGCCGACGAGGCGTTCATCGTCTCCCAGATGCCGGGACCGTCAAGGTGCAAGATGTGGTCGCGGTTGTTCGGATCGATCTCGATGTCGTCATTCCAGCCCCAGTACCCGGCGCTGTTCTGCTCGTGGGGCATCATGGACTCGATTTCGCGCCAGGTGCTGCCTGCGTTGTCGGACAACTGGGTGATCTTCTGGCCGGTGAAATCGCCCCAGGTAGCGCTCACGGCCAGCGCGATGCGGGTGGTCGGGCCGCTGCCGTAGACGGACACGCCGCCGTAGCCGCCCGTGGTAGTGCTGCTCAGCAAGGTCCAGGCGCCGCCATTGATACCGGTGTACTTGTAGAGGTAGCCGGGACCGTCGCCGCCCGGGCCTGCGTTCTTGTTGAACACCACGTAGTAATTGCCGTCGGCGGCGCGCGCGAAGTGCGGGATGTAGTACCCGGCGACGGCGGCCGGCACCGCGACCGGCGTCCATGAATAGCCGTTGTTGCTGGACCTGTAGAAGGTCGAGGTCAGGCCCGCTGCGGTGGCGTAGTCAGGAGCGATCGCGGCCCACATGTTCCAGGTCGGCTGGCCGCCGCCCACGTTCCCGTTGTCGAAGATGATCTGCTCGACGCCGACCATGGCGTTGGTCGTCGTGTAGGAAGACAGGCCCGTGACCTGCGCCCAGGTTTGGCCGGAGTTCGTGCTCTTCCACAGGCCGGCCTTGGTCGAACCGTAGAACATCGTCGACGGATTGGTCGGATCGAGCCTCAGGCGCTCGCCAATCGCCCGACCGGTATCGGCGCCGGCAAGAAACGGCAGCGTGACCCATGTCCAGCTGTCGCCGCGGTTGCTGGAAATGTACAAGCGAGCGTTCTTCTTGCTATCGCCCGCGACCATGTAGACCCGCTGGTCGTTGGTTGGATCGAGGGCGATGCTTTCGACGGTGTGGAAGGCTCCTTCTATCCCCCCCCCGAAACCCGGGCCGTCGGTGATCGGCACCCATTGCGAGGTGGCCTGGTTCCAGCGGTAGGCGCCGCCGACGTCCGTCCGGGCGTACAAGAGGTTCGGGGTCGTCGGGTGATAGATCAGGCCGTCGACATAGCCGCCGCCGCCCCACTTCACGCTGTTCCAGGTGCCCACTTTGATGGAGAACGCCTGCTGGGACTTGGCGCCACAGCTGTTGGTGTAGGTGGCGGTGGCCGTGCAGGCTGCGGCCGGTTGGATGGTCTGCTCGCGCGCTGCACCGGCGGTGCCGCAGCCGCTCCAACTCCACATGCCCCCGGATATCGGCTGCGGGCCGAGGATGGCCGAGGCACCGGTCTTGATGGTGGCCGATGCCGTTTGCGTCCACGTGCCATTGACGTTGATGTAGGGCGTGATGGCGGTCGGCGCGCAGGTTTGCGCCAGCGCCAGCGGGGCTGCGCTCGTGCCAAAGGCAAGCAGCAGCGCGTGTATCAAGGTTCTCATGTTCTACCTTTCAGTGAAGGTGCTCGGCCGGTTGTCTCCGCCGGTCACGAGCGTTATGCAGCGGCAGACCGGCGCCAAGAACTGGACACCGGCCTGCCGAGCCCTTGTTTCAGTTGCTGTAAAGCATTCCGCGGCCGGTGCCGCTGATGTAGATCCGGCCGTAGATGGCTTGGTCGGCCGCCATCACGCCGATGCCGCCGAACTGGTTCGCGTCGTCGTTGAAGCGCGTCCAGGTGGCGCCGCCGTCATCAGAGCGGTGCACGCCCCACACGCCGTTGATCACGCCCACGACGTAGACCGCGGCCGAGTACGGCGCGCCAGCCTTGGCCTTGCCCAGCGCGATGGCGCTTGCACCCTGCACCTGGGGCCAGGGGTTGCCGGTGAAGATCGACGCGAAGTTGCTGAGCTTGGCCCAGCTCGCACCCGAATCGGTCGAGTGGTACACCGCGTTGCCGTCGGTCAGCCAGAGGTCGCCCTCGACGTTGGGGTTGACCGCCAGCGAGGTGCTGCCGAAGTAGTTCGGCGCCAGCCCGGCGTTCACCGAGCCCTGGCTCAGCGTGAACGTGTGGCCGCCATCGGTCGACGTGTAGACCTTGCCCGGCGTGCCCCACCAGTGGCCACCGGAATCGTAGGCATAGACCTTGTTCGGGTTCTTGCGATCGGCAACCAGGTGGTAGGCGCGGGGGAAGACGCTGTTGATCGCGGGCAGATTGGTCGGCACCCAGGTGGCACCGTTGTCCGTGGTGTAGGACGGCACCGAGTAGCCGGGTGCCCAGACTGCCTTGTTGCGCCCGGTGATGGCGATGCTCGCTTCCCCGCCCGTGTTTTGCGCCGCGCCCGGTGCGTAGGTGGCGAACTTCGCCCAGGTCTTGCCGCCGTCGCCGGACCACATGCCGTAGGCGGTGTTGTTGCCCAGCACGACGCCGATGGTGGCCATGTACTGCGGGTCCGACCACGCCATGTCGGCGGCGAAGCTGTTGCTCCAGTCGGTGGCCGGCGTCAGCGTCGGCTTGGTCGTGAGGTTGGTGTGCACCCAGGCGCCGACGTCGCCCGAACTGTTGATGACGGTGTAGGTGGCGCCGGCCGGCGGCGTGGCCAGGCCCAGCACGGCCGTCTCC
>NZ_JBFUMN010000073.1:0-21789 GCF_054049335.1 Roseateles sp. P5_E1
AGCATCGGCGGCAACGGCAACGTGAGTGGCAACTGGTCCGTCATCGGGCAGTGGACGGCCGACGTCACATTGAACGCGGGCTATCTGCCGGGGTCGCCCTTGTCAACCAGCGCCGCCTGGCATGGTGATCATTCGATCTCTCGCAACGGCAACGGTGCCCTGTTCGAGTCCAGCAAYGGAGATTTCGGCAGCCAGACGTTCACYGTCAGCTTTGCCTTTGGCACGCCGATCTCGCTGCACTTTGCCGGCACCGTGAGCGCGGCTGCCTCGGTGGGCTATGTGTTCGGCGCCAGYTCGGCCAGYGACGCCGCTTTYCGCACCGATTTGTCTCAYACSGTGGCCTGGGSTGGCATMTCGGGCCTGACGGAYGCCAACGGCAATGCCGTCGCCTTTACTGCGCTGAGCGAAGGCAGCGGCGCCGATTTCGCCAAGTCCTTTGCCAGCCCGGTTCCTGAGCCGGGCAGCGTGGGYCTGCTGGCATTCGGGCTGGCCGTGCTGATGCACAGAGCGCGCCGTTCGCAGCGTTGACCTGGGTCGGCAGCGTGCCTACGTCTTGATCCAGCCACTATGAAGCCGTAGGCGCGGCTCGCCTGCGCACGGCAAAGGCCACCAGTGCCGCGCCGGACAGAAGCAGCGTCCAACTTGCGGGTTCGGGCACTGGCTCGCTGATCGAAAGACCCAGGAAATATGTCGCTACGGCTCCAGAATCTGTCGACCCGACGGAGCTGATGGTCAGTGCGTAGAGCTCGCCTGAGTTCAACCGGAGGGTGTCGTTGGTAATGCCGGCGTTGCCCGAAGCGTCCGTCATCAAGTCCATCGAAAGAAGGGGCTGGCTCGATAGGTTGGCTGAGCGCAGCAGCAGGTGCAGGCCTTGACTGCCTGAGGTGAGGTTTGGGTTGGTCCAGAAGGTGGCTCGAAACTGCCTCAGCGCATATCCCGCGCTGCCAGGAAGGCCAGTGTTGAAGTAGATGGTGTCGGACTGATCGGCCTGCCAGTCGACATACCCGACGAAATTGACCGTGGGGTCGTAGATGCCGGCGGGGAAGACGTTGAAGCTCGGCGGCGCTTCAGGTGCGTCATAGTCCGAGAAGTACTCGCCTTCAATCACCGGATGCCAGGTGGCGAGGGCGGGGGCAATTGCGCTGCACAAGACGACTGAAGTTGCCGCGCGGGCCAGGAAGCGACGCAGATTACCCATGAGGATCTCCTTTGAGCTGACGCAACCTCAGTGTGAGCCCTTGGCGGGCTTCGCCATACACCTAACGTCTAAGTGACTGGACGGGGGGCGGCGCTGAAGTCGTCCTTGCGTAGCATCTTTGATGCACCAAGGGAGCCCGGCTCGGGTGCCCCTCCATAGCACGCTCGTTGGTCACCACGTTTAGCCTGGCATCCGGAAACGTGCAAGCCCGGAAGTACGTGGCCGGTGACGTCGCTGTTGACGCCGGGGCGCCGCAGATCCTTCCGCTCAACCAAGCATTGCGATGCATCACGCCGCTCGTGGCTCCCCGACCTGGGCTCGAACCAGGGACCTACGGATTAACAGGCCTATGCCCGGGATGCCGGTCGGCGCTGGTGAGCGATCACGCCTTCTTCACGAACTCCGACTTCAGCCCCATGGCCCCGACACCGTCGATCTTGCAGTCGATGTCGTGGTCCCCGTCCGTCAGACGAATGTTCTTGACCTTGGTGCCGACCTTCACGACCAGCGACGAGCCTTTGACCTTGAGGTCCTTGATGACGGTGACCGTGTCGCCGTCCTGCAGTGCATTGCCCACCGCGTCGCGGATCACACGCACTTCGTCGGCGGCCGGAGCAGCTGCCTCGACCGACCACTCATGGCCGCACTCGGGGCAGACCAACTGTGCGCCGTCCTCGTAGGTGTAGGCGGATTGGCACTTGGGGCAGGCGGGCAGGGCGGGCATGCGGGGGGTCAGTGGGGAATGAATGGGAAGTCGGCATTGTCATGGGAGGGATTTGCTACGAGAAGGGAGCAATGGTAGATCTCAATGATCTGGTGGAGCCCGGCTCTGGTGTGGTGGTCAGTGATGTTCGTGGTATCAATGACCATGGACAAATCGTCGGAATTGGCACAAAGGATGGAAATATCTTTACGGCCTTTTTGTTGAGCCCTGTTCCTGAAACTCAGACGACGCTGATGTTCTTGGCCGGACTCGGAGTACTGCTTATCACCCGGCGTCGACTCAGTTCCTGATTCCCTTCCCGAGAACTACAGAAACCTCACCCGCCACCGCAGCACAGCCCGCCTAGTGAGGGCGGGCTTTTTCTGGCCTGGAGAAAACATGTCCGCCGTCCTCGCCTCTGAACGCAGGACGCTCAGGAGGCGGCTGCTATCAAGTCTGGACTGTTGAGCAGCTCGAATGCGACTTGGCGTAAGTCTGAAAAGTGTTGATCGCCAATCTTCCATTCCTTGTAGCCCTCCGCCGCCGTATCGGAGAACGCCGTGAAGATGCCTTCCTTCAAGCCTGCATATTCCGGCCGTAGATTGCCAACATGAGTTCCGCCGTCTCGGTTCGCTGCGTCCAGAACAAGCGCTTGGCGCGTGATACCGGAGTTGAGCTGATACCCCTCTGTCCACCACTCGTCGACCGAGAGGAAGTGAAAGTGCTGAGGTCGGTTGCCCAGCACAGGCGTGGTGAGGGTACGGGCCTCTCCGTTGGCGATCTGCATGACGAACATCGAAAGGCCCGCGCTCATGATCATCAGCCGATGCGGGTCGAAGACTGGACAAGTCGAGAGCAACCGCACGCTGTTTCTGACGCCCAACAGTGTCAAAAGCGCGTCTCCCTTCAGGTCGTGCATCAAGGTGCGCACCGAATTTGCGATCCGGAATGCCTCGTCAAGGTGTCCGGCGTCGTAGGCCTCAGACGATCGTTGCAGATAGCCCATGTGGGCCTTAAGCATCCCGCGTAGCTCGTCAGCAGATCTGGTCATAAACCAAGTTTGCCATCCTCTGCCGGTAATTCGGTGGGCGCTGGACGCTGTGACCGCACCCGGGACGATCACACCGCGCGAGAGCGCTTTGAGGCGCGCCGCGAAAACATGAAAATCAGCAGGAGTGTGCCAACTGCAAGCAGGCCAAAACTAGCCGGCTCCGGAACCATACTTGCGCTGATTTTGAACGTTTCAGGAATAAGGGTTACGGATTCCTCTAACTCTGAGTCGTCATAGAAGGTGAACGAACTTTCCCCAATGGCTACATTCCCCACGGTATAGGTCCCTTCATTTGCCAAGTTCAGCCCGATCGGCAATTTATAGGTCACGGGAATTCGTAGAAAGAAGCTGCCGGTCAACCGACGGTTCGCAAAGGGGGTGTCAAATTTCGCACGGAAGGCTATCGCAGTTACAAAGGTTTCATCGTGTTCTTGGGTTATCAAAGTTTCCGTTTCATCGTGAGGAAAAAGCAACCATCCGGTTCCCGCGCTGACCGCAGACAGCATGAAAAGACCGGCGGAAGGGGAGCGCGGTATTCCTGCAGCGTCTACAGCTTGATTCCCTCCTACCAAGTAGCGAGTGCCGCCAAAATCGGACAAGCTGGTTCCTGGCGTTTCGGTGTTCACTAATAGATTGAAATCGAAAGAATCGTTGTCGGCCGGCTTCCTGTCCCAGATTTGACTCGTAGAACTGAAATGTCCGGTTATGTCGATCGAGACGAGAGTTGCTGAGGCCGGAATCGAGACCGTAAGTGCAAGAAATGCGGCAAGAAGTCGAAGCATGAATCCTCCATGTCATTGAAGCGACATCCTCGTAGATGCCAACCGCTCGATACAAGACCTAACTTAGTGGCTTAGGGGAGAGACGTCGGACTCGGCACAAGCGAAGACGCCAGCGCATTGCGTTACACACACTAGTCGCTATCCCTTGCCGGTACACCGTGCAACCCGCCTCGGCGGGTTTTTCATGCTCGCGGGCCCCTGCAAATGTCACCTCTTGCGGCAGACCATGGCCAGTGGGCATTCGGCGCTCCGGTCCTTGCGGCCGGGGTGCCTCTTTTCGCTGGCTGAGCCAGACGCGCCTGGACGGGGGCGGTTCTTGTCGCTGGCGGTGGGGCTGGCCGAGGGGGCGACGCCTTCGTGGGTGACTGTCACCCGCACCGGCTCGTTCACGGACCCCCGCTACGGGCGGTTCGAGATCACGCTGGCGATGCTGGAGCAGATGGGGTCGAACTTCGACGGCCGGGTGTTCGGGCAGGACGTGTTCATCGACGTGGCCCACAAGCCCTCAGATGGCGCAGCCGGCAAGGTGATGCGGCTGGCCGTGGAGGGTACCCGCCGCGGCGCTGAGCTGAAGGACTTCCTGCTGTGTGCGCCGGTGATGCTGGCCGGGGAGGACGTGCCCGTGCAGACGCTGCAGGGCAAGGTGGTGCGCAACCAGCTGTCTTTGGCATAGCTTGGTGTGAGTGTCCAAAGCACCTTGATGGCTCCTTTGGGCGACCACAAGAAAAAAGCCCCATCCGCTTTCGCGAATGAGGCTTCTGATTTGGCTCCCCGACCTGGGCTCGAACCAGGGACCTACGGATTAACAGTCCGGCGCTCTACCGACTGAGCTATCGAGGAATTGATCGGTATTTTTGCTTGCCGTGCGGTTGCGGCTCGCTGTTGTTGCAAAGGCTGGCGATGGGCCAGCCTTTGCGGGTTTTCTGTGGCTCCCCGACCTGGGCTCGAACCAGGGACCTACGGATTAACAGTCCGGCGCTCTACCGACTGAGCTATCGAGGAACAGAGCCCGTGACTATAGCAGTTCTTTAGAGGGCCTCAGAGCCGGACCTCGAGACTCGTGCGGAAAGTCCGCGGTGCGAGGGGGTAGAGGTAGCTGTGCTCGAACTGCCACGGAGACTCGCGCCAGGCGCGGCGGTTGGTCAGGTTGTCGACGGCCACGCGCCAGATCCAGGTCTGGTTGCCCACGCCCTGCATGTAGCGCAGGCCCGCGTCGGCCACAGTCCACGCCGGCACCGCGATGCTGTTGTCGGGCGTGGCGAAGCGGCTGCCCTCGTGGCGCAAGCCAAGCTGGGCTTGCAGGCCAGGCAGCAGGTCCTGGCGCACGTGGGCCTTGAGCGTGGTCTCCGGCACATTGGGTGGCAGCAGGCCGTTGAGGCTGGCGTCGGCGCTGCCTTGGCGGCGCGCCTGTAAGCGCATGGCGCTGGCGAACAGGCCGCCGCCGCTCCACTTCAGGTCGGCGCTGGCTTCGACGCCGCGATGGCGGGCATAGCCGTCGGCGCGGCGCTCGCAGCTGTTGTCGGCGCTGCATTCCGTGAAGCCGGGCAGCACGATGTCGCGCCACGCGGGGCGGCGGATGTCGAAGACGGTCAGCGAGCCTTCGACGCGCTGGGTGCCGGTTTTCAGGCCGATCTCGGTCTGGCGGCTCTTCAGCGCGGGCAGCGCCTGGCCGGCATTGACGAAGCGCTTGCGGTTGGGCGCCACTTCGCTTTCGATGCCCTGGCCCCAACTGGCGTAGACCAGCCAGTCGCTGGCGATCGCATGGCTGAGCGCGATCCAGGGCGTGGTGACGCCCTGTGAGTAATCCGTTGCACGCGAGCCGTCCGTGCGCACGCTCTCGCGGTGCAGGCGGGTGTGGCGCAGGCCCAGCCAGGCGCTGGTGTCGGCGCTCAGGGCGACGCGGTCGCGCAGGTAGAGCTCGTTGCTGCGCTCGTCGCGGTTGGTGTTCTCGCCGGTCAAGTCGGGCGCGGCGGGCGTCACGGCGCTGCCGTCGACGTTGCCGGTGCCCGCGTAGTTGTAGGCCTGGCGCTGGAAGCGGCTCTTGAACTGGCTGCTCAGTCCACCGACGGTGAGGTCATGGCGCAGGCCGGCGAGCTGCACGGGGCCGCTGGCGGAGATGTCCAGCGCCGTCGTGTCGCGGTGCTCGTTCTCGCTGCGGAAGTCGTAGAGGTCGTAGCTGCCGTCCGGGCAGAAGCGGTCGGCGTAGTAATCGCCATTGGCGTCGCTGCAGCCGTAGGCGTAGGCCAGGCGGTCGTCGGTGCGCAGGCGCTGGATGCCGAGGTGCGCCTGGGCGCGCCAGTCGTTGCCCAGCTTTTGCTGCACGCGCAGCGAGGCGTGCGTGTTGTCGAAGACGACGGGCAGGCTCCAGGGCTGGTTGTTCAGGTTCAGGTTGGGGTCGACGCTCTTGGCGTCGGGCAGGCGGTTGCCGAGCAGGCTGAAGCCTTGCTGGCTGGGCTGGCTCTGGCGGTTGAACTCGACCTCCGCCTCGACGAGGGTGTCGAGGCTGATGCGCCAGTCGGTGGCCAGCGCGGCGGTGTGCGAGCGGCCCTTGCTGTCACGCAGCGTCGGGTCCAGGTGGGCCGCGGCGAGGTTGACGCGCAAGCCGAACTCGCGGTTGGCGCCAAAGCGCTGCGAGTGGTCGACGCTGGCCTGCACCGAGCCGCCCTGGATGGCTTCGAGCATCAGCGCCGTGCCGTCCTCGGCCTGCGGGCGCTTGACGACGAAGTTGACGATGCCGGCCGGCGAACTGGTGCCGGCCTGCATGCCGGAACTGCCCTTCAGCACCTCGATGCCCGACTTGTTGACCAGCGACAGCGCCGTCTCACCGGTGATGGGCAGGCCGTCGCGGCGCAGGTTGAAACGGTTGTCGAGGTCGAAGCCGCGGATCTTGAGCTGCGACCAGTAGCCGACGGCGTTGTAGGCGTCGGAGATGGAGGCGTCGAGCTTGGTGATGCCCGAGAGCTGGCTGATGCCAAGCTCGCCCAGCCGTTCCGCCGACAGGCTCAGCGCCTGCATCGGCAGCTTGGCCGGCGGGTCGTTGAAGCCCGACAGGCTGGGCACGGCCTCGGTGGCCTTGCCGGTCACGCTGACCTGGGGCAGGGTCTGGGCCGAAGCGAGGCCGGTGACGAGCAGCGCGGAGGCTGCGGCGAGGATGGAAAGAGAAATACGGTGGTTTGCCATCGAATTGCAAAGCGATGGCAGGTCGGCAAACGACAGGGCCCAGAGGCGGGAGACGAAGATTCGGCCTGGGCTTTCAGCGTGCTTCCCTGCGCGAGGATTACCTCAGTCAGGTTCAAAGGGACTGTCTCAGTCGATGGCAGCAGCCATCAACACCCCTAGCGAAGACGCGCCACACGAGGCGGCGCGCGGGCCGGATTCTAAGGGTTACGTGGGGTTCCAGCCTTCGCGCTCGGTGGCCTGGCCCCGCCACGCAGCGGACCTTAATCGATCAATTGTGTAAGCCATGGCTTGCAAATTTTTTCTACGTGTAGAAAATGCCAGCCATGACTGGCACGATTCGACTTCCCGCTGAGCTTGGCGAACTGCTGCGGCAGCGGCGCGAAGCGCTGGGCCTGAGCAAGAAGGCCGTGGCCGAGCGGGCGGGGCGGGTGCGTGAAGTGATCTACCGCCTGGAGGGCGGCGAGGAGGCCTCCGTGTCGTCGCTGTTCGACGTGTTGCGCTCGCTGAACCTGGCCATGCGCCTGGAGCCGGTGGGCCTGCCGACGATGGAGGAAGTGGCTGCGGCCTTCAACAAGGATGACGATGCTGCCTGAGCGCATCGCGCAGCTCGATGTGTCCATCGGGTCGCGCGTGGGTGCGGGCCAATTGCTCAAGGCGTCGACTTACGAGTTCCGGTACCTGGAGGCGTCTGCCGAGCAGCCTTCCGTCGCGCTGCTGATGCCGGCGGCGGCCAGGCTCACGTGGACGGACGGCGACCTCTTTCCGCCCATGGACCAGAACCTGCCCGAGGGCGATCTGTTCATGCGCATCCGGGCGTTGTTCCCCAAGCAGCAGACCACGGCCATGCACCTGCTCGCCCTCATCGGCGACAACGGCATTGGTCGCCTCGGCTATCGCATCCCGGGTGCTGACACGCCGCAGCCAGCGGTGCCGCTGAGCAAGGAGAGCCTGCTTGGCATGGCCTACTCGCCCCAGGTGTTCAACGACCTGGTGGCGGCCTATCTGAGCACCGGCGCGGGCATTGCCGGCATGCAGCCCAAAATCATGGTGCCCGAGGTGCGGATCGCTGTTCCCATTCCCACGCTCATCGTGAAGGTGGCGAGCGAGGCCTATCCCGGTTTGGCGGCCAACGAATACCTGTGCCTGCGTGCAGCCAACCTGGGCGGCATCCCTACGCCGGTGTTTGACCTGTCGCACGACGGCCAGATGCTGGTGCTGGAGCGCTTCGACACCGTTCTGAAGCCGGATGGGACGGTGGAGCGCCTGGGCTTCGAAGACATCGCAGCGCTATCCGGCCAGCGCGTGCGCGACACACTCTCCGACCGCAAATGCCACGGCAGCTACGAGCGCATCGCGGGGCTGCTGAGGCAGCTGCAGTTGCCCCAAGCCGACCTCGACCGCTTCTTCGAGCAGGTCGCCTTCTCCGTCATGGTCCGCAATGGCGACGCGCATCTGAAGAACTTTGGCCTGCTGTACCGCTCGCCGAGCGACATCTGGCTGGCGCCGATGTTCGATGTCGTCACAACGGCCATCTACCGCTACACACAGTACGCCGGCGGGCCCGAACTCGAAGACCGCACGCTGGCGCTCAAGCTCTTTGCCGGCAAGCACACGAGCAAGGCCTATCCGACGACTCAGGAACTGCTCGCCTTTGGCGCCAAGGTTTGCAATGTGAAGGCGCCGGCCACCGTGCTTCAACGCCTGGCGCAGGGCATGCAGCAGGCGCTGCAGGAAGCGAAGTCCGACGAACGCATCCCGCGCGAGCTGCTGTCAAGCATGCGGGAGGTGTGGCAGTCGGGTCTGGCCTATGGCGAGCGCGAAACAAAGCCGCCCTCGGGCGGCTTGCAGTGAGGGTTTCACTGGCTCAGTCGAACACCGGCGACTCCACGCCTAGCACCTTGTGCAGYTTGGGGCTGGTCGTCGTGTACTGCAGATGAATGCGCTTGTCCGGAAACACATACGGCGCCGCGCCGAATGCCGCCAGCGCGGTCTCGTGGAAGCCGCTCAGGATGAGCTTTTTCTTGCCCGGGTAGGTGTTGACGTCGCCGACGGCAAAGATGCCCGGCACGCTGGTCTCGAACTTCTCGGTGTCGACGACGATCTGCTTGCGCTCCAGCGCCAGGCCCCACTCGGCGATGGGGCCGAGCTTCGGTGACAGGCCAAAGAAGGCCAGCACCTGGTCGCACGGCACGACGCGCGTGATGCCGTCGTTGCCGGTGATCTTGACGCCGGTCAGTTGCCCGTTCGCTTCGTCAATGCCGGTGGCCTGGCCGACGATGAACTGCATCTCCATCGCGTCGCAGAGTGCGCGCATCTTGGCCACGCTCGCCGGCGCGGCGCGGAACTCGTCGCGACGGTGCACGAGGATGACGCTCTCAGCCTTGTGCGGGTTGCCGTCGGGATTGGCGGCGCAGAAGTTCAGCGCCCAGTCCAGGGCCGAATCACCGCCGCCGATGATGAGCAGGTTCTTGYCGGCGAACTGGTTCGGTGCCTTGACGCGGTAGTGGACCTGCGTGCCCTCGTAGGGCTCGACACCGTCGACCTTCAGCGTGCGCGGCTGAAAGCTTCCGACGCCGCCGGCGATGAAGACAGCCTTGGCCAGCAGCTGCGTGCCTTTGCTGGTCTCGATCAGAAAGCGGCCATCGTCCTGCTTTTGCACGACGGTGACTTCCTGGCCCAGGTGGAAGGTCGCGCCGAAGGGCTGGATCTGCCTGAGCAGGTTGTCGGTCAGCTCCTTGCCGGTGCACACGGGCACGGCCGGGATGTCGTAGATGGGCTTGTCGGGGTAGAGCTCGATGCACTGGCCGCCGGGATAGGCCAAGCTGTCGATGATGTGGGCCTTGATCTCCAGCAGGCCGAGTTCGAAGACCTGGAACAGGCCTACCGGCCCGGCGCCGACGATGACGGCGTCGGTGTGAATCGCATCGGGCCTGATCTGTACTGCTGCCTGCATGAGGAGAGAAGAAAGCTCAGCGGATCAGCTCGGGCAGCTTGCCCGTCTTGTCTTTCCACTCGTCGGCGTCCGGCAGCGCAGGCTTGCGCTTGGTGATGCTGGGCCAGCCCTTGGCGAGGTCGGCGTTGATCTTGATCATGTGGATCTGATCGCCGGGCACGTCCTCCTCGGGCAGGATCGCGTTGACGGGGCATTCGGGAATGCAGACCGCGCAATCGATGCACTCATCGGGGTCGATGGTGAGGAAGTTCGGGCCTTCGCGGAAGCAGTCGACCGGGCAGACGTCGACGCAGTCGGTGTATTTGCAGCGGATGCAGGCTTCGGTGACGACGTGGGTCATGAGCGGCTCTGGGAAGTAAGGGGCGCCCCGATGGGCAATGATTCGGGCGAAACGACGATTTTAGGGTCGGCGTGGTTTTGATCCTGCGCGTGGACGCGGCTGGCTCCTGTCCCGACCGTGACGACCGTGGGGCGGCCGCGGTGCAGCAGGGCCGCGTGGGCGAGGTCAGCCAGCGCGTGCTCGCTGGTGATGGCATCGGCACAGCCGGCACGGCTGACGACCAGCGTCGGCGTGTCCGGCGCCCAGCCGGCGGCCAGCAACTGGCGGCCAAGCGCGGCCAACTGGCGGCCGGCCATGTAGAAGACCTCGGTGTCGGCGCTTTGCGCGGCATGCAGTTCGCCGGCCTCGGTCATCGCCGTCGTCAGCGACACGCTGCGGCCTCGGCCGCGGCGGGTCAGCGGGCGTTGTGCCTGGGCGGCGGCGGCAAGAGCCGCGGTCACGCCAGGGACGACTTCACTGGCGATGCCGGCCTCGGCCAGCGCGATGAGTTCTTCTTCCAGGCGGCCGAAGACGCTGGCGTCGCCACCCTTCAGCCGCACGACGAGGGCGTGCTCCTGCGCGGCCTTGACGAGCAGCGCATTGATCTCGGTCTGCTTGGCCGAATGCTCAAAGCCGCGCTTGCCGACCGAGATCCACTTGGCTTGCGGCGCCAGGTCGCGCAGGGCCGGGTCGGCCAGCGCGTCGGCCAGCACGATATCGGCCTGGCCCAGCGCCCGCGCGCCGCGCAGCGTGATCAGGTCGGCGGCGCCGGGGCCGGCGCTGACGAAGATCACCTTGCCGGCAGTCATTACCAGGCCTCTTCCGCCGGAGCGGCTTGCACGTCCACCAGCAGCGCACCGCTGGTGCGGTGGCTGGCGGGGTCGACGACGATCAGCGCACCGCCGACGCGGTTGTCCACGAAGGGCTCGACGGGCAGCTCGTGCTGCACTTCCATCTGCACACGGCCGATGGTGTTGACGGGCAGTTCGTGCGCGTCCTGCGGCGTCAGCGTGTTGATGTCCAGCACCGAGTCGATGGCCGAGATGCGCGCCTGCACCCAACGGTTGCCGTGGCGCACCCAGTACTTGCGGCCGGGCTTGGCGGCCTCGGTGTCCAGCCAGGCCAGCGTTGCAGAGAAGTTCTTGGTGACCGCAGCGCTGCCGGGCGTGACGATCCAGTCGCCGCGGCTGACGTCGAGTTGGCGGTCCAGCACCAGGCCGGCCGAGTCGCCGGCTTCGGCGCTGGGCACGGCCTCGCCGGCCAGGCGGACTTCGGACACGACGGCCGTCTGCTTCGACGGCAGCACCTCGATGGTGTCGCCCGCCTTGACGGCACCGTGGGCGATGCGGCCCCACAGCACGCGTGGCTGCACGCCGGTGCCCTTGGATTGGTAGGCGTCCTTCTGCACGTATTGCACGGGCAGGCTCAGCGGCGCGTCGGCGCGCTCGCTCAGCGTGGGCAGGCGCTCCAGCACCTGCAGCAGGCTCTCGCCGTTCCACCAGGGCGCATCCAGCGGCTGGGTGACGTTGTCGCCACGCAGGGCGCTCACCGGCACGGTGGCGGCCACGTTCAGGCCAGCGGCGGCGGCGAACTTGTCCAGCGCCGTCTTGACTTTGGCAAAGCCCGCACCGGCGTCGTCCAGCGCGTCGATCTTGTTGATGGCGAAGACGATGCTCGGCACGCGCAGCAATTGGGCCAGCAGCGAGTGGCGCCGCGTCTGCGGCAGCAGCACCACCTCGTCCTGCGTCAGGTCCAGTTTGGTGATGTCCACCAGCACGACGGCGGCATCGCTGCCGGCTGCGGCCGTGACCATATTGCGGGTGTACTGCTCATGGCCAGGGGCGTCGGCAATGATGAACTTGCGCGTCTTGGTGGCGAAGTAGCGGTAAGCCACGTCGATGGTGATGCCCTGCTCGCGCTCGGCCTCGAGGCCGTCGGTCAGCAGGCTCAGGTCGATGGGGCGGCCGGCGGCGCGGCGCTCCAGCGTGTCGAGCTGGTCGGCCAGGATGGCCTGGCCGTCGAACAGCAGGCGGCCGATCAGCGTGGACTTGCCGTCGTCGACGGAGCCCGCCGTGAGGAATCGCAGCGCCTTCATCGCGCGGCCCGCCCGGCCGCCCGAAGGGCCGCGACGCCCCCTCGGGGGGCAGTGAACAAAGTGAACGTGGGGGCGGTCATTAAAAGTACCCTTCCTTCTTGCGCTTCTCCATGGAAGCTTCACTGGTGCGGTCGTCCATGCGCGTGGCGCCGCGTTCGCTGACGGTGACGGTCAGCGTCTCGGCCACGACCTCGCTCGCGTTGGCGGCGGGGCTCTCGACCGGGCAGGTGCAGGTCATGTCGCCGACGGTGCGGAAACGCACGGTGGCGGTCTCGACGGTTTCGCCTTCTTCCGGCGGCGTCACGTCGGTCAGCGGCACCAGCAGACCCTTGCGGCGGATGACCTGGCGCTCGTGCGCGAAGTACATCTGCGGCAGCGGGATGTTCTCGCGGGCGATGTAGAGCCAGACGTCCAGCTCGGTCCAGTTGCTGATGGGGAAGCAGCGGAAGTGCTCGCCCGGGCGGATGCGCGTGTTGAACAGCGTCCACAGCTCGGGGCGCTGCTCCTTGGGCTGCCATTGGCCGAAGCTGTCGCGATGGCTGAAGATGCGCTCCTTGGCGCGCGCCTTTTCCTCATCGCGGCGGGCGCCGCCGATCAGGCAGTCGAACTTGTGCTCCTCGATGGTCTCCAGCAGCGTCACCGTCTGGTGGCCGTTGCGGCTTTCCAGCGGGTGGGAGAGCCGAATCGTGCCTTTGGCCATCGAGTCTTCGAGGTGACCAACAACCAGGCGCTCGCCCATGTCGGCGACGCGCTGGTCACGGAAGGTGATGACTTCGGGGAAGTTGTGGCCGGTGTCGATGTGCACCAGCGGGAAGGGCAGGCTGCCCGAGTAGCCGCTCGGGTGCGCCGCGTTCTTCATCTTGAAGGCCTTCTCGGCCAGGCGCAGCACGACGCAGCTGTCCTTGCCGCCCGAGAAGAGCAGGGCAGGGCGCTCGAAGCTCGCGGCCACCTCGCGCAGGATGAAAATGGCTTCCTCTTCCAACGCATCCAGATGGGCGTGGTCGACGTCGGCGATGAGTTGTTCGGGTTTCACAGCAGCATTCATGATTTGGCGTGCAGGCCGCATTCCTTGGTGGAGTCTTCCCACCACCAGCGGCCRGCTCTGAAGTCTTCACCGACCGCAATGGCGCGCGTGCAGGGTGCGCAGCCGATCGAGGGCATGAACTGGTCATGCAGTGGGTTGTACGGAACCGCGTATTTTTCTACATAGGCCCAGACCTCGGCCCAGGTCCAGTCGGCGATGGGGCTGATCTTGCGGCGGCCATTGCCGTCGTCTTCGTCGAAGGCCACGTCGCCACGCGCGCCGCTCTGTTCGCGGCGCAGGCCGGTGATCCAGGCCGAACGGCCCTTCAGCATGCGGCCCAGGGGCTCCATCTTGCGCAGGCCGCAGCAGGCCTTGCGCAACTCGATGCTCTTGTACATCGCCTCCTCGCCCTCCTTGCGGACGAACTGGATGACGGCGTCGGCCACCGGCTTGAAGACCTCGACCTCGCGGCCGTAGCGTTCCCGGATGCGCGGCAGCAGGGCCAGCGTCTCCGGGTGCAGCTTGCCGGTGTCCAGCGTCGCGATGGCGATGGGCAGCTGGGTGCGGGCGATCAGGTCGGTGATGACCATGTCTTCCACACCCAGGCTGCTGCTCTGCACGAGGCCGTCGCCATGCTCGATGCTGGCTTCGCGCAGGCGCTGCAGCGCGGCTTCGATCTTGGCGTCCAGCGCGGGCGTCCATTTGGCATAGAGGCCAATGGCATTGCCGGCCGCGGGCGCAGCGGCCCAGGGCAGGCTGCTCATTTCGTCGCTCACGCCGCGCTCCGCTGGAACCAAGGGCGGGTCTCGCTGACGTCGCCTTGATAGAAGCCGACGGGCGCAAACAGGTCCAGCGCCTTCTGCGCGGCAGCCTGCGACTGGTCGCCGCGCATGACAGCCTCATCGAAGCCGGTGCGGGCCAGCAACTGCATCATGTCGACGAGCACTTCGCCGCGGGCGCGGATGGCGCCCTTGAACTTGAAGCGGCTGCGCAGGATATGGGCCTGGCTGTAGGCGCGGCCGTCGGTCCACTTCGGGAAGTCGAGCACGACAACGGCGATGCGGTCCAGGTCGGGAGCGAGCTGGTTGATGTCGGCATCGTTCGGGAACTCGATGGCGACCGGCGTGTTCGCAGGCCAGCGGGTCTTCACGGCATGCCATTGCTCCAGCGAGAGCAGGCGGTTGGGCGCCGGATCGGGATCGGGCTTGGGGCCGTCTTCGCCGATGGCGTGCTTCCATTGGCAGGTGGTGGCGTTGATGAACTTCATATCGATCAGGCCTTCGCGGTCGAGACGCGAACGGCGTTGGCCGCCGTCTTGAAGGGGTCGAGGCCCAGGCGCTTCACCGCGTTGACGAAGTGTTCTCCAGCCAAGCGCTCGCGCTTGAAGGTGTCGATGACGGCATCGATGGCGTCGGCGATCTCGTCGGCCGCAAAGCTCGGGCCGATGACCTTGCCGGCCACCGTCGTGCCCGACAGCACGGTGCCGTCGCTGCCGCCCAGCGTCAGCTGGTACCACTCGGTGCCGTCCTTGTCGACGCCGAGGATGCCGATGTGGCCGCTGTGGTGGTGGCCGCAGGAGTTGATGCAGCCGCTGATGTGCAGGTCGATCTCGCCGAGGTCCTCGAGTTCGTCCTGGTCTTGATAACGCTCGGCGATTTCGGCGGCCAGCGGCAGCGAGCGGGCGTTGGCCAGCGCGCAGAAGTCACCGCCGGGGCAGGCGATCTGGTCGGTCAGCAGGCGGGCGTTGGGCGTGGCGAAACCGGCGGCGCGGGCGGCCTGGAAGAGCTCGGGCAGGTCAGACGCCTTCACCCAGGGCAGCACCAGGTTCTGGCGGTGCGTCACGCGCAGCTCGCCATGGCTGAACTGGTCGGCCAGTGCGGCGGCGGTGTCCATCACGTCGGCGCTCGTGTCGCCGGGGGCGATGCCGACGCGCTTGAGGCTGAGCGTGACGGCGCGGTAGCCGGCGACGCGGTGGCCGTCGACATTGCGCGCCAGCCAGCGTGCGAAAGCCGGGTCGCTGGTGTCGAGCACGGGCTCGGCGACGGGCGCGACGCCGGCCGGGTCGACAAAGCAGGCCGCCACGCGGTCCAGCTCGGCTTGCGGAATGATGTGCTCGTGGCCGCCGTTGTCGTCGGCCAGGATGCGGCGGTACTCTTCGTTGACCGCATCGAAGAACTTCTGGCCTTCGGCCTTGACGAGGATCTTGATGCGGGCCTTGTAGAGGTTGTCGCGGCGGCCGGCCAGGTTGTAGCAACGCACGATGGCCTCGATGTAGACGAGGATCTGCTGCCAGGGCACAAAGGCGTTGATCTCCACACCCGGGATAGGCGTGCGGCCCATGCCGCCGCCGACSAASACCTGGAAACCGACYTCGCCGGCCTCGTTCTTCTTCAGCTGCAGGCCGATGTCATGCCAACCGATSGCSGCGCGGTCTTCGGCAGCGCCGCTGACGGCGATCTTGAACTTGCGCGGCAGGTGGGCGAACTCGGGGTGCAGCGTGCTCCACTGGCGCAGGATCTCGCAGTAGGGGCGGGCATCGACGATGTCGTCCGGCGCGATGCCGACGAAGGCGTCACTGGTGATGTTGCGGATGCAGTTGCCGCTGGTCTGGATGCCGTGCATGTCGACCTCGGCCAGCAGCTCCATCACCGTGGCGCTGTCCACCAGCGGGATCCAGTTGTATTGCAGGTTCTGGCGCGTCGTGAAGTGGCCATAACCGCCCTGGCCGGCAAACGGGCCGTCGGGCTGGCGGTCGTACTCGCGGGCGATGCGCGCCAGCTGGCGCAGCTGGCGCGAGGACAGCTCGCCATAGGGCACGGCCACGCGCAGCATGGGCGCATGGCGCTGGATGTACCAGCCGTTTTGCAGGCGCAGCGCGCGGAACTCATCGGTGCCGAGGGTGCCGGCGAGGTGGCGCTCGAGCTGGTCGCGGTATTGCGCGGCGCGGGCGTGGACGAAGCGGCGGTCGAAGTCGGTGTACTGATACATGGTTAGTGGATGACCTTCCAGCCGGCCATCAGAAGAGAAACGCAGAGCAGGCTGCGCACGACGCCGTCGGGCAGCCGACGGGTCAATTGGGCGCCCAGCCAGATGCCAGGTAAAGAGCCAATGAGCAGCGGCACCAGCAGCGTCCAGTTGACGTTGCCCAGCGTGGCGTGGCCGATGCCAGCGACCAGCGTCAACGGCACGGCATGGGCAATATCGGTGCCGACGATGTCGCGGGCCTGCATGCGCGGATAGATCAGCAGGATCAGCGTCGCGCCGATGGCGCCGGCGCCAATGGAAGACAGTGATACCAGCACGCCCAGCACAGCGCCGCTGAGGATGGTCAGCGCCGGCTTGCGGGCTTCGGGAATCCAGCGCTCCAGCCGAAGGCCCAGCGCCAGCCAGCTCTTCTTGAAGGCGACGACGACGGCCGTCAGCAACAGCGCGATGCCCAGCGAAAAGGTCAGCGCCGAGGCCCAGCCCTTGGTGACGCCAGTCAGGTGCATCAACGCCACGGTGGCCAAGGACGCAGGGATGGAGCCGGTCAGCAGGCGGCGGGTGATGGCCCACTGCACATGGCCATGCCGGGCGTGGGCCACGGAGCCGCTCATCTTGGTCAGTGCGGCAAACCACAGGTCCGTGCCGATGGCAACCGCCGGGTTGAGCTTGAAGACGGACAGCAGCAACGGCGTCATCAGCGAGCCGCCGCCCACGCCGGTGATCCCGACGATGAGGCCGACTCCCAATCCACTTGCAATCGCAATCCAGTCCAGCACGCTGTCCCCTGAGGCGACCCATGCCACCCGAGGCCGCGACTCTAAGTAATGTTGCGGTGCGGAAGAACTACAGAATTTTTGGGGCTATATGCCCATGCCGAATAAGCAACTTCAGTTTGTGGCGAGAAGCCGCAGTGCGGCGACCTGCTCCAGGATGCGCGGCGGCACGGTTTCGCGGCCCTCCAACATGGCGCGGATGAGGGCGGCGTTCTCGGCTGGCGTGCAGGCTGGCGACAGCGGCCAGTCCAGATCCGCCGTGTCGGCCGGATGCAGGGGCGCGGTGTCGCCGTCCTGGAAACCGATCAGATGGGCCTTGCGGCGCAGATGGGCATAGGCCTCGCCCTCGCTGGCGCGCATCAGCAGCGCCCGCCCGCCGTCCACCGTGAGGCCGGGCAGGGCCGCGGCCATGCTGTCCAGGTATTCCGGATGAGTCACCGCGACGACACGCACACCGCGGCCGACCGGGAAGGGGTCGAGCAGCTTGGCCAGGCTGTGGGAGCTGTTGCGCACGCCCAGGCGCGGGCGCAAGGCCATCAAGCTGTTCAAGCCAGGGTTGAGCATCTGCAAAGGCAGGACGGCCAATCTGTCGCCTGCCAGCCGCGTCTGGGCATCGGTCAGCGAGGGGCTGGCGTGCAGCCCCAGGGCGCCCAGCAACTCGAAGGGGCTGTGGCGGCTGTCGAAGTCGTGCCGTCCGAAGATCAGCACCGGCACGCCCTCGCGGGCCAGCAGCAGCGCGACCAGCGGCATCAGATTGGCCTGCTTGCGGGCACCGTTGAAGCTGGGCAGCAGCACGGTGCGCGGGCCGTCGGGGGCGGCCAGGCGGGCCGTTCGTGCCTGCATTGCGGCCAGGAACCCAGCCACCTCGTCGGCGCTMTCGCCCTTCACGCGCAGCGCGATCAGCATGGCGCCCAGCTCCATGTCGGGCACCTGGCCGTCGAGCATCTCACCGAAGAGCGCTTCAGCCTGCTCGCGATTCAGATCGCGCGCACCTCGGGCGCCGCGGCCCATTTCCTTGATCAATGAGGCGTAGTCCATGGCCGCAGTGTAGGAAGAGCCATGAGAAAGGGCCGCACGAGGCGGCCCTTCGAGTGGGATGCGTTCTCGATCAGAACGCGAAGATCGCGCCCAGGGAAACCAGGCGCAGCGTGCCCTTTTCGCCAGCGAATTGGGCCTGGGTCGAATCGACGCCCAGCTCCAGCTTGACGCTCTGGGTAATGGCATAGGTCAGGCCCAGCCCGGCGTAGACCTTGGCCTTGCTCTCGGAGTCGGAGCCGCTCAACGTGCCGAGGGTGGCGCTGGCTTGGGTCTTCACCTGGGCGACGCCCAGGCGGACGTTCATGCCCCAGTCGGTGCTCAGCGGCAGCGCGAAAGCAGCGCCCAGCATGAGCGCGGTCGGCTTGATGGCGACGGACATCGTGGCGTCCGCAGCCTTGAACTTGCCAAAGGCGATGTAGCCGGCTTCCAGGCTGAAGCCGTTGCCGAAGTTGTAGCCGCCCACCAGCTTGGCGCCGGTGTCGCTCGTGTCGCAGCTGGTGGAGCCCGTGCAGTCCAGATTGGCGTGCGAGACGCCACCGGCGGTGCCGATGTAACCGTGGGCCTGCGATTCGGCGTGGGCAGCGGTGGCGGCCAGCAGTGCGGCCAGGACGATGGTTTGTTTTTTCATGAGAACACTCCCTTTTTCTCTTGATGGATGGGCCGACCGGCGTGGCCGGCCTCGGCGCCTTTCTGAGGCGGCGCGCATGCTATTCGCGGCGCCTGTACGCCCTTGATGACGTTGTCGCGCGGATGAGACGGCAATGCCCCCGGCTCGGGGGCGATGTGAAAAAAACCGCCTGACCGCGCTTTAAGCGGCCAGGCGGCTCGGGTGGTCTCGCAGCGGCGTGTTTGGGCCGTCAGAAGGCCATGCGCGCACCCAGCGACACCATGCGCACGTTCTGGCGCTCACCCTGGATCTGGGCCCGCGTTGCGTCCACGCCCAGCTCGACGCGGGTCGACGGCGTCAGCGCGTAGTTGACGGCGAGGCCAGCGATGGGCTGGGTCTTGCTCTCGCTGCTTGAGCCGGTCAGCGCGCCGACCTCTGCGTTCACCTTGGTGCGCACGCGGGCCACGCCCAGGCGGCCGACCAGACCCCAGTCAGGGCTCAAGTTGGCCGTGTAGGCGCCGCTCAGCGACAGGGCTTCGGGTCGTCCGCTCAGCCCCACGGCGCCCTGGGACGCGCGGAATTTGCCGAAATTGGTGTAGCCGCCTTCGACTGCAAAGCCATTGCCAAAGGCATGGCCGAACATGGCCTTGCCACCGAATGCGTTCCTGTCGCAGGTCTGCACGCCGGTGCAGTCGACGTTGAGATGGCCTTGGCCCAGGGACAACAGGCCGTAGTTGTGCTCCGCATTGCTGCTGGAACGGGTGGTTTGGGCCTGGGCGGCAGTGGCCAGGGCGAGGGCGGCAAGGCTGATTGCGATCTTTTTCATGGGGAACTTCTCTCCTACTTCATCCATCGGAGCGCAGGCGCCGGGTGGGGCCTGCGGCGATATGCGACCGGTCGTCGCCAAGCCATCCTCATTGGCGCTGGGGGCTCGACTTGTAGGACTTGGGCACTCTTGCCGGCTGGTCTGGTAACCGCAGGCAAAGTGCTGGCGGCACGGGGATACTGCTGCAACGCTGCTGCCCTTCAGGTTCCATGCCGCATCTCAAGCCCAAGACGCTTTACATCACGCTGAGCTTGCTGATGGTGGGCCTGGTCGCCCTGGTGTACAGCGTGCTGCTGCTGTACGAGCGCTCACGCAGCGATGCACTGATGCTGCAGCAGGCTGGCGCGGCGGCCAGGCGCATCGGCCGCGAGGCCGCGGCGGCCGTCGAGACCGAGCTGCGGCCGGCGCGGGTCAGCGTGGCCCTGCTGGCGACCGGCGCCCTGGGCCGGGCCAGCAACGAGGCCGAGCGCCTGACTGCGCTGCCGCAGATGGCGGCGGCCCTGCGCGCCAATGCTTCGGTGTCGGCCGTCTATGTCGGCACCTCGGGCGGATCCTTCGTGCTGTTGCGCCGCCTTGTCGATGCGGCAACACGCAAGCGCATGGATGCGCCGGCCGAGGCTGCATTCGGCCTGCAAAGCGTGAGCCGCGATGGCGGCGCGGCCCCGCGTGGCGCCTACCGCTTCTACGACGCAGCGCTGCGCGAGCTGCAGCGCCGTGATCGGCCCGACTACGACTTCGACCCGCGCACCCGGCCCTGGTTCGCGCTGGCGAGCGAGGCCGGCGAAGGCAAGCTCGTGCAATCGGCGCCCTATCTGTTCTTCACGACCGGCGAACCCGGCGTGACGTTGGCCCAGGCTCATGGTGGCGCCGTCGTGGGCGCAGACGTCAGCCTGCAGGCTCTCAGCGAGATGCTGACGCGGCCGCAGATCAGCCGCTCCGCTGAGCTGCTCATTGCCACCCAAGGCGGTGAGATGCTGGCCGAGGCCCGGCGCGAGCGCGGCGCTCCGCCCAGGGACGGGCAGGGCCTGCCGCGCGTGGCCGAGAACGCATCACCGCTGATGCGCGAGCTCTGGCAGCGCCGCGATGGCGAGGGTCATCTCACGCCGATACAGACGGTCGACGAGCGCGAATGGGTCAGCCATGCGCTGCCGCTGCAGGGCGCCGTGGATGCCGGCGCGCCGCTGGTGCTGCTGATGGCCGCGCCGCGCGAGGAGCTGCAGGCCTTCCAGATCGAGAGCCGCCGCCAGAGCTTCTACATCTCGCTGGGATTGATGCTGCTGTTGCTGCCCCTGGTTCACCTGCTGGCCGATCGCGTGTCGCGGCCGCTGCGCAACCTGGCCCGCCAGGCCGAGGCGATCGAGCGTTTCGAGTTCGACGGGCCCGATCCCCAACGCAGCCTGATCCGCGAGGTCGACCGCCTGGCCATCGCGATGACGGCGATGAAGCATTCGCTGCGGCGCTTTCTCGACATCAGCAACGCGCTGAGTGCCGAGCGAGATTTCGACACCCTGCTCGACCTCATCCTGCGCGAGACCATCGCCGTGGCCGGCGCCAGTGGCGGCTCGGTCCACCTGCTGTCGGCCGATGGCCAGACGCTGGAGCCCGCGGCTTCGCGCGTGCGTGGCGAGACCGCGTCGCGCCGCGGCCTGACCTGGCAGGTGAACGTGCCCGACAGCGTCGCCGCGCCGGTGCGTGCCCTGCAGACGAACGCACCGGTCGAGATCGATCTGAGCTGGGACAACCCGACCCACCTGGCCGCCTACCAGCGGCTGTTCGCCGCCCTGGGCGTCGCCAAGATGCGCCTGCTGGCCCTGCCGCTGAAGAACAGCCAGCACGAGACCATCGGCACGCTGACGCTGACCTTCCCGCTGTCGGCCGATGGGCCGTCCGAACCACTGGGCGCCGCACGCGTGGCCTTTGTCAGTGCGCTGTCGGGCACGGCCGCCGTGGCCATCGACAACCAGCTGCTGCTGCGCGCGCGCAAGGAGCTGCTGGAGAGCTTCATCCAGCTCGTTGCCGGCGCCATCGACGCCAAGAGCCCCTATACCGGCGGCCATTGCCAGCGTGTGCCCGAGCTGACCAAGATGCTGGCCCAGGCCTCCTGCGAGGCGACCGAGGGGCCGTACGCCGGTTTCACGATGGACGCTGACCAGTGGGAGGCGCTGCACATCGCCGCCTGGTTGCACGACTGCGGCAAGGTCACCACGCCGGAGTACGTCGTCGACAAGGCCACCAAGCTGGAGACGATCTACAAC
>NZ_JBFUMN010000074.1:0-21239 GCF_054049335.1 Roseateles sp. P5_E1
CGCCGATGAAGGTGAACAGGCCGGACTCGACATGCGGCAGGAAGGCGTCCTGCTGGGCCTTGTTGAAGCGGTGCACCTCGTCAACGAAGACCACCGTACGCCGGCCCTGCTGGGCTGCAATCTGGGCACGGTCCACCGCTTCGCGGATGTCCTTCACGCCACCCAGCACGGCCGAGATGGCGATGAACTGCGCGTCGAAGGCACCGGCCACCAGGCGCGCCAGCGTCGTCTTGCCGACACCGGGCGGGCCCCACAGGATCATGCTCTGCAGCCGCCCCGCCTCGAAGGCCGCACGCAGCGGCATGCCTGGGCCTAGCAGATGGCGCTGGCCGATGACCTCGTCCAGCGTCTTCGGGCGCAGCCGTTCGGCCAGCGGCGGCGCGGGCGGGTCGGCGTCGAAGAGCGAACCGATGCTCACTGCTCGATCAGATCGGCCCCGGCCGGCAGCTTGAACTGGAAGCGCTCGGCCGCGACCGGCACATTGGCCTGCACGGCGCTGAAGTCCAGCCGCGAGCGCTGGCCGAAGCTGTCGACGATCTCCATCGCCGCCAGCTCCTTGCCCTTGAAGCCGAGCTTGAGCGATTGGATGGTGGATTCGGCCTGCTTGGGCGCCGCCTGCACCCAATCCAGGCCGCCGTCGCTCGCTTGAGACTTCAGCGTGAAGTCGCGTTCAAGATTGCTGCCGGCGAGCAGCGCCGCCGGCGTGGCGCCCAACGCGTCCGCCAACTTGCGCGAGCTGGCCTGGTTGAGGTCGGCGTCATAGATCCAGACCTTGTGGCCATCGGCGACGATGACTTGCTCGAAGGGCTTGGCATAGGCAAAGCGAAAGCGGTTGGGCCGCTCGAACTCGAAGCTGCCTGAAGAGACCTTCTTGCGCTTGCCGTCGGGCGACGTCACCGTTTGCGTGAAATTGGCCTTGCCGCTCTTCACGTCGCGGCCGAAGTCGCGCAGCGCATCGACCGCATCGGCGTGGACGATGCCAGCAATGAGCAGCGTCAGGGAGAGCAGGAGTTTCTTCATTCGTCTCGTTTAGGAATGATCAGTTCACGGCTGCCGTTGGATGCCAGCGCGCCAACGAGGCCGGAGTTTTCCATCTGCTCCAGCAGCCGCGCGGCGCGGTTGTAGCCTATGCGCAGATGGCGTTGCACCAGCGAGATGGAAGCCTTGCGATGTTGTAGGACGATAGCCACGGCCTGGTCGTACATGGGGTCTTGCTCACCGCCGGCCTCGCCCGGCGCCGGCGCCTCGCCGTCGATGCCGTCGAGCACGCCACCTTCGAGAATGCCTTCGATGTAATTGGGTTCACCCTGGGACTTGATGTACTCCACAACGCGGTGCACCTCGTCGTCGCTGACAAAGGCGCCATGCACGCGGATGGGCAGGCCGGTGCCCGAGGGCATGTAGAGCATGTCGCCCATGCCAAGCAGCGCCTCGGCGCCCATCTGGTCGAGGATGGTGCGGCTGTCGATCTTGGAGCTGACCTGGAAGGACAGGCGGGTCGGGATGTTGGCCTTGATGAGACCGGTGATGACGTCCACCGACGGCCGCTGCGTGGCCAGGATCAGGTGGATGCCGGCCGCGCGCGCCTTCTGCGCCAGGCGAGCGATCAGTTCCTCGATCTTCTTGCCGACGACCATCATCAGGTCGGCCAGTTCGTCGATGACGACGACGATGAACGGCAGGCGCTCCAGCGGTTCGGGTTCTTCGTTGTTCAGCGCGAACGGATTCGGAATGCTGATGCCGTTGGCCTTGGCCTCGTCGATCTTCTTGTTGTAGCCGGCGAGGTTGCGCACGCCCATCTTGGACATGAGCTTGTAGCGCCGCTCCATCTCGCCAACGCACCAGTTCAGCGCATTGCTGGCCTGCTTCATGTCCGTCACGACCGGTGCCAGCAGATGCGGGATGCCTTCGTAGACGCTCATCTCCAGCATCTTGGGGTCGATGAGGATGAGGCGCACATCACGGGCCTCGGCCTTGTAGAGCAGGCTGAGGATCATCGCGTTGATGCCCACTGACTTGCCCGAACCGGTCGTGCCGGCCACGAGGCAATGCGGCATCTTGGCAAGGTCGGCGACGATGGGCAGGCCGACGATGTCCTTGCCCAGGCCCATGGTCAGCTGGGACGACGCGTCCGCGTAGACCTGCGAGCCGAGGATTTCGGACAGGCGGATGGTTTGGCGGCGCGCGTTCGGCAGCTCCAGCGCCATGTAGTTCTTGCCCGGGATGGTCTCGACGACGCGGATGGACACGAGGCTCAAGGAGCGCGCCAGGTCCTTGGCGAGGCCGACGATCTGCGAGCCCTTCACACCGGTGGCCGGTTCGATCTCATAGCGCGTGATGACCGGGCCGGGGGATGCGGCGACCACATGCACCTCGACGCCGAAGTCGCGCAGCTTCTTCTCGATGAGGCGGCTGGTCATTTCCAGCGATTCAGGCGTGACCGTCTCCTGGCGGCCGGGTGCGGCGTCCAGCAAGTCAACTTGCGGGAGCTTGGCGTCGCCGGCGTCGACGAACAACGTCTGCTGGCGCTCCTTGGCCACCCGCGTGGACTGGGGCACCTCGACGACCGGCGCCTCGATGACGAGCGGCGCGTGGTCGGCTCCACCTTGTTCCCACTGGCGTTCGGCTTGGCGCTCGACCTCGACCTCCTGCTCGCGCTCCTTCACCGCCTGCTCACCGGCCTTCTGATCGGCCTTCATCTCGCGCTGCTCGATGCGCTTCTCGCGCAACTGCTCGATACGCTCACCGATGCGCTCCGCCAGATGCCCCCAGGAGAAGCGGAATGCCCAGGCCATGCCGGTCAGCAGCAGCACGATCCAGACAACGCCGGAGCCGGCAAAGCCCAGGCCCCTCATACCCAGGGGCCCGAGCGCATAGCCGACCAGGCCGCCGGCATGGCCGGGCAGGCGCGCCTCGAGGGCATAGAGGCGGCTCCACTCCAGCGCGCAACTCGCGCCGATGAGCAGCACGATGCCAGCCCAGAACCGCGCGCGCTGGCTCCAGCGCAGCACGGGGTCCACGTCATGGCGCAACAGCCCGGCCAGGCTGCGCAGCCAGCCGCGCAGGGCCAGCAGCGGCAACCACCAGGCGGAAAAGCCGAACAGGAACAGCAGGCCGTCCGATAACCAGGCGCCAAAGCTGCCAACGCGGTTGCCGACGAGGTCTCGCTGGCCGCTGGTGCTGAAGGCAGCGTCGCGCAGGTCGTGCGTCGCCATCGCCAGCACGAGCAGCGCGAGCAGCAGGGCCGTCAGCGCCAGCCACAGGGGCGTGCGCAGCAGCCGCGAGGCGGCTGACGGCGGGGCCACTTCGCGCTTGGGCGTCTGGCGGCGGGTGGGTTTGGCGGGAGCGGCGGGTTCGCCGGCGGCATCGTCACCGCCCAGCAGGGAACCGAGGGGAAAACTCATCCCCGCATTGTCGCTGTCAATCGTGGGTCAGCCGTTCCTTGATGACCACCGAACCGTTCTCAAGCGTTTCAATGACGCCGCGCTCTTCCAGGTCCTTCATGACCCGGCTGACCATCTCGCGCGAGGCACCCACGACCTTGGCCATGTCCTGGCGCGAAACCTTGCCGCGGATCAGCTTGATGCCCTTCTCGTCCTCGGACATGTCCAGCAGCGTGCGCGCCACGCGGCCATAGACGTCAAGCAGCGCCAGGGACTCGATCTGCCGGTCGGCATTGCGCAAGCGCGCCACCAGCCCGCGCAGGATGCCGTAGGAGAGGCTGCTGCTCTCGGGCAGGCAGCGCGCGAACTCGAGCCGGCCGAGCACCAGCATGTCGGTCTGCACCTCGGCGCGCACCGTGGCCGAATGGGGCTCGTTGTCGATGAGGCTCATCTCGCCCACGTAGTCGCCCGACTGCAGCACGGCAAGAATGACCTCGCGGCCGCGGTGGTCGGCCGTCAGCACGCGGGCACGGCCGTTGAGCAGGATGAAGAGGGCGTTGGACTTGGTGCCCTGCTCGACGATCAGTTCGCCGCGCTTGAAGCGGCGCTTGACGACGCTGTCGGCGATGGATTGGGCCTGATCGGTGGTCAGCATCGAGAACAGCGGAACACGGCGGATCAGGTCGAGGTTGGAAATCATCGCCATATGCAGTCTCCAGGTTTGGGCCCCAGGCAAGCGGCAAGAAATGCGCCTGCCTAAAATGGCGTGCATTGTGCACACGCGGCAGGCTTCTCCGCATCGGGTAAGGCCGGGGTTTTCACCCCTAAGACTACCTTGCGAGCCGTTAACCCGCCCTCACCTTCCCTGCCATGACCGCTACGACCCAACACCACGGCCTGCTTATCCTCGGTTCCGGCCCCGCCGGCTACACCGCCGCCATCTACGCTGCACGCGCTAATCTCAAGCCTACGCTGATCACGGGCATGGCCCAAGGGGGTCAACTCATGACCACGACGGAGGTCGACAACTGGCCGGCCGACGTGATGGGCGTGCAGGGCCCCGAGCTGATGCAGCGCTTCCAGCAGCATGCCGAGCGCTTCCAGACCCAGATCGTCTTTGACCACATCAATGCGGTCGATTTCTCCAAGCGCCCCTTCACGCTGACTGGCGACAGCGGCACCTATACCTGCGACGCGCTGATCATCGCGACCGGCGCCTCTGCAAAATACCTCGGCTTGGACTCCGAACAGGCCTTCATGGGCCGCGGGGTCAGTGGTTGCGCGACCTGCGACGGCTTTTTCTACCGCGGCCAGGAAGTCTGCGTCGTCGGCGGCGGCAACACGGCCGTCGAAGAGGCGCTGTATCTGTCGAACATCGCCAGCACGGTGCACCTGATCCATCGCCGCGACAAGTTCCGCGCCGAACCCATCCTCATCGACAAGCTCAAGGAGAAGGCCGACGCCGGCAAGATCGTGCTGCATTTCTTCCAGCAGCTCGACGAGGTGCTGGGCGATGCCTCGGGCGTGACCGGTGTGCGCATCCGCAGCACGCTGGACGACAGCAAATCGGAAATCAAGCTGCACGGCTGCTTCATCGCCATCGGCCACCAGCCCAACACCGACATCTTCAAGGGCCAGTTGGAGATGAAAGACGGCTACATCATCACCAAGAGCGGCCTGAACGGCTTTGCGACGATGACCAGCGTGCCGGGCGTCTTCGCGGCCGGCGACGTGCAGGACCACATCTACCGCCAGGCCATCACCAGCGCCGGCACGGGTTGCATGGCGGCCTTGGACGCCCAGCGCTTCCTGGACCAGGAAAACGGCTGACCCCTCGTCCGGCCACGCCCCACTGAACGTGGGCGAGTCCAGCCGGTCCCCCGAGGGGACGGCGATGCTCTCGGCATCGAGCCGCGAGCACATCGCCCGACGGGCCGGCTCGGGAGCGGCCCAGCGCTCGGCCCGGAAGGCGTAGCACGGCCTTCCTGGTCCGCGGGTTTTCCGCTACACTCGCGGGCTTGCCTGCTGGATGGACCGCATCCAAAGCGTTGATTCGAAAGAATTTCGCCTGAGGATTAGCAGGCATATGCGGTCAAAGGGCCGCTCGAAAAGTTCGGGCGGCTGGTCAAAGAAGTCAAACCGGAGAAGCGTCATGGCACGCGTCTGTCAAGTCACGGGCAAGAAGCCCATGGTCGGGAACAACGTTTCCCACGCCAACAACAAAACCAAGCGTCGGTTCCTGCCGAACCTGCAGTACCGCCGTTTCTGGGTGGAATCGGAAAATCGCTGGATTCGCCTGCGCATCACGAATGCCGCTCTGCGTTTGATCGACAAGGTCGGCATTGACCAAGTCGTCGCCGATCTGCGCGCCAAGGGCGCGCTCTGATCGTCGCTCACTGACCTACTGAAGGAATACGACCATGGCATCCAAAGGCGGCCGCGAAAAGATCAAGCTGGAGTCCACTGCGGGCACCGGCCACTTTTACACGACGAACAAGAACAAGAAGACCACGCCCGAAAAGCTCGAATTCATGAAATTCGACCCCAAGGCGCGTAAGCACGTCCTGTACAAGGAAATCAAGCTGAAGTGATGAATGGCGGCGCGAGCCGCCAACCGCACGCAAGCAAGCAAAACAAAACCCGCCAAGCGGCAACGCTGGCGGGTTTTTTGCGTCCTCTGACCGGGCAGCTTCAGCGCGCCGCGGTCACTGTGGCGCCAAACTCCTGCTTGAACCAGCGATCAAGCATGCGCTTTTCATAGCGCAGCGTGTCCCCACTTGAATAGCCATTGAAGCCGTCCTGGTAGTTCATGTCACGCAGCTTGACCTCGTCCTGCCGGACGACCTTTTCGCCCTCTCGTACTTCGTAGTTGAAGGCGATGGACGGCAGTGTGACGGTGCGCATGACGCGCAGCCATTGCATGCGGCGGCCGAACGGCTCGACCTCGCCGGCCAGATCCACGTCGGTCACGTTGATCCGCACATCCCGGCCCGGAAGGCGCTTGCCGACCTGCTCGACAAGATAGGCTTCGATGTCCTTCAGCACCTCGGGCTGGCGGAAGCCGTTGTTGTCCTTGATGTCCGAGAACTTCTCGGAACCGATGAAATTCACCTGCACATCGGCGCGCGCGGTGGCGGCCAGGGCGAACAGGGCAACGGCAATCCAGCGGTATTTCATGGCAAGCCTCCTAAGCAAATCAGCGACTGCATACGTCAAGTCTAGGCCAGCCCAAGAAAAAGGGCGCCCGACGGGGCGCCCTTTACTTCAGGAAACCAAAGCTCAGGTGTGAGCAGCGCGCAAGCGCATCGAGAAGGCCTGCAGTTCGGCAATACCACTCTCCTCGGCGCGGCGGCACCAGGCCTGCAAGTCGGCGACCAGTTGCTCGGCCGACACATTCGTGCGCGTCCACATCTGGCGCAGTTCCTCGCGCATGGTCACCAGCTTGTCGATGACCGGGCTGGCAGCGCGGRCATTCGCGAGGTCGCCGTGCACGGCGACCGGGATGCGCTCCTCGTCGCGGTGCAGCCAGCGTTGGGCCTGCTTGAACTCCTCAAACCGCGCGCTGTGCTTGCCGCCCTCGGCCTTGATTTTGGCCAACTCGGCGGCGCAGGCCGCTTTCAGGTCACGGGCATAGCTGGCCATGACTTCGTAGCGATTGGCGATCAGTGCCTCGAGCGTGCGCGCGTCGGCCGGCTTGATTTCACCCAGGCTCAACTTGGGTGCCGTCTTGCGGACCTTGGCCATGCCCAGCATTTCCAGGCCACGGATATACATCCAGCCAATGTCGAACTCGTAGGGCTTGACCGAGAACTTGGCGGACGTCGGGTAGGTGTGGTGATTGTTGTGCAGTTCTTCGCCGCCAACGRTCAGCGTCCAAGGCGTCAGATTGGTCGACGCGTCGGGTGCTTCGAAATTGCGATAACCCCAGTAGTGGCCGATGCCATTGATGACGCCGGCAGCCCAGATTGGAATCCAGATCATCTGGATGGCCCAGATGGTGGCGCCAATGGCACCGAACAGCGCCATGTTGACGATCAGCAGCAGCGCGACGCCCTGCCAGCTGTACTTGGTGTACAGGTTGCGCTCGATCCAGTCCTCGGGCGTGCCGCGGCTGTACTTGGCAATCGTCTCGGCATTCTTGGCCTCGGTGCGGTACAGCTCAGCGCCTTCGGCCAGCACCTTCTTCAGGCCGCGGGTCTGCGGGCTGTGGGGGTCTTCCTCGGTTTCGCACTTGGCGTGGTGCTTGCGGTGGATGGCAACCCATTCGCGGGTGACCATGCCCGTCGTCAGCCAGAGCCAGAAGCGGAAGAAATGCGACGGGATGGGACCGAGATCCAGCGAGCGGTGAGCCTGTGCGCGATGCAGGAAGATCGTGACCGAAGCGATCGTGATGTGGGTCACAACCAGCGTAAAGATCACTAATTGCCAGGCGCTGAAACCCAACAGGCCATCGGCCAGCCAGTTCATCAGCGCGTTCAGGATGTCGTTCATGCGTCCAAGACCTCGGCCACAGCGGCCATGCAAAGGAATGTCAATTGTAGAGGAGAGCCCCCAAATTCAAGGGGTTTGGCGCACCGTATTCAGGCGGTGACGTGCGAATCGACGCGTTCTTGACCTGCGTCAGGCCGACCTTTCCCATGCGACAGCAAAAAACCCGTCTGTGGCGTGTCGGTGAGGCCACAACCGGAGTGCGCCGTTTTCCACGACTTCATCGGAGCGTTCAACCTGGGCCTTGGCAAGCGCCTCTCCCGCGGCGAGCGGCTTGAAGTCGGGATGGGCGGCGGCAAACTCGGCCGCGATGACCTCGTTCTCGGCATCCAGCAGGCTGCAGGTCGCATAAACCAGCCGGCCTCCCGGCTTCACCAGGCGGGCGGCGCTGGCCAGGATGGCGCGCTGCTTGGCCTGCAGTTCAGCCACTCCCTGGGGCGACTGGCGCCATTTCAGGTCGGGGTTGCGGCGCAGCGTGCCCAGGCCGGAACAGGGCGCGTCGACCAGCACGCGGTCGATCTTGCCGGCCAGGCGCTTGATGCGGTCGTCGCGCTCATGGGCAATCTGGGCCGGATAGACGTTGGACAGGCCGCTGCGCGCCAGGCGCGGCTTCATCGCCGTCAACCGGTGGCCGGAGGTGTCGAAGGCATAGAGCCGACCTGTGTTGCGCATGGCTGCGCCCAGGGCCAGGGTCTTGCCGCCGGCGCCGGCGCAGAAGTCCACCACCATCTCGCCACGCTTGGGCGCCAGCAGCAGGGCCAGCAACTGGCTGCCTTCGTCCTGTACCTCGATGCCACCGCTGGTGAACAGCTCCAGCTTTTGCAGCGCCGGCTTGCCATCGATGCGCAGGCCCAGCGGTGAATACGGCGTGGGCACGGCGTCAATGCCGGCGGCCTTGAGTTGCTCCTGGGCCTCCTCGCGCTTGAACTTGAGAGCGTTGACCCGCAGGTCCAGCGGCGCAGCCTCGTTCAGTGAGGTGGCGAGCTTCCAGAACTCTTCCTCGCCCAGCCGGGCCAGCAGCGGCTCGGCCAGCCATTCGGGCATGTTGTGGCGCATCTTGGACGCCAGGCTCATCGGGTCGATGGCCTGGACCTGCTCCAGCCAATGCTGCTCCTGCGGGCTGAGGGCCCCACGCAGGAAAGCGGCATTGCCGCGCCAGGCCAACATGGCCAGGCGGCGGTGCATGGAGCCGCTGCCGCTCTGGGCCAGGTTCTGGAACTTGATTCGCTCGCGCAACAGCGCGTAGACCGTCTCGGCGAGGCAGGCGCGCTCGCGCTGGCCGAGATTCTTGTGTTGTCGGAAGAAGGCGGAGACGGTGGAGTCGGCCGGGGCTTCGAGCTGGTTCACGACGGCAATCAGCTCGGCGCTCAGCTCCAGGAGGGCATTAGGATGCATCGCCCCATTATCCCAAGCGCCCTGCTCCTTGCCGCATGAATCTCTGGACCCAGCTGCGCCTGCGCCCCCGGCTGCTGTTGTCCATCCTGATCGGCAGCACGCTGGCTGCGTTGTGGCCAGGCGCTGTGCCGCTGACCACGCGCCTGCTGCTGGGGTGGGACTTCACGCTGTGGATCTATCTGCCGCTGGCGCTTTGGATGATGCTGGGCCGCGCGGGCTCGGTGAATGTGCAGCAGCGCGCCAGCCAGCTGACCGAAGGCCTGCCCGTCATGCTGCTGCTGGCCGTTGGCGGGGCGCTGGCCAGCTTTGGCGCCATTGCGCTGGAACTGGGTTCGGCCAAGCAAGCCCATACCGCCAACGGTTTGACGCTCGCCTTCGCCATTGCCACGGTCTGCAGCTCCTGGCTGCTGCTGCCGGTGGAATTCGGCATCGCCTACGCCAGCCTCTATCACGGCGGCGGCAAGGCGTCACATGGGTTGGAGTTTCCAGGCGACGACGAAGGACCGCCCGACTACGGCGACTTCCTGTACTTCTCGATCACCGTGGCGGCCACGTCGCAGACCTCGGACGTCAGCGTCAGCTCGCGCGCCATGCGCCGCCTCGTGCTGGTTCAAGGCCTGCTGGCCTTCGTCTTCAACACCGGCGTGCTGGCGTTGACCGTCAATATCCTCGCCGGGCTGATCAGCTGAGCAGCAACTGCTGAGCCGCACCGTCGCGGTGAGTGACGCGCTCGCCGTCCCACACCAACGCACCTTCGACAAACCAGCGCACCGACTGCGGATAGATGCGGTGCTCGGCCGTCAGCACGCGGGCCGACAGCGTCTTCGCGTCGTCGCCAGGCAGCACCGGCACGACCGCCTGCATGACGATGGCGCCATGGTCCAGCTCGGCGGTGACGAAATGCACCGTCACACCGGCGACCTTGCAGCCCATCTCCAGCGCTCGCTCATGGGTGTGCAGCCCGGTGAAGGCCGGCAGCAGCGACGGGTGGATGTTGAGCATGCGGCGGGCATAGCGCGCCGTGAAGCCGGGCGTCAGGATACGCATGAAACCGGCAAGCACGACGAGGTCAGGCACGAAGCTGTCAATGACGCGGGCCAGCTCGGCATCGAAGCCCTCACGGCTGGCATAGGCCTTGTGGTCGACAACGGCGGTCGCAATGCCATGCTCAACCGCGAACTGCAGGCCGCCCGCATCGGGCCGGTTGCTGATGACGGCGGCCACCTCGGCGGGCCAGCCCTCGGCTTGGCAGGCCTTCACGATGGCCTCCATGTTGGAGCCCCGCCCCGAAATCAGAATCACCAACCTCTTCATGGGGCGGCAGTTTAGGGGGCGGCTGACCGATCGCCCCTTGAACGACAATCCGCGCCCCATGTCGAACCCCACCCTGAACCTCAAGCCAAGCCGCCCTCGCGTGCTTTCTGGCATGCGCCCGACCGGCGCCCTGCACCTCGGCCACTACCACGGCGCTATCAAGAACTGGGTGCGGCTGCAGGACACGCATGACTGCTTCTTCTTCGTCGCCGACTGGCATGCGCTCACCACCCAGCGCCCGAGTGGCGAGACGCTGACCCGCCACGTCTACGAGATGGTCACCGACTGGCTGGCCGCCGGACTGGACCCCGAGCGCTGTACCTTGTTCCTGCAAAGCCGCATGCCCGAGCACGCCGAGCTATTCACGCTGCTGGCCATGTGTACGCCGTCCTCGTGGCTGGCGCGCATGCCCAGCTACAAGGATCAGGTCGCCGCCGACCCCGAACTGGCGACGTACGGCTTTCTGGGCTACCCGCTGCTGCAGGCGGCCGACATCCTGCTCTACAAGCCTGCCGGTGTGCCGGTGGGCGAAGACCAGACCGCCCACGTCGAAGTGACCCGCGAAGTGGCACGACGCTTCAACCGGCTCTATGCCGAGGCCGCGCCCATCTTTGTCGAGCCCCAGGCCCTGCTGACCGAGACCGCCCGCGTGCCCGGGCTGGACGGCCAGAAGATGAGCAAGAGCCTGGACAACGCGATCGCGATGCGCGACGAGCCCGAGGCTGTCGCCGCCAAGATCCGCACCATGCCGACCGACCCGCAGCGCGTGCGCCGCACCGACGCCGGCGACCCGGCGCGCTGCCCGGTCTGGCCGCTGCACCAGATCTACAGCGACGACGCGACCCGCGCCGCCTGCGACAGCGGCTGCCGCACGGCCGGCATCGGCTGCCTGGACTGCAAGCAGCCGTTGATCGAGTCCATCCAGCGCGAGCAGGCGCCCTGGCGCGAACGCGCTGCGGCCCTGGACCCGCAGCAGGTGCAGTGGACGCTGGAGGTTGGCACCGAGCGCGCCCGCGCCGTCGCGCGCAAGACGCTGCGCGAGGTGCGCGGCGCCATGGGGTTGGTGGCTTGAGCGGGGACGAGCGTAGGGCCGCCCCAAGCCGGCCCGACATTCCCTCGGGGGATCGACCGGCGTACCCGCCTGTCGAGGGGCCTCATTCTCTGATCCACGTGACTGACCTCGAGGCCGCCATCAACTGGTGGCGCGAACGTTCACCCTCGCCTGACGGCATCAGCGCCGCACCCGAGGTGCGTGCGCTGGCCGAGGCCTATGCGCTGCTCGCGCTGAGCCGCGCGACCGAGCTTGACCCTGCCACGCTGAAGCCCATGGCCCTGGATGCCTGGCTGGCCTGGTACGCGACGACGCCTGACTCACCCTGCATTGCGATCTGCTCCACGGCCCAGGGCGACGCCATCTGCAAAGGCTGCGGCCGCACCTTCGACGAAGTGCAGCATTGGCCGGCGCTCGACCCCTTCGAGAAGCGTGTCGTCTGGCACCGCATCACCCACGAAGGCACGGCCTGGCGTTTCAACCGCTACGCGGAGCGCGTGACCCGATGACCCGCATCCGCTTCATCGACAGCGTTCGCCGCCTCGTGCCGCTGGCCTGGCCCGTCCTTGTCGGCCAGATCGCCGTGATGATGTTCAGCACCATCGACACGCTGATGATGGGCCGCGTCAGCCCCGAGGACCTCGCTGCGTTCGCTGTCGGTTCGGCCGCCTACGTGACCATCTTTGTCGGCCTGATGGGCGTCATCCTCGCGGTCGGGCCCATCGCTGGCCGGCAGTTCGGTGCCCAGGATCTGCCCGGTGCCGGCAGCAGCTTCGTGCAGGCGCAGTGGCTGTCGGTGCTGCTCTGCATTCCGGGCTGCCTGGCGCTGTGGTTTCCGGATCCTTTCACGGCACTGGCCCACCTCGACGCAGCCCAGGCCGACAAGGTGCGCGCCTACACGCGGCCCGAGGCTTTTGCACTGCCCGCCGCCCTGCTCTTCACTGCCTTCCGTGGTTTCTCGACCGCCGTCAGCCGCCCCAAGGCCGTCATGGCGATGCAGCTCACCGGCCTGGCGGCCAAGGTGCCTTTGAACGCCGTGCTCGTCTTCGGCTGGGGTCCGATTCCTGCGATGGGCGTCGCTGGATGCGGCGTCGCGACGGCCATCGCGCTGATCGGCCAAGCCGCCGTTGCGATGCTACTGCTCAGGCGCGACGCCTTCTACCGGCCGTTCAGGATCCCGCACCTGTGGCAGACCCGACCGCATTGGGGCGAACTCACAGCGCTGGTGAAGCTGGGCCTGCCGATGGGCGGCTCCATCCTCGTCGAGGTGACGGGCTTCACCTTCATGGCCTTTTTCATCGCCCGTCTTGGCGCAACACCGGTCGCCGGCCACCAGATCGCCGTCAACCTCGTCGCGATGATGTTCATGATCGCGCTCGCAATGGCCACCGCCGCCGGCACGCTGGTCGCACAGCATCTGGGGGCCGACGAAAAGCACGAAGCGCGCACCGTCGGCAGGCATGCGATGACGCTGGCCACGCTGACCGCCGCGGGCGTCGGCGCCGTTGTCGCCTTCGCGCGCGAGCCCATCGTCGCCCTCTACACCTCGAATGCGGCGACAGCCGCCGCCGCACTGCCGCTGCTGGTCTGGGTCTGGTTCTTCCACCTCGGCGACGCCCTGCAGACGGTGGCGGCCTATGTGCTGCGCGCCTACCAGGTCGCCACGCTGCCGATGATCATCTACGTCCTGGCGCTCTGGGGCCTGGGCATCGGTGGCGGCTATTTCCTCGCCTTTGGCCAGAACGGCGTCGGCGCGGTCGGCTTCTGGCAAGCGGCCACCGCCGGCCTGATCACCGCCGCCTTGCTCCTCAGCCTGCTGCTCAGGCGGGTCTTCAACGAGAACCGCTGATCAGCGTCCCGCCGTGGGCAGGAAGATCACGAAGCGGCTACCGCCACCGTCGCGTGCCAGGCAGCGCACGCTGCCGCCGTGGCGCTCGGCGATCTGCTTGACGAGGCTCAGGCCCAGCCCGACGCCGCCCGCCATCTCGGCATGGCCGGGCAGCCGGTAGAAGGGTTCGAAGATGCGCTCGCGCAGATCGGCGGGCACGCCCGGGCCTCGGTCGGCAACGATGAATTCATAGCCTCCGGCGACCGGCCGCAGCGCCAGTTCCACGTCGGGGCCGCCGTAGCGGCGCGCGTTGTCGAGCAGATTGCGCAGCGCGCGGCGCAGGAGGCGCTCCTGACCGTCGATGCGAGCGGAATCGGTCTCGGGCTCAAAGGCGGCTTCCGCGTGAGCCGCCTCCTCGGCGCCTAGCGCGAGCAATTCGACGGCATGGGTTTCGCCAACCGCGCTGCCGGCCTCCAGCCGGCTGGCCAGCAGCACTTCCTCGACGAGCGCGTCCAACTCGGCGATGTTGACGTCGATCTCCTTCGCCAGGCGCTGGCGCTGTGCGGGCGCAGCGTCGTCCAGCATCGCGAAAGCCATCTTCAGCCGTGCCAGGGGCGAACGCAGCTCGTGGCTGGCATTGGCCAGCAGGGTCTGGTGAGAACGCAACAGTGTCTCGATGCGGTCGGCCGCCTGATTGAAGCTGGTGGCCAGGGCGGCCACCTCATCGCGACCACTGTCGTCGACGCGATGGCCCAGTTGGCCGGAGCCGAACTTCTCGACGCCACGCTTGAGCGCTTCGAGCCGCCGCGTCAGCCGGCGCACGACGGGATAGGCGCCGACCGCCACACCGATGAAGAGCAGCACCAGCACGACGGCCAAGGTCGACACCGCCGGCGCGCCTGGCGACACGGGGCGATGCAGCCAGGGGCCGGTCCAGGGACCTTCGTCCGATCGCTGCGCACGCGCACCCGGGCCGCCGGGACCGGAGGCGGCGCCCTGTGGGCCGCCGGGCGGGCGCACCGTGCGCACCATCTCCAGGCTGCGGCCATCGCCCAGGTTGGCGCTGACGATGATGGCGCCGGGGTCGTCGGCACGGCGCTGGAACATCTGCGTCGTCGCGATGCGCTTGCCGTCGGCATCCTCCAACGCGATCGGCATGCGCAGGCGCAACCCCCAGTCGGCAAAGACGGCAGCCTGCTCGGCACGCGGCGCGTCGGCCGGCGGCAGCGCGAGCTTGAGCAGCCCGGCCATCGCGTTCAGTCGCTCTCCAGCCGCCAGTTCGACGTTGCCGCGCTCCTGCTCGATGTGGCGCTGGAACAGCCATGCCGAGCCGAAGGCAAACGCCAGCAGAAGCGCGACCAGCGTCAGGTAGATGCGGACGTAGAGGCTTTTCAAATCAGGGGCGCGTGGAGTTTTGCGGGCTGAGCGCCGGGCCGCCCCTAGCCGGCCCGCGTAGGGCGATGTGCTTGTGGCTCAATGCCGCAAGCATCGCCGTCCCCTCGGGGGACCGGCTGGGCGCGCCCGCGTTCAGCGTGGCGAGACTGGACGAGGGGCTCACACTCAAGCAGCGTCCGCGTCGGCGTCCTGCTTGCGGGCAAAGACATAGCCGGCTCCACGCACGGTCAGCACGCGGCGCGGGTTCTTGGGATCGTCTTCGATGACGGCCCGGATGCGCGAGATGTGCACGTCGATGGAGCGGTCGAAGGCTTCCAGCGGGTGGCCCTTCAGCGCATCCATGATCTGGTCGCGGCTCAGCACCCGGCCGGGGCTTTGCGCCAGCACGACGAGCAGGTCGAACTGGTGGCTGGTCAGGTCGCAGATCTTGCCGTCCAGGCGAGCCACGCGGGCGGCCAGGTCGATCTCCAGGCGGCCGAAGCGCAGCACCTCGTCGCCATCCAGCTTGGGCTCCAGTCGGCGCAGCAGGGCCTTGATACGGGCTTGCAGTTCGCGCGGCTCGAAGGGCTTGGCGAGGTAGTCGTCGGCGCCCAGTTCGAGGCCCAGGATGCGGTCCATGGGCTCGCCGCGGGCCGACAGCATCAGCACTGGCTGGTGGCGCCAACGCGGGTCGCCGCGCAGCCAGCGGCAGAAGTCGAGGCCGTCGCCGTCGGGCAGCATCAGGTCCAGCACCAGCAACTCGAAGCGGCCATGGGCCAGGGCCTCGCGGGCTTGTGCCAGGTTGCCGGCAGTGCTCACTTCGAAGCCGGCGGCGCGCAGATAGTCGCCCACCATGCCGGTCAGGCGGACATCGTCATCGATCAACAACAGTCGGGCGCTACTCATCACCGGGGCAAGGGAAGAGAAAGGAATCCGGCGCGCCTCGGCGCCGGTGGAACGGGGCTCAAGCATCGCAGAACTCCTGGTCAAGGGCCAATCAGCCGGCGTGACGGGAAGCCATGCGGGCCTGGCGCTTCTTCATCACCTCGGCAATCTTGGCGCGCTGTTCGGGCGTCAGCACGCGGGCGGCGTCGATGCTGGCCTGGCTCAGGCGCTTGGAGGCGGCCTCGTGCTGGGCGCTCATCTGCACGCGCACGGCCTCGATTGCGGCGGCGTCGACGTTGGTGGCCGTGTAGAGCGTGGCCATCTGCTGGTGCAGCTTCATGCCGGCTTCGCGCTGGCCCGACAGATCCTGTCGGGCCGCCTTGAAGATGGCTTCGATCTGGCTGCGCTGGGATTCGGTCGCGCTGACCACGTCGAGCATGTGCTCGATGTGACCACCGAACAGACCGCCGGGCGCCATCATGGCCGGGCCGCCGTGGTGACCCCCGTGGGCAGGCTGGGCTTGGGCAGCAACACCGCCGAAGGCCAAGGCCGCTGCCACCGTACCGACGCGCCACAGGTTCTGAATCTGGAAGGACTTCATCAAAGGTCTCCTGGAAGAAGAGTGAGTGAGGTCATCTTCCAGGCGGCCTGTGTGGGATCTTTGGGGGTGGGGTAAAGAACTGTGTCGACAAACAGGGCCAGTTTTACTTGCGGTGAACCGGCCTCCCCTTCGATCAAGGCTTACTTGATGGGCTTGAAGCGCATGCGCTTCGGGCGCGCGCCTTCCTCGCCCAGGCGCTTCTTCTTGTCGGCCTCGTACTCGTGGAAGTTGCCGTCGTAGAAGAACCACTGCGAATTGCCTTCGCAAGCCAGGATGTGGGTGCAGATGCGGTCCAGGAACCAGCGATCATGGCTGATGACCATGGCCGAGCCGGCGAACTCCAGCAGCGCTTCTTCCAGCGCGCGCAGGGTTTCGAYGTCCAGGTCGTTGGACGGTTCGTCSAGCAKCAGCACGTTGCCGCCCTGGRSCARGGTCTTGGCCAGGTGCAGGCGGCCRCGCTCACCRCCGGASAGSGMRCCGACSAGCTTCTGCTGGTCSTKGCCCTTGAAGTTGAAGCGGCCGAKGTAGGCCCGGCTGGGCATGACGAACTTGCCGACGATGATGTTGTCCAGGCCGCCGGAGACGTCCTGCCACACCGTCTTGTCGGCTTCCATGCTCTCGCGGCTCTGGTCGACGAAGGCCATCTTGGCCGTCTTGCCGATCTTGACCGTGCCCGAGTCCGGCTGCTCCACGCCCTGCAGCATGCGGAACAGCGTCGACTTGCCGGCACCGTTGGGGCCGATGATGCCAACGATGGCGCCCGCCGGCACCTTGAAGCTCAGGTTGTCGATCAGCACGCGGTCGCCGAAGCTCTTGCTGACGTTCTCGAACTCGATGACTTCATTGCCCAGGCGCTCGGCCACGGGGATGAAGATTTCGTTCGTGACGTTGCGCTGCTGGTATTCGACGTCCGACAGCTCCTCGAAACGGGCCAGGCGCGCCTTGCTCTTGGCCTGGCGGCCCTTGGCGTTGGAGCGAACCCACTTGAGTTCCTCCTTCATCGCCTTCATGCGCGCGTCTTCGGACTTCTGCTCGGTCTCCAGGCGCTTTTCCTTCTGGTCCAGCCAGTCGGAGTAGTTGCCCTTCCATGGGATGCCGTGGCCACGGTCGAGTTCGAGAATCCACTCGGCGGCGTTGTCCAGGAAGTAGCGATCGTGGGTGATGGCCACCACGGTGCCGGGGAAGCGCTGCAGGAACTGCTCCAACCACTCGACGGATTCGGCGTCCAAGTGGTTGGTGGGTTCGTCCAGCAACAGCATGTCGGGCTTGCTCAGCAGCAGGCGGCACAGCGCCACGCGGCGCTTTTCRCCGCCGGACAGCACGCCGATGACGGCGTCCCACGGCGGCAGGTTCAGCGCGTCGGCGGCCAGTTCCAGCTGCAGGTCGGTGTTCTCGGAGCCGGCGGCGGCAATGATGGATTCCAGCTCGCCCTGCTCTGCAGCCAGCGCGTCGAAGTCGGCGTCCTCTTCGGCATAGGCGGCATAGACCTCGTCCAGGCGCTTCTTCGCGGCAAGCACGCCGCCGATGCCCTCTTCCACGGCCTCGCGCACGGTCTGGTCAGGGTTCAGGCGCGGCTCCTGCTCCAGGTAGCCAATCTTGATGCCCGGCATCGGCGTGGCTTCGCCCTCGTACTCCTTGTCGACGCCCGCCATGATCTTCAGGATGGTCGACTTGCCCGAACCGTTCACGCCCAGCACGCCGATCTTGGCGCCGGGGAAGAAGGACAGCGAGATGTCCTTCAGGATGTGGCGCTTGGGAGGAACCGTCTTGTTGACGCGGTTCATGGAAAAGACGTACTGGGCCATGGGCAAATCCTGTGAGGCTGAAAGGGCCTGCATTGCCTGGTATTGTCGCCGAGCCCGCGTTTCCAGGAAGTCAGATGCTCCGTCTTGCCGCCGCCCTGATCGTTCTCGCCACCGGCCTCGTCCAAGCCCAGACCCTGCGCTGGTCCAGCCAGGGCGACATGCAGACCACCGATCCGCATTCGCAGAACGAGGTCATGACCAACAGCCTGAACAACCAGGTCTACGAGGGCCTGACCCGGCGCGGCAAGGACATGAGCATCGGCCCGGCGCTGGCGACCGAGTGGACCCAGGTCACGCCGCTGATCTGGCGCTTCAAGCTGCGCCCGGGCGTCAAGTTCCACGACGGCACGCCCTTCACCGCCGACGACGTCGTGTTCTCGATGCAGCGCCTGCGCGACCCGAATGCGCCGCAGCGCGTCTATGCGAATGCCGTCGGCATCCCGAAGGCGGTGGACCCGCTGACCGTCGTCTTCGCGCTGGACAAGCCCAATCCCATCGTGCCGGAGCTGATAGCCAACCTGTTCATCATGAGCCAGCGCTGGTGCGAGCAGCACCGCGTGACGAAACCGCTGAACTTCAAGCAGCAGGAGGAGTCCTATGCCAGCCAGAACGCCAACGGCACCGGCCCCTTCATGCTGGTCAGCCGACAGCCAGGCGTAAAGACGGTCTTCAAGCGCAACCCCAACTGGTGGAACAAGTTCGAGGGCAATCTGCAGGAATTCATCTATGTGCCCATCAGCAACGACGCGACACGCACGGCGGCCCTGATCACCGGCGAGATCGATTTCGTGCTCGATCCGCCGCCGCGCGACGTCGCCCGGCTGCGCACCGTGCCCGAACTCAAGGTCGTGGACGGCCAGGAGAACCGCATCGTCTATGTCGGCATGGACCAGACTCGCGACAAGCTGCTCTACGGTCAGGCCCCTGGCGACAAGAACCCGTTGAAGGATTTGCGCGTGAGAAGGGCCCTGTATCACGCCATCGACATCGAGGCCATCAAGACCAAGCTGATGAGCGGCTATTCGACGCCCACCGGTGGCCTGACCTCATCGCCGCGCGGCGCCTATGGCGACCCCAAGCTGGAAACCCGCCTGCCCTATGACGTCGCGACCGCGAAGAAGCTGCTGGCCGAGGCCGGTTATCCGGACGGGTTCGACATCACGCTGGACTGTCCCAACAACCGCTACGTCAACGACGAGCGCATCTGTGTCGCGCTGGCCAGCATGTGGGCCCAGGTCAAGGTCAGGGTCAAGGTCAACGCCATGCCGCGCACGATGTACTTTCCCAAGGTCGAGAAATTCGACACCAGCCTCTTCCTGACCGGCTGGGGCGGGGGCTCGACCGATGCCGACATCATGCTGACCCCGGTGCTGCGCAACCGGGGCGAGCAGGGCGTCGGTGTGGCCAACTACGGCGGCATCGTCAACAACGAGGCCGACGCGCTGGCCGCCTCGTCCACCATCGAGACCGACCCGAAGAAGCGCGAAGCGTTGGTGAAGTCCGCGCTGCAGTCCTACCGCGACCAGGTCAACATCATTCCGCTGCACCGCCAGGTCATCCCCTGGGCCATGCGCAAGGAGGTCAGCATCCCGCATTCGCCGAATAACTGGGCCAGCATGGATTGGGTCACGGTCCGTAAATAGTTCAGCCGCTAGAATGGCCCCAACCGCCGCGCTTCTCAGTCTTGCGCGGCGTTCTCTTTTCAGCCCCTGCACGCCGCCCGCCCTGCCCGAAGACTGGCGCCGCTCTCCGCGGCGCGGCAGGCGATGCGACCAGGCGTGCTCACTCCCCTACCGAATGAGTTTCGATTCTCTCGGCCTGGCAGCGCCGCTGCTCAAGGCCATTGCTGACGCTGGCTACACCACCCCCACCCCCATCCAGGCCCAGGCCATTCCCGCCGTCTTGAACGGTGGCGACCTGCTGGCAGGCGCCCAGACCGGCACCGGCAAGACCGCCGGCTTCACGCTGCCGCTGCTGCACCGCCTGTCCACCGGCGAAAAGCTGCTCAACAAGCGCGGCAAGATCGCCATCCGCGCCCTCGTGCTGACGCCCACCCGCGAACTGGCTGCCCAGGTCGAGGAAAGCGTGCAGACCTACGGCAAATACCTGCCGCTGAAGAGCATGGTCATGTTCGGCGGCGTCGGCATGCAACCGCAGATCAACAAGCTGCGCGACGGCGTCGACATCCTCGTCGCCACGCCCGGCCGCCTGCTCGACCACGCGCAGCAAGGCACGCTGGACCTGTCGCAGGTGCAGATCCTGGTGCTGGACGAAGCCGACCGCATGCTCGACATGGGCTTCGTGCACGACATCAAGAAGGTGCTGGCCCTGCTGCCGGCCAAGAAGCAGTCGCTGCTGTTCAGCGCGACCTTCAGCGACGAGATCAAGAACCTCGCCGACCGCCTGCTCAACGCCCCGGCGCTGATCGAGGTGGCCCGCCGCAACCAGACCGCCGAAGCCATCGTGCAGAAGGTCCATCCGGTCGGCCGCGAGCGCAAGAAGGAGCTGCTGGTTCACCTGATCAAGGGCGGCGTGAGCGGTGAGCCCTGGCAGCAGGTGCTGATCTTCACGCGCATGAAGCACGGCGCCAACCGCCTGACCGACTACCTGAACGACCAGGGCATCAGCGCCATGGCCATTCACGGCAACAAGAGCCAGGGTGCGCGCACCAAGGCGCTGGCCGACTTCAAGACTGGCGACCTGACCTGCCTGGTGGCGACCGACATCGCCGCCCGCGGCATCGACATCGACCAGTTGCCCCACGTCGTCAACTTCGAGCTGCCCAACGTGGCCGAAGACTATGTGCACCGCATCGGCCGCACCGGCCGCGCCGGCGCCACCGGTGAGGCGGTCAGCCTGGTCTGTGTCGACGAGAACGGCTTTCTGAAGGAAATCGAGCGCCTCATCAAGCGCGAGATCCCCCGGGAAATCGTGCCGGGCTTCGCGCCCGACCCCAACGAGCGCGCCGAGCCCATCGTGCTGGGCCGCACCGTGCTGAACCCCAACGGCAGCCGGGGCCGCAACCCCAACCCGCCGGCCGGAGCCAACGGCCGCGGTGGCCGACCTGGTGGCGGCGGCGGTGGCCGTGGCGGCGACAGCCGCGGCGGCTCGCGTG
>NZ_JBFUMN010000075.1:0-21229 GCF_054049335.1 Roseateles sp. P5_E1
CACGAACCTTCGCCCGGGCCCACCAGGGCGCGGCTGCCCGCATGGCGGCCGCCCTGCTTCCTGACAGGACATGATGACTTCAGCTTCCCTCGCTTCCCGAACCCGCTGGATCCTGCAATTCCTGTTCGTGCTGTCGGGATGCGCAGCGCTGATCTACCAGTCGATCTGGACGCATTACCTGGGCCTGACCCTGGGCCACGCTGCCTATGCCCAGACGCTGGTGCTGATGATGTTCATGGGCGGGATGGCGCTGGGCGCCTGGGGTGTCAGCCGCGTCACGGCGATGCTGCGCCGGCCCATCGCCGTCTACGCCGGCGCGGAAGCGCTGATCGGCGTGTTCGGCCTGGTCTTCCACACCGTCTTCGTGGCCTACAGCGAGCTCAGCCAGGACCGCGTGCTGCCCGCCCTGTCCAGCGCCGGGGCGGCCACCGCCTGGCAGTGGCTGAGCGCCGCCGCTCTGATCGCGCCGCAAACGGTGCTGCTGGGCGCCACCTTCCCGCTGCTCGCCGTGGGCGTGCTCCGGTTGCCCGGCAGCCAGCAGAGCCAGACCCTGGGCGGCCTGTATTTCACCAACGGCATCGGCGCGGCCCTTGGCGCGCTGATTGCCACCTTTGGCCTGCTGCCCGCGGTCGGTATGCCCGGCGCCCTGCAGACCGCGGCCTGGCTGAACCTTGCCGTGGCCGCGGCGAGCATGGTCCTGAGCCTGGCCTGGCGAGAGGGCGGCGTGCCCACCCCACCCGCTGCGAGTGACAACGCCGACGGCGCCGGACCGGGCCGGTTGCTGCCCGCTCTGCTGGTCGCCACCTTCCTGTCCAGCGCCGCCTCCTTTGCCTATGAACTCGGCTGGGTGCGCATGCTCAACCAGGCCCTGGGCAGCAGCCTGCACAGCTTCGAGCTGATGCTGGCCGCCTTCATCGCCGGCCTGGCGCTGGGCGGCCTGTGGGTGCGGCGCGTGGGTGACCGCATCGGCGACCTGGTGCGCTATGCCGGCTTCGTGCAGGTGGCGATGGGTCTTTGCGCCATCGCTTCGGTGGGCTTGCTGGGCAGTGCATACAACTGGGTGCCCTGGCTACTGCAGGCGCTGGCGCGCAGCGCGGCCGGCTACATCCTCTACAACGTGGCCACGGCCGGGATTGCCGTCCTCATCATGGTGCCGGTGGCCTTCTTCGCCGGCATGACGCTGCCGCTGTTCACGGCCGCGCTGCTGCGCCGCGGCGCCGGCGAGCGCGCCATTGGGCAGGTCTATGCAGCCAATACGCTCGGCGCCATCCTCGGTGTGCTGGTGGCCGCGCACTGGCTGATGCCGGCGATGGGCGTGGGGCTAATGCTGCTCGTGGCGGCCGCCGTTGACTTCGCCATTGGCCTGGCCCTGCTGCGCAGCCTCAGCCCCGGCCGCTGGACCGTCGCCAACGTGGCAATCGCGAGCGTCGGTGCCGTCGTGCTCAGCAGCATGCTGCAGTGGGGGTTGCCGGACCGCCTGCTGCAGTCGGCGGGCGTCTTTCGTTACGGCAACACCGACACCAGCGGCCGCGAGCTGCTGTACTACCGGGACGGCGCCACAGCCAGTATTTCGGTCGTTCGCAAGGGCCAGTTCTCCGTCATCTCGACGAACGGCAAGCCGGACGCGGGCTGGACCGCTATCGATCAGCCGCCCAGCGCCGACGAGATCACCATGCTCATGCTCGGGGCGCTGGCCCTGTCAGCCCATCCCCAGCCTCAGGATATAGCCGTCATCGGCTGGGGGTCAGGGCTCAGCACGCACACGCTGCTGGGCTCAGCCGCGCCGCGCCGCGTCGACAGCATCGAGATCGAGCCGGCCATGTGGGAAGGTGCCAAGGCGCTGGGTGCGCGCAACGTGCGTGCCTACGCCGATCCCCGCTCCCACGTCCATTTCGAGGATGCGCGGGAATTCTTCGCCCGCGGTCAGCAGCGCTATGACGTCGTGGCCTCCGAGCCCTCCAACCCCTGGGTCAGCGGAGTGGCCAGCCTGTTCACGCAGGAGTTCTACCGCCGCGTGAAAAGCAGCCTCAAGCCCGACGGACTGCTGGTGCAGTGGGTGCACGGCTATGAGATTTCCGACGCCCTGTTGGCCGAGATGATCGCGGCGCTGATCAGCGAATTCCCCGACAGCGAGCTCTATTTCGTCGATGCGACTGACCTGCTCATCCTGGCTCCGCGGACCAAGCCCGGTCCGCTCAGCGACCTGCCCTGGCGCACCAAGATGCTGTCAGCGGAGCTGAAACGTGTGGGCTTGCGCTCGCCGGCGGACCTTGAGGCGCGTCACGTCGGCGGCCCGGGCGTGCTGCGCAGCTATGTGCGCATGCAGGCGGCCCATCCCCATTCGGACTTCTTTCCGACGATCTCGCTGAACGCGCCGCAGCAGCGATTCCAGGGCGCCCAGGCCACGCTGCTGTTGCGCCTGGCCACTGCGGGCCTGCCAGTGCTGCCGGTGCTGGACTGCCGCGCACCGCTGCCGGCCTCGGTTCCTCTCGGCCCGGCCGTCAACCATCCCGTCCTGGAGGCACGCCAGCACGCGGTCGCGGCGCTGCAGCGCTTTGACGGGCGCGCCCCGGGCCCCGACCACAGCGGCGACGGCCTCACGCGCTTGGTCGATGCCCTGCAAGCCCAGCACAAGGGCGCCACGGCCCTGGACGAAGACAGCCTGCTGATCTACCTCGCCAACCTGGCGCAGGCTGTGCTCGGCCACATCGACGGCGCGGATCAACAGGCACTGTGGGACGGGGCTGCTTGGCGGCGCTTGCGGCCGGAGTTATCGCCGCGAACTTTCCAGGTGCTGGGACTCTATGAATCGGTGTCGCGCCAGAACTGGCAGTCCGTTGAGACGCAGGCTCGGCAGTTGCTAGCCCAGCCGCCCGGCCCGATGCCCCAAGCCCTGAACGAGCAGATCCTGGTGCTCGGCATGCTGGCGGGCATAGCCCAGGGCAAGATGGATGCGGTGCGTATGTGGGAGGCCCAGTGGGTCGCAAGGGTGCCAGCGGCAGGGCTTGCAGAGACACGCCAATTCCTCAAGGCCTGGGAAGATGGCGGCGAACGCGCCTGTTCACTAGGGAGGCCGACATGACGGTGTATTGCGGCCAATGCCTTTGCGGCCAGGTGCAGATCAATGCGCACGGCGAGCCGCTTCGCATCGGCATCTGCCATTGCATGGACTGTCGCAAGGAGAGCGGCTCGGCCTTCACCTTCTACGCCGTCTGGCCAGCCGGCCAGTTCGAGCATCAAGGCGACACCGCCGAGTTCCGCGGCCAGCGCTTCTGCCCTCGTTGCGGGGCCCGGCTGTTTTCCCTCGACGACCAAGAGGCCGAGATCAAGCTCGGCATCCTGTCGAAGGCGCCCACGCCGCTGGTGCCGAGCTACGAGCTCTGGGTCAAGCGCCGCGAGCCCTGGCTTCAGGCCGTCCCGGGCGCCGAGCAGTTCGACGAGAACAGGGGCTGAGCCCCGGGATCAACTGCCCTGGGTCCAGCCGCCGCCCAGCGCCTTGACGAGTTGCGCCGTCGCCGCCCATTGCGCGCCGCGCAGCTGGGCCAGCGCGCGCTCGGTGGCGAGCGGCGTGCGCTCGGCCTCGGTCACGTCCAGATAGCTGACGGCGCCCTTGTCATAGCGGCTCTTGGCCACGTTCAACGCCTGGCTGCTGGACGCCAACGTGCGGTTCTGGGCGTCCACCACCGTCGCGCGCCCCTGCAGTTCGGCCAGCGCGTCGTCGACCTCGCGCAAGGCCTGCAGCATGCGGCCGCGGAAAGCGGCGAGAGACTCGTCCACCGAGGCCCTCGCGCCGGCGAGGTTGGCCTTGTTGCGGCCGCCCTCGAAGATGGGCAGCGAGATGCTCGGACCGATGTTGTACAGGCGCGCTGGCGCGGAGATCAGCGAGTCCAACTCTTTGCTCTGGTAGCCGAAGCTGCCGGTCAGGCGGATGGACGGGTAGAAGGCGGCCTCGGCGATGCCGACCTGGGCGGTTGCGGCATGCAGCTGGGCCAGGCTCTGGGCCAGGTCCGGGCGGCGTTGCAGCAGCTCGGACGGCAGGCCGGCGCGGATCTGCGGCGGTGCCGGCATCGGTGACGCCCGCAGCTTCAGCTCGGCCGCGGCCTGGCCGGTCAGCGCGGCGATCTGGTTGGCCACCAGCGCCTGGCGGCGCGGCAGGTCGGCCACGTCGGCGTCGGCCGAGGCCAGTTCGGCGCGCACGCGCTCCAGGTCCTGCGTCGTCGAGGAGCCCGCGTCGAAGCGGGTCTGTGCGACCTTGAAGGCGTTGGCGCGGCTGTCGCGCAGGCGTTGCAGCGCCGCGGCTTCATCGGCCAGCGCGCGCCACTGCCAGTAGGCGGCGGCGACGTCGGCGGTCAGCGCGACGCGGGCGGCGGCAGCGTCGAGCGTGGAGGCATCCAGCTGGGCTTGCGAAGCTTCAGCCTGGCGCTTCACGCGGCCCCAGAGGTCCAGCTCCCAGCCGATGGAGGCCTGCACCCCGGTCTGGGTGCCGTCGAAGGTGATGGCCTGGCCGCCCAGCACCGGCGTCGTGACCGACTTGGCGGACGTGCGCAGGTTGGTGACGCTGCCGCCGACGTCGACACGCGGCAGCTCGTCCGCCTTTGTCGCGCCATACACGGCGCGGGCGCGTTCGACCCGGGCGGCCGCGGCCGCCAGCGTCGGGCTGGCCTGCAGGGCCTGCGCTTCGAGCGCGTTGAGCTGGGCGTCGCCAAACAGCAGCCACCAGTCGCGCTGCAGCTCGGCGCCGGCCACGGGTGCGGCGGCACGGTAGGCCGCAGGTGCGTTGGGGGCCGGGGCCTGGTAGTTGGGGCCGAGCGTCGTGCAGGCGGCCAGCGAAGCTGTCAGAAGCAGCGAAAACGAGAACTTTGCATTCATCTCTATCTCCGAACGGGAGTGCATGACCAAGCGGCAGCCGTGGAACCGGCTTTGCCGGGCCACTGGCTGCGCCCCCTTGAGGGGGAGCGCGAAGCGCAACGGGGGTGGGCCATCAATGTGCGGCTTCGGCGGCGCCGGCGCCACCGAGCACCTTCTTGCTCATCCAGACGATGAACACGCAGCTGATCAGCGCGATGCCAAGGATCAGGAAAGCGTCGTTGTAGGCCATGACGAAGCTGTCGCGGCGCACGACGTTGTCAAGCGCCTTGATTGCCATGTCCTGGGCCGTGGCGAGGTCGGCGCCCTTGCTGGCGAAGTTCTGCGCCAGCGTGTCCAGGCGGGCTTGCGTGGCGGGGTCGTAAAGGCTGACGGCCTCGCCGACGCGGGCGCTGTGCAGGTGCTCGCGGTTGGTCAGCAGCGTGGCCAGCGCGGCGATGCCGACCGAGCCGCCGAGGTTGCGCATCATGTTGAACATGCCCGAGGCGCTGGGCAGCAGGTTGGGCGGGACGCCGTTCACCGCGAAGTTGGTCAGCGTGATCATGATCAGCGGCTGGCCCAGGGCGCGCACGATCTGCGCGAACAACAGTTCCGGGCCGGCCGTGTCGGCGCTCATGTGGGTGTTCATGAAGCACGAGGTGGCGAACAGCGCCAAGCCCACGCTCATCATCACGCGGTTGTCCAGCTTGGTGGACAGCTTGGCCGCGAAGGGCATGATGAAGAGCTGCGGCAGGCCCATCCACATGATGACGATGCCGATCTGCATCGGCGTGTAGCTGGCGATCTGGCCCAGGTACAGCGGCAGGATGAAGGCCGAGCCGTACAGGCCCATGCCGGTGGCGAAAGCAATGACGCCGGCAATCAGGAAGCTCGGGCGGCCGAGGATGTGCAGGTCGATGAAGGTGTTCTTGCGCGTCAGGCCGCGCCAGGCCCAGCCATAGATGCCGCCCACCGCCAGCACGGCGGCCGTGATGATGAAGGGGCTTGAGAACCAGTCCTTGGCATTGCCCTCTTCCAGCATCGCGGTCAGCGAACCCAGGCCGACGGCCATGAAGACGACGCCCCACCAGTCCACCTCACGCAGCAGTCGCAAGTTCATCGGCTCCTTGTCCAGGCCGATGCTGACGCCCAGCATCAGCAGGATGCCGGGGGCCCAGTTGATGTAGAAGATGCTGGGCCAGCCATAGAGCTCGGTCAGGTAGCCGCCGACCGTGGGGCCAAGCGTGGGGGCGAGCGTGGCTGTCATGCCGAACAGGGCCAGGCCAATGGGCCGCTTGTTCAACGGCAGCTTGCGCGTGACCAGCGTCATCGCCATCGGGATCATGACGCCGCCGGTGAAGCCCTGGGCCGCACGGAAGGCGATCATGGACTCCAGGCTCCAGGCCATGCCGCACAGCGTGCTGAAGATCAGGAACAGCGCGACGTTGACGACCAGGTAGCGGCGCGTGGAGAACACCATCGACAGGAAGCCCGCGAGCGGGATGACGACGATCTCGGCGACCAGGTAGGCGCTGGAGATCCAGGAGCCCTCTTCCTGCGTGGCTGAGAGCGCCCCGAGGATGTCGCGCAGTGAGGAGTTGGTGATAGCAATGTCAAGCACGGCCATGAAGGCGCCCAACAGGCTCGCCAGCACCGCCAGCCAGGTGCGGCCGCTGACCTTCTGGTCGGGCGGCGGGGGGAGGTAGTTCTCGTTGCCCATGGCGGAGTTACTCGGCGATTTCGACTTCCACCTGCACCGACAGGCCGGGCACGATGCGTGTGGCGGCTTCACCCAAGCCCTTCAAGCTTTCAGGCTCGAAGACAACCTTGACCGGCACGCGCTGGACGATCTTGGTGAAGTTGCCGGTCGCGTTGTCCGGCGGCAGCAGCGCGAAGCTGGCGCCCGAAGCCGGGGCAAAGCTGTCGACGTGGGCTTCCAGCTCCTTGCCCGGGAAGGCGTCGACCTTGACGTGCACCTTCTGGCCGGGCTTCATCTTCGCGAGCTGGGTCTCCTTGAAGTTGGCCGTGATCCAGACCTCGGGCTCGACGATGGCCGCCAACTGCTGGCCGGCCTGCACGCGCTGGCCGACCTCGACCGTGCGCTTGCCGACGCGGCCGTCGCTGGACGCGCGCAGCTCGACATAGCCAAGCTGGTTCTGAGCGTCCTTCAGCAAGGCCTGCGTCGCACTCTTTTGCGCGTTGGCCGACTGGCGCGCGCTCTCGGCGGCGGCGATGGCTTCCTTGGCGGCCGAGGCGCCGGCCTTGCGGGCGGTCAGGTCGGCGCGGGCCACGTCGCGGGCGGCAAGCGCGGCATCCAGTTCCTGCTTGCTCGTGGCGCGCAACTCGGCGCCGAACAGCGCCTGGCTGCGCTTGGCGTCCAGCTCGGTGCGGGCCAGCACGCTCTCGGCCTGGGCGACCTGCGAGTTCGTCACCGCGGCCTGGGCCTTGGACTGGGCGATCTGCGCAGCCGTCGTTGCGATGGCCGCGTCGGCCTGCGCGATCTGGGCCTTCAGGCGCTCGATCTGCACGGCGGCGTCGGACGGGTCCAGGCGCAGCAGCACGTCGCCAGCCTTGACCACAGCGTTGTCCTGCATGCGCATCTCGGTGACGACGCCGGCCACGCGCGTGGCGACCGGGTGCAGGCGGCCGGCGACAAAGGCGTTCTCGGTCTCGACGAGATGCTGTGCGCGCCACCACATGCGGCCACCCAGGCCGATGCCGCCGATCAGCAGGATCGCGCCGACGATGAGCAGGGGCACGGGCGGGCCGCTCTTGGCAGGCTTCGGGGCAACGGTGTTGTCTTGCGGTGCATTCATGACAGGGTTTCCTTGTTGTTGCTTGAGGTTGTTCTAGGGCTGAGGCGGCCCATGCCGCCAGACTGGAATCGCTGCAGCGCGGCCACAACCTGGCCTTCGTTGCTCATGACAAAGGGGCCGTGGCGCACGACGGGCTCGAAAAGCGGCCGGCCGCAGAAGCAGGCCAGGCGCAGCGCCTCAGCGGCCACGATGCGGGCGCCGCCACCGACGGACACGCTCAGGGCTCGGCCGGTGGTCAGTGGCAGCTCGCCGGTGTGGCCGCTGCCGTGGATGGGGATGGCAAAACCCTGCTCGCCCTCGGGCAGCACGAAATCGAAGGCAGCGCCGGCGTCAATGTCGACCAGCACCAGCGAGGTCGACCAAGGCAAGTCCAGCCCGGTGTCGGCACCGAAGACCTGCACCGCCCGCCAGCCTTCGCCCACGCGGCGCGGCATCTGCTCGGCGCCCAGCCGCATAACGGTGGGCGCGCGCAGCTTCTGCTCGGCGGGCAGGTTGACGAAGATCTGCAGGCCATGCGCCTCGCGGCCCGCCTCGATGGGAAATTCGTCATGCATGACGCCCCGGCCGGCCAGCGTCCAGTGCAGGCCGCCAGGCAGGATTTCATGCTCGCCACCCAGGGAATCGCGGCTGCGCATGCCGGTGGCCGAGTCGTCGAAGAGATAGGTCACCGCCGAGAAGCCTGCATGCGGATGCGGCGCAAACGCCGGCTCGGTCATGCGGAAGTGGTCGACCATGATGAAGGGGTCGAGCAGCGCCAGCGGCTCGCGCCAACCCTCGGCCTGGAAGCCGGCGCCGATGCGGTGCCTTTGGGGCTGGAGAAGACGGGCGGTTGACATGATGGCCGCGACTGTAGAGAGTTCCATTTATGGCGAATAGCCACAAAACTCAAACTCACCGTTCCGGAAACGAAACGAAACCAAACGAGAAACAGCGAGATAAACGACGCCATGAAGATCGACGACCTCTTGCTGCTGGCCCAGGTTCACAAGGCGGGATCGCTGTCCGAGGCCTCCCGCCAGCTCGACCTGCCCAAGGCAACCTTGAGCCGGCGCCTCACGGCGTTGGAGACCTCGGTAGCCGCCCGCCTCTTTGTGCCCGGCGCCAGCCGGCTGACGTTGACGGAGCTGGGCGAGCAACTCGCCGAACGCGCTGCCCGCCATGAAGAGGACATCGCCGAGACGCGCGAATGGCTGGCCTCACGCGATGCCACGCCCACAGGGCGACTGCGCGTGTCCGTGCCGGCCGAGTTCGCGATGCTGGTGTTGGCGGAAAGCTTTGCGCGCTTCGTACGCCGCTACCCCAAGGTGGAGCTGGAGGTGGACACGACGCMACGCCGTGTCGACCTTTTCAACGAGCCCTATGACGTGGCCGTGCGCATGGGCCCGGTGGACGAGCCCGACCTGGTGGCGCGCCAATACATGCTGCTGGAGCGTGGCCTGTATGCCAGCCCGGTCTATCTGCAGGCCAGGCCCGCACCGCAGACGCCTGCAGACCTGGCCGAGCATGACTTCGTCGTGCTGACCCAGGGCAAGGGCATGTACCGCACGCTGCAGAACGGCAAGCAGACGGCCGAGGTGCATCCGGTTGGCCCGCTGGAAGCGAACTCCATCGGCCTGGTGCTGTCACTGACCCGCGCCGGCGGCGGGCTCGGCAGCTTTCCCTTCGGCATGGTGGCGTCGGACATCGCCGCGGGCACGCTGGTGCCTGTGTTGCCCGAGTGGAGCTACGAGCCCCTGCCCGTGACGCTGCTGACGGCCAGCCGCCGGCTGATGCCGGCCAAGACGCGCGCTTTCATCGACCACCTGTTCGAGACCGTGCCCGAATGGGCGCATGTGAAGGGCGTGCTGGGGCCGGACGCGACGCCGCGGCGCAAGCCCTGATCAGGCGCCGGCCGGCCGCGCCACCTCCACCGCCGGGGCGGCGTACTCGACCTGTTCGATGCGAGCGATGAAGCGCGAGGCCGGCCTCGTGCTCAGTTCACCTGGGCAAAGAAGCTGCGGATGTCATCGATCAGCAACTGCGGCGCATCCGTTGCGGCGAAGTGGCCGCCCTCCGGCATCTCGGTCCACTGGCGGATGTTGCTGTGCGAACGCTCGGCAAAGGCCCGCACGGAGCGAAAGTCGTTCGGGAAGGAGGCGACCGCGGTGGGCGCCGCGTTGGGCAGCTCGCGGTAGCCGGCGCCGGTGCGGGCGTTCTCCAGATAGAACTCGGCCGCCTGGCCGCCGGTGGCCGTGAACCAGTACAGCGACACATGCGTCAGGAAACGCTCGCGATCCATCGTGGTGGCGGCCTCGCCCTCGAAGCCGAAGAAGAGCTCGGCATTCCAGGCCAGCTGCGCGACCGGTGAATCGACCAGGCCGAAGCCGAGCGTCGCCGGCCGCTTGGACTGGATCTCCGCATAGCCGTTGTACTTCTGGAAGCGCGCCAGGTTGCCCAGGCCGGCCTTCTCGAAAGGCGACAGCTTCTCCATCTCGCCCGGCGCGCCGCTCGGGAAGGCAAAGATCTGCTGCAGGTGCACGCCCACCAGCCCTTGCGGATTCAGGATGCCCAACTCGCGGGTCACCAGCGCGCCGGCGTCGCCGCCCTGCGCGCCGTAGCGCTCATAGCCGAGGCGCTTCATCAGCACATCCCACGCGGCGGCGGTGCGGGCGGCGTCCCAGCCAGGCCCCGCCAGCGGCGACGAGAACGCGAAGCCAGGCAGCGACGGGATGACGAGATGGAAGGCCTGCGCGGGGTCGAGGCCATGGGCGCGCGGGTCGCTCAGCGGGCCGATCAGGTCGAGGAACTCGGCCACCGTGCTGGGCCAGCCATGGGTGAGGATCAGCGGCAGCGCATGCGGCTCAGGCGAGCGCACGTGCAGAAAGTGGATCGTCTGGCCGTCGATCTCAGTGGTGAACTGCGGGTGGCGGTTCAGCGCGGCTTCCTGCTGGCGCCAGTCGAAACCGTTCAGCCACTGGTGGGCCAGTTCACGGACGAAGGCGACGGGCTGGCCGCGGCTCCAGTCCTGCGCCACGGCCTGCGGCCAGCGCGTCTGGCGCAGGCGCTGCTTCAGGTCGTCGATGGCGGCTTGCGGGATGTCGATGTGGAAGGGGCGGATGGCAGCGGTCATGGTGGGCTCCAGGTGAGGTGAATCGATGGAACCCAGTGTCCGCAGCGGTCGGTTGGGGGTCTTGTAAAAACCCGCCACGGGGCGCTCGCATTTCTTCATCCACCGGCTGTCCGAAAGCTGTCGCCAGGGCTGCGGCTCTCGTCACACAATGACCGGCGCCGCCTCCCGCGCGGCGGCGTACTTCCAAGACTCAAGGAGCCGCACATGAAAAGGATTTCCCAGCTCAACGCCATCGCGCTCACGGCAGCCCTGCTGCCAGCCGCCGGCTTCTGCGCCGAAACGGCGACCGCACACCCCGGCCAGCACCCGGCCCACTGGACTTACAGCGGCGTGACCGGGCCGGCCAAATGGGCCAGCGTCGACGAGAAGTTCGGCACCTGCGCGATGGGGCAGACCCAGTCGCCCATCGACATCCGCACCACCGACGTCCAGTCGGCTGCCCTGCCCGCGATCAGCTTCGACTACAAGCCCACGCCGCTGAAGATCATCGACAACGGCCACACCGTGCAGGTCAACATCGCGCCGGGCAGTTCGATCACCGTCGGCGACAAGCGCTACGAGCTGCTGCAGTTCCACTTCCACAAGCCCAGTGAGGAACGGGTGAACGGCAAGGCCTATCCGCTCGTGGCTCATCTCGTTCACAAGAGCGAGGACGGCAAGCTGGCCGTCGTGGCGGTGTTGATGGACAAGGGTGCCAGGCTGCCGCTGATCCAGGCCGTGTTCGACAACCTGCCCAAGGCCAAGGAGCAGGAGTCCAGCGTCGCCGGCCTTGGCATCGACCTGAACGCCCTGCTGCCCGACAACCGCGCCTACTACAGCTTCGCCGGCTCGCTGACGACGCCGCCCTGCAGCGAAGGCGTCAGCTGGTTCGTGCTGAAGACGCCGGTGCAGGTGTCTGCCGAGCAGATCGCCCGCTTCGGCCGCGTCTATGCAATGAACGCCCGACCCGTGCAGCCGCTCAACGGCCGGGTCATCCAGGTCAGCCAGTGAGCGGGCGGGCGCTGCTCAGGCGCCCGTCTCCAACAAGGCCCGCAGGCCGGCCTCGTCGAGCACGGGGACGCCGAGGCTGCGGGCCTTCTCCAGCTTGCTGCCGGCCTCCTCGCCGGCGATGACGTAATTCGTCTTCTTCGACACCGAGCCGCTGACCTTGCCGCCCGCCTCCTCGATCAAGGCCTGGGCCTCGTCGCGCGAGAGTGTCGGCAGCGTGCCTGTCAACACCAGCGTCTTGCCCAGCAGCGGCCGCGGCCGGTCGTCGGCCTCGCCCGCGCTTTCCTTCGGGCTTACGCCGGCCGCCAGCAGCTGCTCGACGACCTCGCGGTTGTGCGGCTGGGCGAAGAACGTGTGGATGCTGGCCGCGACGATGGGGCCGACATCAGGCACTTCGAGCAATTGCTCGACGCTGGCGTTCATCAGCTTGTCCAGCGTGCCAAAGTGCCGCGCCAGCTCCTTGGCCGTCGTCTCGCCAACCTGGCGGATGCCGAGCGAAAACAGGAAGCGCGCGAGCGTGGGCGTCTTGCTCTTTTCCAGCGCGTCAACGATGTTCTGCGCGCTCTTCTCGGCCATGCGGTCCAGCGCCGCGAGCTTGGCGACGCCGAGCTTGTAGAGGCCCGGCAGGCTCAGCACGATGCCGGCGTCGACGAGTTGCTCGACCAGCTTGTCGCCCAGGCCTTCGATGTCCATCGCGCGGCGACCGGCGAAGTGCAGCATGGCCTGCTTGCGCTGGGCCGGGCAGAAGACGCCGCCCGAGCAGCGGTGATCCATGCCGCCGCGCTCGCGCACGACCTCGCTTTTGCAGACGGGGCAGGCGCGCGGCATGTGGAAGTTGGGCACGTAGCTGGCGCGCTCGCCGGGCACGCGGCCGACGACCTCGGGAATCACGTCGCCGGCGCGGCGGATGATGACCTTGTCCCCCACGCGCACGCCCTTGCGGCGCATCTCGAAGACGTTGTGCAGCGTGGCGTTGCTGACGGTCGTGCCGCCGACGAACACCGGGTCCAGCCGCGCCACCGGCGTCAGCTTCCCTGTCCGACCCACCTGCACGTCGATGGCCAGCAGTGTCGTCACCTGCTCTTGGGCCGGGTATTTGTGGGCCACGGCCCAGCGCGGCTCGCGCGTCTTGAAGCCGAGCCTCTGCTGCAACTCGCGGGAATTGACCTTGTAGACGACGCCGTCGATGTCGAAGGGCAGATCGTCACGCGCAGCCGCCACGCGCTGGTGGAATTCGACCAGGCCCGCCGTACCGGCCGCGACCGTGCGCAGCTTGTTGACGGGCACGCCGAAGTCGGCCAAGGCATCGAGCAGGCCGGACTGCGTCGCCGGCAGCGCCCAGCCCTGCACGTCGCCGATGCCATAGGCGTAGAAGCTCAGCGGCTTGTCGCGCGCCTGGCGCGAATCGAGCTGGCGGATGGCGCCGGCGGCCGTGTTGCGCGGGTTGACAAAGGTCTTGTCGCCCTTGGCACGCTGGCGCTCGTTCAGCGCCTCGAAGGCGTCGCGGCGCATGTACACCTCGCCGCGCACTTCCAGCACCGGTGGCGCATCACCTTTCAAGCGCAGCGGAATCTGGCCGATGGTGCGCACGTTGTGCGTGACGTCCTCGCCCGTCTCGCCGTCGCCGCGCGTGGCGGCCTGCACCAGCACGCCGGCTTCAAAGCGCAGGTTGATGGCCAGGCCGTCGAACTTCAGTTCGGCGTTGTAGTCGACCAGTGCGTCGCCCTCCTTCAGCCCCAACTCGCGGCGTACGCGGGCGTCAAAGGCGATGGCTCCGCCTTCGGTCGTGTCGGTCTCGGTCGTGATCGACAGCATGGGCACGACATGGCGCACCGGCGTCAGCCCCGGCAGCACGGCGCCGATGACGCGCTGGGTGGGCGAGTCCGCCGTCAGCAGCTCAGGATGGGCGGCCTCGAGGGCCTGCAGCTCGGCAAAGAGCTTGTCGTACTCGGCGTCCGGCAGTTCGGGCGCATCGAGCACGTAGTACTGGTGGGCGTGATGGTTCAGCTGGGCGCGCAGATCGGCGGCGCGGGAGGCGGGGGCGGCGGTCATGGGGGCATTTTGTCGCGGTCGGACAATCCGCCGCATGAGCTCCCGCGTCGATTTCCTGCACGCCGGCCCCGCCGTCGGTTTCGACCAGCCCTTCGAGATGCTGGCCGCCTGCCACGAGCGCGTGCGCCGCAGCCTGGATCTGCTGCAGCGCCTGCGCGCCCATGTCCAGCAGCACGGCGTCGATGCCCAGGCGCGCGACGCTGCGGCCGATGTGCTGCGCTATTTCGACCGCGCCGGCCCGGCTCACCACGAAGACGAGGAGCGCCATGTGCTGCCGCGGCTGCGCAGGGCTGGCCTGACGGATCTGGCCGATCGACTGCACGCCGACCACGTCGAGATGGGGCGACTGTGGGCGCTGTTGCGCGAGCCTCTGCTCGCATGGACCGGCGGAAGAACCGCGCCTCTTGATGCCAATGTGTTACTTAACTACACAACTCTCTATCAGGCCCATTTGGCAGCCGAAGACGATCAAGCATTCCCCATCGCCCAGTCCCATCTGGACAAAACGTCCCTCTCCAAGATTGGAGAAGAGATGGCATCGCGTCGAAAATCGCCCTGAGCCACCTCGCCGCCGCCGAATGTTCTAGGGATTTTGATCGTTGATTGGTAGTTTTCCTACATTTAAATTGCCGCCGTCTGTCTAGAGTCGCAGCACTTTCCTGAACGGGAAAGGCGGCCAGGGCAAGCAGTCGATTGGCCGAACCCAGCCGCCCCATGACGAGGGCGGCGGTCGACCACATGACGGAGACACACCCATGCCATCGCTGCTGCCCGCGAGCTTCCGACTCGCCCCTTCGCTCTCGTTCGCGCTCGCACTGAGCGCCGCCCTCGCCTCACCGGCCCACGCGCTGAACCCCAACTCGACATCGGTCCAGATGTTTGAGTGGGCTTGGCCCGACATCGCCACCGAATGCACCCAATGGCTGGGCCCCAAGGGCTTTGGCGGCGTGCAGATCTCGCCGCCCGGCGCGTCCAAGAACGCCAATGGCTGGTGGGGCGTCTACCAGCCGGTCAACTACACCAACCTGACCAGCCGCATGGGCACGCCGTCCCAGCTGCAGACCATGATCAACACCTGCCACACGGCCGGTGTGCGCGTCTATGCCGACATCGTCGTCAACCAGATGGCCGACGGCAGCGGCACGGCCACCGATGGCTCGACCTGGAACGCGGGCACGCTGAGCTACCCGTTCTTCAGCGCCAGCGACTTCCACGCCAACTGCAACATCGCCGACAGCGACTACAACTCGCCCTCGGGCCGCTGGGCGGTACAGAACTGCCGCCTCGGCGGCCTGCCTGACCTGTCTACCGAAAGCAGTTATGTGCAGGGCCAGATCGTCAACTACCTGAAGGCCCTGCTGGCCATGGGCGTGGACGGCTTCCGCATCGATGCGTCCAAGCACATGCCGGCCGGCGCCTGGACGTCGATCATGAACGCGGTCAAGGCCACCTACCCGACGACGCTGCAGGGCGAGCCGATCTGGGTCACGCAGGAGATCATCAACGACGGCGAGGTGGACCGGCCGAGCTACTTCCCCGTAGGCACGCTCAACGAGTTCCAGTTCACTTCGGCCATGCGCGATGTCTTCCGCAACAACAACGGCCTGAACCTCGCGAGCATCCCGAGCGTCATGGGCACCTGGGGCAACTGGGGCGGCAGCTGGGGCTTCATCCAGCCGCAGAACGCGACCGTCTTCGTCGCGAACTGGGACACCGAGCGCAACGGCGGCTCGCTGAACATCAACAACAACGGCGGCGCCGATGCCGGTGGCCAGCGGTACACGCTGGCGCACGTCTTCATGCTGGCCCAGGGCTATGGCGAGGCCCAGCTCTACTCGGGCTTCAAGTTCACCGACACCGGCGCCGACCGGCCAGGCGCCAGCCCCTACAGCGGCGGCACGCCGCAGATCAACGTCGTCTGGGACTTCGCCCACCGCTGGACGCCGTTGGCCAACATGGTGGCCTTTCGCAATGCGTCAATCGGCCAGGCGCAGCAGAACTGGATCGTCGGCAACAACGGCAACCAGGTCGCCTTCAGCCGCGGCAATGTGGGCTTCGTCGCGCTGAACAACAGCGGCAGTGCCTGGACGCGCACGTTTGCCACGGGTCTCTCCGCAGGCACCTACTGCAACGTCATCAACGGCACGAAGAACGCCGCCGGTACTGGCTGCACGGCCGACTCGATCACGGTGGATGCCAGCGGCAACGCCAGCATCACGGTGCCGGCCAACAGCGGCAGCCCCACGCCGGCCGTGGCCATCTACACCGGGCAGAAGACCAGCGGCGGCGGCGGCAGCAGCTGTGCCGTGACCTTCACGATCGCCAACGCCAACACGGTGATGGGCGAAAACCTGCGCGTCGTTGGCAACGTGACCGGTCTCGGCGCCTGGGCGCCGGGTTCAGGCTTCGCGCTGACCATCCAGGGCTCAGGCGCCAACGTGCCGTGGACGGGCACCGTCAGCCTGCCCGCCGGCACGGCGATTCAATACAAGTATGTGAAGTGGAACGGCTCGTCGGCCGTCTGGGAAAGCAATCAAGCCACCGGCAGCGGCAACCGCGAGTTCACGAGCTGCGCCAGCGGTTCGCAGGCTCGCAGCGACGGCAACTTCAAACCCTGACGGCAGGCGCTACCGCGGTGATCATGACCTGGTCGACCCGGTAGCTGTCCACGTCAACCACCTCGAAGCGCCAGCCTTCCCACTCGACGACATCGGTGCGCCGCGGAATGCGGCGCAGCATGACCATCAGGAAGCCGGCCAAGGTGTCGTAGGTGCCGGCATGCGGCCAGCCCTCGATGCCGAGCGACCGCTCGACATCCGGGATGGGCGTGATGCCGTCGGCCAGGAAGGAACCGTCCTCGCGGCGCACGATCTGCTCCTCGTCGTGCGGCGCGACGAGACTGCCCATCACCGTATTCATCACGTCGTTCAGCGTGATGACGCCCACCACGCGGCTGTACTCGTTGACGACGACGGCGAAGTCCTCATGCGCGTCGCGGAACTGGGTCAGCATCTCGGACAGCGTCAGCCTGTCGGGCACGATGAGCACTTTCTTGACCAGCACGCCGCCGTCCTCGCGCAGCGACAGTTTCTCGTCGCGCAGCACACGCTGGAACAGGTCGGTTGCGTCCACGTAGCCGACGACCTGGTCGACGTCGCCGTCGCAGACGACATAGGTCGAGTGGGGCGTGTCGGCGATGCGGTTGCGGATCAGCACGTCATCGTCGTCGCGCGAGAAGAAGACGATGCGCTCGCGCTCCGTCATCACCGTCTCGACGGTGCGCGTGTCCAACTCGAACACGTTGGCGATGACCTGCTGCTCCTCGTCTGCCACGACGCCGGCCTGGTAGCCGGCCTCGGTCAGCGCGAGGATGTCGCGGTAGCTGATGGTCTCGTCACGCTTGGCCGGCAGGCCCAGCATGCGGATCAAGCCCTCGGTGATGCCGCTGAACAACCAGGCCAGGGGCTTCAGCACGCGGCACAGGGCCAGCATGGGGCCTACCAACGTCATGGCGACGCGCTCCGGCTCGTTCATCGACAAGCGCTTGGGCACCAGGTCGGCCAGCACGATGAAGAGCGATGTGATGCTGATGAAGGACGCGGCAAAGCCCAGCGTCGCGGCCAGTTCGGGTGAAACGACGAGGCGCAGCGCCGCTTCGAAATGCGGCGTGAACGCACCCTCGCCAACGATGCCGGCCAGGATGGCGACCGTGTTGACGCCGATTTGCACGACGGTGAAGTAGTCGCCCGGGTGTTCCTGCACAGCCAGCACCTTGGCTGCGCGGGCATCGCCGGAGTCGGCGCGCTGCTGCAGGTTGAGCCGCCGCGAGGCCGCCAGTGACAGCTCGGCCATCGAGAAGAAGGCGCTGGCGGCGATGAGGAGGGCAATCAGCAGCAGGCTGGTGGTCAAGCGCCGAGTCCGAGGTCTGAATGGAGCTTCAGTTTATTCCGCGATCCCGCCCTCACGGCTGCACCGCTCCAGGAAGGCCGTCGCCTCTCGCACGGGCTGCGGGCGCGCATAGCCAAAGCCCTGCATCACGTCGCAATGCCAGTTGCGCAGGCAGGCCTCCTGGCTGGCATCCTCAACGCCTTCGGCCACCACCGTCATACCCAGGCTGTGCGACAGCTGGATCATGGCCTGCACGATGGCCGCACCGCCCTCGTCCTGGCCGAGGTCTCGAACGAAGGCGCGGTCGATCTTCAGGCGGTTGATGGGAAAGCGCTTCAGATAGGCCAGGCTCGAATAGCCGGTGCCGAAGTCATCGATGGCCAGGTGCAGGCCCAGCGCACGCAGCTCGGCCATCTTGGCGATGGTGGACTCGGCGTCGTCCATCATGGCGCCCTCGGTGATCTCCAGCTCGATGAAGTGCGGATCCATGCCGCTGCTCTCCAGCGCCTCGCGCACCGTGGCCATGAACTCGGGATGCTGGAACTGCCGCGGCGAGATGTTGATGGCCATCACGGGCCGGCCCAGCCCGCTGTCATGCCAGATCCTGGCCTGGCGGCAGGCCTGCTGCAGCACCCAGCGGCCAATGGGCACGATGAGACCGGATTCCTCGGCCAGCGGAATGAAGCGGTCCGGCGCAATCAGGCCGTCGGGGCTGCGCCAGCGCAGCAGGGCCTCAAAGCCCGACAGCCTGCGCGTGCGCAGATCGCACTGCGCCTGGTAGAAGAGTTCGAGTTCACCGCGCTCCAGGGCCTGTGACAGCCGTGCTTCCAGTTGCAGCCGGTCCTGCTGGTCGGCCAGCAGGCCTGCCGTGAAAACCACCGCGCTGTTGCCCGGCTGGCCCTGCGCCTGTCGCATGGCGAGCTGGATGGCCTTGGCCACGTCGGAGGTCTGCGCGCCGTGCCGCGGGTATTCAGCGGCACCGATGCTCAAGGTCACCGCGAGCTGCTGGCGCTGCACTTCGAAGACAGGCTGCATCACCTGCAGCAGCTGCTCCAGCAGGCTGCGCAGGGCGGCGTCATCGCCCAGTGCGGGCACGATGGCACCGAAGGAAAGTCCGTCCATCCGGTAGAGCCGGCCGCCGGCGCCCTCGACGACGGACTTCAGCCGAGCTGCCACCTGGCACAGCAAGTCGTCACCGGCGGCATGGCCCAGGCTGCCCATGATGCGGCTGAAGCGATTGATGGCTATCCCCAAGCCGATGAAGCTCTCGTTGCCGAGCTCCCGGGCCCGCCGCTCCAGTGCGCGCCGGTTGGGCAGGCCGGTCACGCGGTCATGCAGGCCGACGTAAGCCAGCTCGGCGTTGTGGGCCTGCAGCGTGCGGTTGGCCTTGCGGGCGCGGCGATACAAGGTCACTGTCAGCAGCACGACGATGAGCAGGGCGAGGGCCAGGCCCAGGGTCAGCCGCCTTTCGCTGCTGTGGCGCTCGAGCTGGCTGGCTTGCAGCTCGTTGTCATGCTTGAGGCTCTCCAGGGCGCGCTGGTTCTGCTCGAAGCTGGAGCGGCGCTGCAGTTCCAGCACCGTGCTGACACGGTCGTTGCGCACCAGCTCGGCCTCCAGCCCCAGTGCCTTGCGCGATTGGCGCAGCGCGCCCGCCGCATCGCCCAGGGCTTCCAGCAGGCCGGCATGCCGGTTCAACTGCTCCAGCAGGCGCACCTTGCGGCCCTGTTTCTCCAGCGACGCCAGGCCCTCGTTCACCAGTTGGTCGCCGGGGGCCGTCTGGCGCAAGCCGAGTCGCGCCAGCCCCGAACTGATCGTGGCCACGGCCACAGCGTCCTCGTCACCTTCCTGTCGGGCCAACTTCAGCGCAGTCTCGGCATAGCGCCCGGCCGCTACGAAGTTGCGTGCGCTCAGGTGTAGGTCGGCCAGTTCCTGCACGACCTCCGCCTGGGTGTTGAACCAGGTCGCGCTGCCCGAGGCAGGATTCACGGCGGCAGCGCTGGCGGCCAGCGTGGGCTCGATCTGGGCGGCCAGCCGGCGGGCCTGCTCCCGGGCCAGGTCGCGCGCCGGGCCGCGGCCAGCCTCTTCCTCGGCCAGGGACTCGATCAACTTGGCCGCCAGTTGCAGGGGCAGGCTGCCGGCGGACTCGGCCAGGCGAAAGGCCTGCTGCGCATCGGCACGGGCACCGTCGATGTCGTGCAGGACCAGGCGTATGGGCGCCAGCGCCATATGGGCCTGCGCCCCGCGCCGCGGGTTGGACTGGGCCTGCGCCGACCGGCTCGCCGCCGCGTAGCTGCGCAGGCCTTCCTGCAAATGCCCCGTCGCGAGGCTCAGATTGCCCGCCGTCATGAACACCCAGTAGCGCAAGGGCTCGTCCTGGGTCTTTTCCACCCAGGGCAGGGACGCGTTCACCCAGTCGTAGGCGACGCTCAGGCGGCCCGACAGTTGCAGGACGGTCGCGCGCAGTGCCAGCGCCGAAGCCATGGCCGCGGCATTGCCTTCGCGTTCGCCCAGATCGATGAGCTCGGCCGTTGCCGCATCGACCACCGTGAACTGGTCCATCATGCCGTGGGCATAGCCCCAGGCGGCGAGAAAGACGCGCAGGTTGTCGCCGCCCATGGCGCGGGCCTGCGCTTCCAGCGGCCGCAGGCGCGCGACCACCTCGGGCGGCTCGCTGCCATGGCTGGCTTCGATGGCTTCGATCTGCTGGGCGAGCGTGGGGGCGGCGAGGCTTGGCCCAGCGAACAGCGACAGCAGCAACAGCCAGCCCACCAGCCAGAACTGGGTGGCTGGACGAAGGGTGGGACTGAAAACTTGGGGGAAGCCGCCGCTGCGCATCAGGCTTGAAGGGCCGTGTAACGCGCAGACTTTAGAAGCTTTGCCCCCCGCCGCCCCGTCGGTTGTCAGTCAGACCGCGGCGTTTGCGCGGCCAATGTCACGCGATCAGCTGAACAGCCTTCGTGCGGCAGGCGAGCCGGCGGCCAGATCACGCTCCGCCAAAGCTTCGTAGAGTTTCTTCAGCTCAACGTCGATGGACGCGAAGGCATGCAGGCCCAGCACCTGGCCACGGTCGTCGCAAACCTCGGCCTCCAGATCGCGGGCCAGTGCGCGGGCCGACTCCTGCCAGAGCGCGAACGGCTCCTGATCGGCCGACGTCTGCGGCACGTCCAGCGCCAGCGTCAGCTCGCGCAGCGACAGCGCCTCGGGGTCTTCAGCCAGCGCAGCCTGGGCATCGAACTGCAGCGTCAGTACCGGCGGCGCGCCCTCTTCTGCCGACGGCATGACGAGGCGGCCTGGCAGCGCACCGGCGACGAAGCCGTGGCGACCCGCGGCCTGCTGCACAAAGCCAGGCGTCCAGGCCGCGGCCTTGGCACGCAGCAGCAGGGCAAGCTGGGCGTCATGGCTGGCCGCGAACTGATCCAGCTCGCGGGCGCGGGCGACGACGTCCAGCATGTCGGGGAACTGCACGAAGCCGCCCACGCCGTCGGCAAAGGCCTGGATCTTCTGCACGAACTCCGAGTACTCGATCTCGTTG
>NZ_JBFUMN010000076.1:0-21052 GCF_054049335.1 Roseateles sp. P5_E1
GCTCAGCGGCGCCAGGCCGAGGCTGCGCGCGCCGCTCAGCGGCGCCAGGCCGAGGCTGCGCGCGCCCTGGCCGGCCAAGCCCGCGAGCGCCGCGCGCAGCGGGTGGGCCGGGCCCAGTTCACCGCCCCGCCAGCTCAGGCACAACAGCACCCGGGTGCCGGCGATGCGCCGGGCCAGGAAGCGCAGCAGGTCCAGCGTGGCGCCGTCGGCCCAGTGCAGGTCCTCGAACACCCAGACCCGCGGCCGGCGCGTCAGGCGCGCCACCTCCAGCAGGGCGGCAAACAACTCGGCGGCCGGTGCGCTGCGCCGCAGCAGCGCCGCGATCTCACCGGGTAGTCGCGGCAGCATGTCCAGCAGCGGCCCCAGCGGCAGCGGCGTGATCAGCGGCTCGCAGGCGCCCCAGGCCCAGTCGATGGCGCTGCCGCCGGCGCGTTCCGCGGCGCGCAGCAGCCGCGTCTTGCCCATGCCGGCATCGCCTTCGAGCAGCACGCAGCGGCCCTGGCCTTGTGTCGGGTCGGCCAAGGCGGCCAGGTCGGCGCGCAGGCCGGCCAGCGCGGCATCGCGCTCCAGCAGCGGCGGCTCGGGCAGTGGCATGGCGCCAAGCTTGCGCCGATTTGGCGGTCGCGCGCTTCCTCAAGATGCAGGGTCAGCCCTCCTTAACCGGCAGGCTCAGCCGCGCCTCCAGGCCACCACCCTCGCGCGGCAGCAGTTCCAGCGTCGCGCCCAGCGCCTGCGCGAGGCGCTGCGCAATCGCCAGGCCCAGGCCGGTGCCGCCGCTGGCGCGGTTGCGCGAGGCCTCCAGGCGCACAAAGGGCTCCAGCGCGGCCTGGCGCTGATCGGCCGGGATGCCCGGGCCGCGGTCCAGCACGGCGATGTGCAGCACGCCGTTGGCCGGCGTGACGACCACCTCCGCCGCGCCGGCGAACTTGACCGCGTTGTCGATGAGGTTGCCGACGACGCGGCGCAGCGCACGCGGCCGCGTCGTGAACGGTGCCAGGGAGGAGGGCGCTTCCAGGCTGACTTGCTGGCCCGCGTCCTGGCCGTCGCAGACCAGGCCGTCCAGCAGCGCGATCAAGTCGATCGGCTGCGGTGCCTCCTCAGCGGCATGCGCGCTGGCCGCGTAGTGCAGGCCTTCGGCAACGAGGCCGCGCATCTCGTCGATGTCGGCGAGCAGCTTGTCGCGCGTGTCGGTCTCGGCCAGCAGTTCGCTGCGCAGGCGCATGCGCGTCAGCGGGGTCTGCAGGTCATGCGTGACGGCGGCGAGGATTTCGGAGCGCTCGCGCAGGTGCCCGGCGATGCGGGCCTGCATGGCATTGAAGGCGCGCGCTGCGGAGGCCACCTCGCGCGGGCCTTCTTCGGGCAGCGGCTGGGCGGCGAGATCGGCGCCGAGGTCATCGGCGGCATCGGCCAGGCGGCGCAGCGGCCGCGTCGCCAGCCTGACAGCCGCCGCGCCGCACAGCGCCAGCACGGCGATCTGCGCGACCAGCAGGGCCAGCGTTGCGCCGGACAGCTTCAGCCGTGGCGGCTGGGCGCGCAGGGTCAGTGCGCTGCCGTCAGCCAGCTTCAGCGCGAACACCAGCTCGCCATCTGGCCTTGCACCCGCCGTGCCGATTCGCGCCGAACCCAGCTCCCTGGCCAGCGTTTGCGTGAGAGACAGTGCCAGCTCGTCAGCTGCCAGAGCGTCCTGCGGCGCGCCGAGTTCGTAGCGGTAGTTGGGCCGCGCCAGTCTCGGCAACCAGGCGGCACGCTCGGCCTCGGGCAAGCGGTCCAGCACGGCGACGGCCGTGGCCACATCGCGGCCGAGGTAGGCGTTGAGCATGCGGCCCATCACCTCGCCGCGCTCGGCCAGCCAGGCCAGGCTGGCCAGGCCATAAGCCAGCAGCAGGCCGGCGATCAGCAGGCCGGCGATGCGGCTGGCCAAACTCATTCCACGGCCTCGACATCCGCGCAGAACACATAGCCCTCATTGCGCACCGTCTTCAACAGCCGGGCCTCCTTGGCATCGTCGCGCAGGCGGCGGCGCAGGCGGCTGACGAGCAGGTCGATGGAGCGGTCGAAGGGGTCGGCGTCACGCCCCTGCGTGAGGTTGAGCAGCTGGTCGCGGCTGAGGATGCGCTGGGGGTGGTCCAGCAACGTGCGCAGCAGGCGGTACTCGCCGCCGGTCAGCGGCACCAGGGTGCCGGCGCCGTCCAGCAGATGGCGGGCCGCCGTGTCCAGCACCCAGTCGTTGAAGGCCAGACGTCTGGCCTGGCGCTGCGGGCTTGTGCTCGGTGGCAGCTGGCGGGTACGGCGCAGCACGGCGCGGATGCGGGCCAGCAATTCGCGCGTCGCAAAGGGCTTGGCGAGGTAGTCGTCGGCGCCCATCTCCAGGCCGAGCACGCGGTCGGCCTCATCGCCGCGGGCGGTCAGCATCAGCACGGGCAGGGGCTCGACCTCGCGTGCGCGGAGGTCGCGACACAGCGACAGGCCGTCCTCGCCGGGCAGCATCAGGTCGAGCACGACGAGGTCGATTGGCTCGGCGGCCAACACGGCGCGCATCTCCCGGCCCTGCGTCGCCGTGCTGACGCGATAGCCCGCGGCGCGCAGGTAGTCGGCCAGCAGCGTGAGCAGCTGGCGGTCGTCGTCGACAAGCAGCAGATGGTCGGGGCGCGGGTCCATGGCGGCCACGATAGCGGACGGGACCCGCTGTTTTGTATCGCTCTTTGTCTGTGCGGCCGGCGCGTGTCCACCGGCGACACATCGACATCGCGGTGATACCGCTGCCGTCTGCAATGGCGCCTTCTTCACTGCTGATGAGGCGCCTCATGCGAAACCTTCTGCTGATCCTCCTGCTCGCGGCCGGTGCGGCCCGTGCCGATGCCGACCCGCGTGGCCTGTGGCTGACGGCCAGCGGCAACCTGGAAGTGCGCGTCGCGCCCTGCGGCGCGGCCCTGTGCGGCAAGGTGGCGCGCGTCATCGCCAACCAGTCGATGAGCCGGCCCGGCGAGGCGATGGCGGCCGATGCCCAGCCGGCCCAGGAGGGCATGGACATCCTCAGCGACTTTCTGCCCTCCGAGCGCGAGACCCAACCCGATGGCCGCAGCGCCGTCACCGAATGGCGCGGCCGCATCTTCAACCGCGAGAACGGCAAGACCTACGACTGCCTGATGTCGCTGGGCCCGACCGGCGAGCTGAAGCTGCGCGCCTATGTCGGCCTGCCGTTGTTCGGCAGGACCCAGGCCTGGCAGCGTGTGCCGGGAGCGTCGCAATGAGCGCCGTGCTGCCCGTGGCGGCTGCGTTCGGTGCCGGCCTGGCGACCGTGGCCAGCCCCTGTGTGCTGCCGCTGTTGCCGGCGCTGCTCGGCAGCAGCCTGGGGCCTGCCGACCGGTGGCGGCCGCTGCTGGTCGTGCTGGGCTTTGTCGCGTCCTTCAGCGCACTGGCCCTGGCCTTTGGCGCCTCGGCCAGCGTGCTGGGCCTGTCGGCCGGTGCCTTGCGCGATATCGCGGCCGTGCTGCTGCTGGGTTTCGGCCTGCTGCTGGTCTGGCCGGCGGGCTGGGAGCGGTTGTCGCGCCCGCTGGGCCGTGTGGCCGACTGGGCCCAGCGCTTCGGTCATGGTGGCGGGCGGCTTGGCGCCCTGGCACTCGGCGCCAGCCTGGGCGCGCTGTGGACGCCCTGCGCTGGCCCGGCCCTGGCCAGCATCCTGGCCTTGGTCGCCAGCGCCGGTGATTCGCAGCAGGCGGCGGCCCTGCTCATTGCCTACGCCGTCGGCGCCGGCGGGCCGATGCTGGCCGTGGCCTATGGCGGCCAGCGCATCGCGCAGGGCCTGCGCGCCTGGTCGGGCCGGTTGCGCCGGGGGTTGGGCCTGCTCGTCATGCTGATGGCGGGGGCCAGCCTCGCCAATGTCAGCTCCACCTGGGTCGCGGCTCTGGCCGGGCCGGCCGAGTCGGCACAGGGCCAGGTGATTGGCAAGCCCGCGCCCGAGATCGCCACCACGGGCGCCTGGATCAACAGCCCGCCGCTGACACTGCAGGCCCTGCGCGGCAAGCCCGTGCTCGTCGACTTCTGGACCTGGGACTGTGTGAACTGCTTGCGCAGCGTGCCGGTCATCGAACGCCTGCACCAGCGCTATGCGGCGCGCGGCCTGGTCGTCATCGGTGTGCACACGCCCGAGTTCGCCCATGAGCGGCCGCTGGACAGCGTGCAGGCGGGGGTGCGGCGGCTGGGCCTGCATTACCCGGTGGTGCAGGACAACGATTACCGCGTCTGGAAGGCCTTTGAGAACCGCTACTGGCCGGCCGCCTGGCTCATCGATGCCAAGGGCCGTGTCGTCTATCGCCACGAGGGGGAAGGGGGCGAGGCGGAGCTTGGAGCTGCCATAGAGAAGGCCTTGCGATAATCCCCTCATGAGATTGCGCTTCACCAAGATGCACGGCGCGGGCAATGACTTCGTCGTCATCGACGCAACGAAGCAGCCCTTCGCGCTGACCCCCGAGCAGATGCGCCTGCTCGGCGACCGGCGCTTTGGCGTCGGCTGCGACCAGATCCTCGTCATCGAACCCAGCCAGGACGCCGGCGCGGACTTCCGCTACCGCATCTTCAACAACACCGGCAACGAGGTGGAGCATTGCGGCAACGGCTCGCGCTGCTTCGTGCGCTACGTCGTCGATGTCGGGCTGACGGACAAGCGCGAGATCCAGGTCGACACCATGAACCGCCGCCTGCTGCTGAAGCTGCAGGACGATGGCCGTGTTACGGTGGACATGGGCGCGCCGGTGTTCGAGCACGCCGCGCTGCCATTCGATGCGAGCGGACTCAAGCCCCATCTCGTGAACGGCTTCGAGCTCTGGCCCGTCGAGGGCGTGGAACTGGCCGTGCTGTCAATGGGCAACCCGCATGCGGTGCAGCGCGTTGACGATGTCGAGACGGCGCCGGTGCTGACTCAGGGCCCGCTGATCGAACACCATGCGCGCTTTGCCAAACGCGTCAACGCCGGCTTCATGCAGATCCTGAGCCGCGACCGCATCAAGCTGCGCGTCTATGAGCGCGACGCYGGCGAGACCCTGGCCTGCGGCACGGGCGCCTGCGCGGCCGTCGTCGCCGGCATCCGCGCGGGCTGGCTCGACGAGGCCGTGGAAGTGCAGACGCGCGGCGGCCTGCTGCGCATCGAATGGGCGGGTGGACAGAACCCGGTGCTGATGACCGGCCCCGCAGTGAAAGTTTTTGACGGAGAGATCACGCTGTGAGTTCCAACCCGGCCGCTGACGCGGTGCAAGGCATCACCGAAACCGACATCGCCAACTACCTGGCGTCCACGCCCGGTTTCTTCGAACGCCACGCGGCGATGCTCGCCAGCGTGCAGCTGCAGCACCCGCATGGCGCACGCGCCGTGTCGCTGCAGGAGCGCCAGGCCGAGATGCTGCGCGACAAGATCAAGGGCCTGGAAATGCGCATCATCGACATGATCCGCAACGGCCAGGACAACGTCACCATCGCCGACCGCCTGCACCGCTGGACGCTGGCCGTCATGCGCGCGGTGGGCACGCCGGAGCTGCCCCATGTGCTGCTGGCCGAGCTGCGCCACCAGTTCATGATCCCGCAAGCCGGCCTGCGCTTGTGGGGCGTCGCTCCCGAGCATGAGGCCTCGGAGTTTGCCGCCTCGGTCAGCCCCGACGTGCGCAGCTTCGCCTCCAGCCTGAGCCAGCCCTATTGCGGCGTGAACTCCGGCTTCGAGGCGGCACGCTGGCTGGGCCTCAGCGAGAGCGGCGGCACGGCGACCTCGCTGGCCCTGATCCCGCTGCACCAGCCCAGCGCCAACGAGGACAAGCCCTTCGGCCTGCTGGTGCTGGGTTCGCCCGATCCGACGCGCTACACGGCTGAGATGGGCACCGACTTCCTGACCCGCGTCGGCGAGATCGCCAGTGCCGGGCTGGCGGGCTTGCTCGCTGCATGATGGAGTTGGCGCAGGACTTCACGGAGTTCTTGCAGCACGCCCGCGTGCAGCAGCGCCTGAGTCCGCGCACGCTGCGTATCTACACCGATGGCCTTGAGCGCCTGCAGGCCATGTTGGTCGAAGCTGCGATCGACGCACGCAATCTGAACATCGCCCAGGCGCGCCGCCTCGCGGCCCTGTTGCATCGTGAAGGCCTGGCGCCGAAGTCCATCGCGCTGCTGCTGTCGGTCTGGCGCAGCGCCTACCGCTGGCTGGGCCTGCAGGGCCGCGTCACGCTCAATCCCTTCGACGGCCTGCGCGCGCCCAAGGCGCCCAAGCCTCTACCCAAGGCGCTGGGTGTAGACGACGCGGTGCAGCTCGCCGCCTACGCGCCCGAGGTGGCGGCCGATCCGGTGCTGGAGGCCCGCGACCGTGCCATGGTGGAACTGCTCTACGGCGCCGGCCTGCGGGCGTCCGAGCTGACAGGGCTGGATGCCCAGGCCAGCGGCCAGGCCGCTGGCTGGGTCGACCTGCAAGCCAATGAAGTGCATGTGCTGGGCAAGGGCGGCAAGCGCCGCAGCACGCCGCTGGGCCGTGCAGCGGCCGAGGCACTGCGCACCTGGCTGGCGGTGCGGCCCCAGGTCGTGGCGGCTGGCGAGGCGGCGCTCTTCGTCGGCTCTCGCGGCCACCGCATCGCCGGCTCAACGCTGCGCGCCATGCTCAGCGCTCGCGCCGTCGCGGCCGGCAGCCCGGCCCACGTTCATCCGCACATGCTGCGCCACAGCTTTGCCTCGCACCTGCTGCAGTCCAGCGGTGACCTGCGCGCGGTGCAGGAGCTGCTGGGCCACGCCCACATCACGACGACCCAGGTGTACACGCAGCTGGACCACCAACACCTGGCGCGCATCTACGACGCTGCGCACCCCCGAGCCAAGAAATGAGATTCCAAATCACGGCTTTGGCCGCGCTGACGGCCTTGTTGCCGGCAACGGCGTGGGCCACCCCCGACGAGTCGCCCTTCGCACGCGTGCAGACGGTGCGCCCGGCCGCGGTCGAGGGTAATTGGACCAAGATGAAGATGCCCGACGGCGGCCGCACGGCCTTCGCGTCGATCAGCTACATGATGGCGTTGGACGAGGACTGGGGTTTCGGGCCGGGCGTCTATGGCGCAGCCAAGGGCAACTACGGCGGCATCTTCACCGTCGGCTTCACGGGCCAGCGGCGCTGGCGGCTCTCCGGCGACACGCATCTGGCCGCCAGCCTCTACGTGGGCGCTGGTGGCGGCCTGTCCAACCAGCAGCTGCGCTTCGGGGGCGGCCTGATGCTCAGGCCCGAGCTGTCGCTGCGCACCGAGGTGGGCGCCTGGTACACGGGCGTCGGCATCTCGCAGATCCGCTTCCCGAGCGGCAATGTGAAAAGCGGCGTGGGCCTGAGCTTTTCCCTCGGTCGATCGCTGGGCTTCCCCAGCTTTTCGCCGGACGATGCCGGCCGCCCGGGGCGCGCGACGCAACGCACGGGCCTGGGCTTCGACGAGATTGCCTTGACGGGCGGCTTCGAGAAGCCCCGCTCCGCCAGCCGTGACCGCAGCGGCAACCCGCTGACGCGCCGCATCGGCAAAGCTGGCGGGGAGCTGAGGCAATACATCGTCGACGGCAGCTGGTGGGGTATCGAGGCCGCCGGCGCAGCCCAGGGCGGCGCCGACGGCTATATGGAAGTGCTGGGCAACATCGGCCAGGACTGGGCCCTGTTCGGCACGCCGCGGCTGCGCGTGGGCGGCCAGCTCGGCGCGGGCCTGGGTGGCGGCGGCACGCTGGACACCGGCAGTGGACTGCTGCTGCGCGCCGGGCCGACGCTGCGCTGGCTCACGCCCTGGGGCCCCAGCGTGCGCCTGGATGCCGGTTTCACCTATGCGTCCAGCGGTTCCTACAGCGCGCCATACGTGCGTGCGGTGTTGGCGATGCCGCTGGACCGGTCTCCGGTCGCATTTGGCGACGACACGAGCAACGGCATCGTGCGCGTGCAGCAACTCGGCGCCAGCGTGCTGCATCTGCCGCGTGTGCGCTTCAAGGACGGCCGACGCGAGGCGGTCAGCCATCTGGCCGTCAACATGTCGCGCGAGTTCACGCCCTATGTCTATGGATCGGCGTTGGCGGGCAGCGCGGCCGCGGGCAGCGCCGGAGCCTATTCCTTCGGGCTCGTCGGCCTGGGCTTGCAAAGCGACCCGCTGTGGGGCGGGCTGCGTGTCGGCGCGGAATGGCTGGTCGGTGCAGCCGGCGGCGGCGGCGTGCGGGTGGGCGGCGGCGCCGTGACGCAAGCCGAGCTGTGGGCGCAATGGCGGATCGGCGAACGGCTGCGGCTGCGCACCGGCCTGGGCGAGTTCCGCACCATGCGCGGCAGCAGCCAGTCAACGCCCGTGGTCCACATCGGCCTGAACTACGCCTTCGGGACGTTGCAGCGATGAACAGTTGCCCCCACGCGCCCACACGTCGTGTGGCCGCTGCCCCCCGAGGGGGCGCTTTTCATCTTGGGACGGCCCGGCGATGAAAAAGATCACCCTGCGCGCCGGCAAGGAGCGCTCGCTGCTGAAGCGCCACCCCTGGGTGTTCGAGAGCTCCATCGCGCGCGGCGGCGCCGACGCTGGCGAGACCGTGCGTGTCGAATCGGCCGACGGCGCCTTCCTGTGCTGGGCGGCCTTCAGCCCGCAGTCGCAGATCCGCCTGCGCGCCTGGAGCTTCGACGAGGCCGAGCGCATCGATGCGGCCTTCTTCAAGCGGCGCATCGAGCAGGCCGTGGCAATGCGCGCGCGGCTGGCCATCGCGTCGGACGCCTGGCGCCTGGTGCATGGCGAGGCCGATGGCCTGCCGGGCCTGGTCGTGGACCGCTATGGCGACACGCTGGTGGCCCAGTTCGGCAGCACCGGCGTCGAGCGCTGGAAGGCCGTCATTGCCGACGCGCTGCTGGCAGCGACCGGCCTGACACGCCTGTATGAGCGCTCCGACGCCCAGGCCCGCGAGTGGGAGGGCCTGCCGGTGCAGACCGGGTGGCTGCGTGGCGATGGCGAAACGGCGCTGACCATCCGTGAGCACGACTGGCGGCTGACGCTGGATGTGGCCGAAGGCCACAAGACTGGCTACTACCTCGACCAGCGCGACAGTCGCCGCCGCTTTGCCGACGCGGTGAAGCAATACGGCTGCAAGAGCGTGCTGAACTGCTTCAGCTACACGGGCGGCTTTTCGGTCGCGGCGCTGGCCGGTGGGGCAAGCGAGGTGGTCAGCGTCGACTCCTCCGGCCCGGCGCTGGAACGCGCCAAAGCCCATGTCGAGCTGAACGGCTTCGACGCGAGCCGCCACCAGGCCTGGGATGCCGACGTCAACGCCACGCTGCGGCGCTGCCTGGCCGAAGGCCGGCGCTTCGACGCCATCGTGCTCGACCCGCCGAAGTTCGCGCCTACGGTTGCCCACGCCGAGCGTGCCGCGCGCGCCTACAAGGACATCAACCGCCTGGCCTTCATGCTGCTGAGTGAAGGCGGCCTGCTCTACACCTTCTCCTGCTCGGGCGGCATCTCGCCCGACCTCTTCCACAAGATCGTGGCCGGCGCCGGGCTGGACGCGGGCGTGGACGGCTACATCATCGAACGCCTGTCGGCCGCGGCCGACCACCCGCAGACGGTGTGTTTCCCGGAAGGGGACTATCTGAAGGGCCTGGGGCTGCTGAAGCGCTGAGCTCGGGCAAAGAAAAAGCGGCCTCGCGAGGCCGCTTTGCATTGAGCGCGCAGGTTCAGTCGCGCTTGCGGCGGCGCGCCATGCCGATGAGGGCCAGGCCGGCGAGCAGCAGGGCGTACTGGCTCGGCTCCGGCACTGCAGCGGCAAGGTCCCAGCCGATGGCGTCGAAGGCCATCAGGTCGCTGGCGGTGGCGTCATACGACTGGCCATTGCTGACGAAGGGACGCATCAGCGTGACGACGCTGGTGCCGAAATGGCTGGCCTGCTGACCGTTGCCATGTTCGAGACCGGTCGAGAAAGGCTGGACGGACGACAGGCCGCCATTCACCGAGAAATAGGGCGAGCCGCCCAGCGTCACGTCGCGCTGGCCGGCGGCGGAGTAGCGGAACATGTCCAGGGGCGTGTACCAGGGGGACACCTCGAACTCGTTGGGTGCCCCGGACAGTCCGCATTGGGCGGCATGGCCCACGCAGAAGTCGATGGAATCGACGCCCGATGCGAAACCGAGGGCGTGGCCAATTTCATGCTCGGCCACGGTGATGAAGTCGACCTTGTTGGATGGCACACCGCCGTTGGCGCGGGTGAAGGCGAAGCTGCTGGCGAAGCCGTTGGCGAATTCAATGCGTGCATCAGGATTGCTGGCGTTGGTGCCAGGATCCAGGCCCAGGGCCTTGAGGTTGGCCGTGTTGACGACGAACTGCTTGTTGTTTGTCGAGCCGTCGTTGTCGAGGCGGGTCGTCAGGTCGCCCTGGGTGGCCAAGAAGCTGAGGCTGGAACCGGCCGGCAGGCTGGCGACGGCGAGGGCATCGGTCACCGACTTGGCATCGGTCGCGAGGCCACTGCGCAGCGAGCCGTAGTCAAGGACCGCCCGAGACGAGCCGGTCGACCCCAGGACGTTGGGGGCCAGGTCGCTGAAGGCGATGTTGACGTAGACGGTCACGTTGTCGGTGAGCTTGCCCGACCAATAGTTGGCCGCGGTCTGGAAGGCGCCCAGTTGCTCGGCAGACATCTTGGTCGTGCCAACGTCGTTCAGCACGATGTTGAGGGCCTGGGCGCTCGGGGCCAGGCCGGCGAGGCTCAAGGCCAGCGCGAACGCGGCGGGGCGGAAAGACTTGCGGGAAAGCATGGAAGGCTCCGGTCTGGGGGGGCGATCCAGGATTCTGTCGGCCCGGGAGCGTGGTTTGCCCCCGGGCTCGCGGGGGGTCATATGAAGTTAGGGGGATGGCAGTCCGATTCGCGTCTCGAACTTGGCCCGCTTCACGCTGAAGAAGGCCTTGATGTTGCGCACATTGGCATCCTGGGTCAGCAGCCGTTGGGTGAACGCCTGGTAGGCCGGCATATCGGCCAGCTGCACGACGAGCACGAAGTCCGGCCCGGGCGACACCCGCCAGCACTGTTGCACGGCCGCCTCCTGCACCGCCCGCGCCTCGAAGGCATCCAGGTGCTCGGCGCCCTGGCGGTCCAGCGTGATCTCCACGATGGCTGACAGGCCGGCGCCGAGCTTGTCAGGCGACAGCAGGGCCACCTGGCGTTCGACGATGCCGGCCTCGACCAGGCGCTTGACGCGCCGCAAGCAAGTGGCAGGCGACACGGCGACGCGCGCGGCCAAGTCCTGGTTGCTCAGCGATGAATCCGTCTGCAGGGCCTCCAGCAGACGCAGGTCGATTGCGTCTAAATCAGTCATTAATGTTGAATATTTGAACGAATATTTCTCAGTGGGTGGATCGGGAAATTTTCCTTCATTTTTTGAGAAATTTCGCACCCATTCGCCACGGCGGTCTCCCTACGATGCACGCATTCCCCAACGGAGACCTCCATGTGCGGCATCGTCGGCGCGGTCAGTCAGCGCAACATCGTTCCCATCCTCGTTGAAGGCCTCAAGCGCCTCGAGTACCGCGGCTATGACTCGTGCGGTGTGGCCGTGCACCAGGACGGCGGCCTGAAGCGCGCCCGCAGCACGTCCCGCGTGGCCGAACTTCAGGCCGTGGCCGACCAGGACGGTATCTCCGCTGGCACCGGCATCGCCCACACGCGCTGGGCCACGCATGGCGCACCGGCCGTGCACAACGCCCACCCGCACTTTTCGCCCGGCCCCAATGCGGGCGTCGAGAGCACAGGCCGCATCGCGCTGGTCCACAACGGCATCATCGAGAACCACGACGAGTTGCGCGCCGAGCTGAAGTCGCGCGGCTATCAATTCACGAGCCAGACCGACACCGAGGTCATCGCCCACCTGATCGACCACCTCTACAGCGGCGACCTGCTCGACGCCGTGCAGCAGGCCCTGCCGCGGCTGAAGGGTGCCTATGCCGTGGCCGTGTTCTGCCGCGACGAGCCGCACCGCGTCGTGGCCGCCCGTGAAGGCTCGCCGCTGGTACTCGGCGTGGGCGAAAGCGAGAACTTCGTTGCTTCCGACGCGATGGCCCTGGCCGGTGTGACCGACCAGATCGTCTACCTGGAAGAGGGTGACGTCGTTGACCTGCAACTCGGCCGCTACTGGCTCAGCCGCCTGGACAAGACAACGGGCCGCTATCAGTCAGTGGAGCGGGAGGTCAAGACCGTGCACGCCCACAGCGGCGCTGCCGAGTTGGGGCCGTATCGCCACTACATGCAGAAGGAAATCTTCGAGCAGCCCGTGGCCATCGCCAACACGCTGGACGCGGTGACCGGCATCAGCCCGGAGCTCTTCGGCGATGGCGCCTATGGCATCTTCAAGGAGGTCGACAACGTCCTCATCCTGGCCTGTGGCACCAGCTACTACTCGGGTTCCACGGCCAAGTACTGGCTGGAGAGCATCGCCAAGATCCCGACCAGCGTCGAGATCGCCAGCGAGTACCGCTACCGCAGCAGCGTGCCCAACCCGCGCACCCTGGTCGTCACCATCAGCCAGAGCGGCGAGACGGCCGACACCATCGCCGCACTGAAGCACGCCCGTTCCTTGGGCATGAAGCACACGCTGACCATCTGCAATGTGTCCACGAGCGCCATGGTGCGCGAATGCGAGCTGGCCTACATCACCCGTGCCGGCGCCGAGATCGGCGTGGCCTCSACCAARGCCTTCACGACCCAGCTTGTCGGCCTCTTCCTGCTGACGCTGGCCCTGGCGCAGACGCGGGGCCACCTCAGCGAGGCCGACGAGGCCGAGCACCTGAAGGATCTGCGCCACCTGCCCGTCGCCGTGCAGGCCGTGCTGGCCCTGGAGCCGCAGGTCATCGCCTGGAGCGAGGAATTCGCGCGCAAGGAGAACGCGCTGTTCCTCGGCCGCGGCCTGCACTACCCGATCGCGCTGGAGGGTGCGCTCAAGCTCAAGGAAATCAGCTACATCCACGCCGAGGCCTAYCCGGCCGGYGARCTSAAGCACGGCCCGCTGGCCCTGGTGACGGCCGAGATGCCGGTGGTGACGGTGGCGCCCAACGACGCGCTGCTGGAAAAGCTCAAGAGCAATATGCAGGAAGTCCGCGCCCGCGGCGGCCAGCTTTATGTCTTCGCCGACGGCGACACCGCCATCGAAAGCGAGGCCGGCCTGCACGTCATCCGCATGCCCGAGCATTACGGCGAACTCAGCCCCATCCTGCACGTCGTGCCGCTGCAATTGCTGGCATATCACACGGCATGCGCGCGGGGGACCGACGTCGACAAGCCACGTAACCTAGCAAAAAGTGTGACTGTCGAGTAGGCGCGTCGGCGCTGTTGACACGGTTGTGATGTTGGCGTTCTCAATGCGTCGCTGCGGTCCCTTTACGCCGACACGTAGACCTCGCGGCGCCGATGGGTTTCCCCTAATTAGTTCGATGGCCGATCGAACTATGATGGCGGCGCGGCATTGCCGCAATTATTTGCGCCGATTGATTCGGCGCCGAATCAAGCCAAATTAGATGGTTTGGAGCGGAACCAGCAGCGTACAGCCGCCGGTTTCCGCCGCCAGCCGCGTCCAACGCACCCTTTTGTCAGGCGGACCAGCCCATGTTTGACCTCACCCCAAGCGCCCGGCTGGCCAACCCGCATGCCCTTGGAGGCGTCGTGCGCACCCCGGGCGGTAGTTCTGCGGCTAGGACTGGCCACGTGGAGGGCTGGCCCGAATTCACATCTCCGCCACCGATGGGCTGGACTGGATGGCCCCCAGCCATGGTGACCAAACACGCCGAAAACTTCGCTGCAAGTTCTGCAGTTTGAGCGGCTGCCAGTTATTTCAGAAATAGGAGTTCACGGAGGCCATGTCATTTCATCATCGGGGCGTCGAGCCCCGTCGCTTGTACGAGCAGATCGCCGATCGGATCAGGGCGCTGATAGAAGCCGAGGGCCTGGTGGAAGGCGCACGGCTTCCCGGTGAACGCGATCTGGCCTCGCTACTGGGCGTGTCGCGGCCCTCCCTCCGTGAAGCGCTGATCGCGCTGGAGATAGACGGGCGCATCGAGATTCGCGGCGGATCGGGCATTTACGTCTGCCCGTCTGGCCGTCGCAGCGACACTTCTGCGCTGAGCTTGGGGGACAGCCCGGAGGAACTGCTGCAAGCGCGAGTTGTACTGGAGAGCGCGGTGGCCACGCTCGCCGCCGCTCGCGTCAGTACGTTAGGGCTGCATCGTGTCGAGGAGGCTCTTGAGGCGATGCGGGATGGGCTCGCCAGAGGATATAAGCCAGTCGAGGCTGACCGACGATTTCATCTCAGCATCGCCGAACAGGGGGGGAATTCCGTGCTGGTCGGAATGGTCGGTGCACTGTTCGACAGTCGGCACAGCCCGATTTCAGCGCAGATGAGTGTGCGCGTGGAAACGGAGCACAGTTGGCAGTCTGCCCTTGACGAACATGAGGCGATCCTTCGGGCGCTCAAATCGCGCAATCCGCAAGCTGCCGCGGCGCAGATGTGCCATCACCTGCAGTCTTCCCATAGGCGCTGGATCGGCGAACCGACCGAGCCCTCCACCGAGGCGGCGCTCGCATGGGCGTGATCCCTGCTTCGGCGCCCAAAGAGGGTCGGTCGGGCTCGTGTGATTTCACGCCCCGAACGGGATGTTGGGCCTGCGTCGCCGATGGGTTTTCCCTAATTAGTTCGACGGTCGATCGAAATATGATGCTCGCGCGGCATTTGCCGCAATTATTTTCTCCGGTTGATTCGGCGTCGAATCAAGCGCGATTTGGTGGCTTTGGAGCGGAACCAGCCCCATACGGCCGGCGTCCTCTGCCGCCAGCCACGTCCAACGGACCAGCCCATGTTTGACCTCACCGTAAGCCCCCGGATGGCCGAACTGCGTGTCCTTGGAGGTGCCGTGCGCACCTCGGGCGGTGGTTCTGGGGCTAGGACCGGCCGTGTGAAGGGCTGCCTCGAATTCACATCCTCCGCCACCGTTCGGCTGGGGTGGATGAGACCCAACCACGGTGAACAAGCACGCCGATGGGGGGCTTTTTTACTCGGAAATAGTTCGTTCAACGCCCGAACCAAATGGCTTGGGTTCGGCGAGACGGGCCCGAGCTCAAAGGAGCGCTCTCGCTGCAAGTTCTGCAGTTGAGCAGCTACCAGTTATTTCAGAAAAGGAGACAGAACGTGACGAAAAAGTCGATTCCACACGCCAAGAAGTTGACCGCTGTAGCGGCATGCGCTTTTTTGGCCGCCTGCGGGGGCGGAGGGGGCGGAGATAGTGGTGGAGGGTCTGAGGGGCGCTTCCAGGCCATCAGCTTCAAATATCCGGGCGGCAACACCTTGTTGAACGGCCCGACCGCGTTGTCCGCAACAGCCACTTCCGGGTTGCCGGTCAGCTTCCGTACCGGCACGCCCACCACCTGCACGGTGGCGGACAAACAGGTGACCCTGGTGGCTGCAGGAGACTGCCTGGTCATCGCGAGCCAACCCGGCGGCGTTGGCTCGGACGGCACCGTATGGGCTGCTGCAGACGATACGAGCCAAGTGTTCGTCGTGTTGAAGCATGCACAACGCCCGCTGGTGCCGGTGGGCATCGTTCTGCGCGGAGCGGCTCCCGTCAACATCACGCTGCCAGACAAAACTGACGCTGGCATGCCGGCAACCTACACGGCGACGAAGACGCCCGAGGTTTGCACGGTCAGCGGCACGACGCTGAAAGTCCTGCAGCAAGGGTTCTGCACGCTTGGGGTGACGGCGGCGGAAAATGACTCATACACAGCCATGCCCGAGGGGCAGGCCTTCATTGAAATCGGCGCCTTGCCGCCCGCGGTGGTTCCGTTGGGCGGCGCGACTCAAACAGTCGTGCTGGGCACGGTCGATGCCAATGGCAACGCCCTGACGTACGCAAGCACCACGCCCACGGTTTGCACGGTGGCCGGCAATGAGCTTCGTCTGACCGCCAAGGGTAGCTGCGCGGTGACCCTGTCCAGCGCAGCGGGCACTTCTGAGAAGCTTCAGGTGCTCGCCGACCCGCTGTTGGTGTCTAGTGGGTTTGCGCCAGGCAGCAGCGTCGGCTGGACGGAGTCCTACAGAACCTGGCAAGGCGGTCGTGTGTCCGTCAACCCCTGGAGCAGCACTCTGGCCGCGGGCTGGGAGCGGTGTAACGCCAATGCCGACGATGGCACAAGTGTGGAGAACTGGTGCTACAGCAAGGTCTCCGACGACGGGTTGTCTCTCGTTTCTTCACTGCACCTTCCCGAGAGCAGGTGGACCCCGGGTAACTGGAATTACGGCTTCAATCGCATCGACATCTTCTCGCCTTGGACCATCGGGTTCAAGACGGATGACGACACCCTCAACGGGCTGAAGGTGACCAACGAGAAGACGCTCAACTTCACCCTGGGCGTCAATGCCGAGCTCTTCGCGGCTGCGAAGCCCATCGTCGTGCACCTGGATCTGGGCAAGAGCAATAAAAACAATTGCAACGTCGCTCTGAGCACCTTGGTGTGGGTCCCGAAGGCGGGGATGGTCAGCTACGCCGTGCCTCTGGACAACTTTGCGGTCACTGAGTCGTGCGGCCTGCCGGACATCACCAAGGCTTCGCTGGACGACGATGTGCGCAAGCTGCCGAATCCGTATGACAGCACGGGCGCCCCCGTCAACGAAGCCGCGTTCAAGGCAGCCCTGGACAAGCTTGCGGCCTCGCGTGCCTCGGCTGCGACGCTGCTGAAGTCCTCCACCGTGGTGCGCACGCGCTTCTGGCTGATGGACATCAACTTGGACAACAAGACCGACGGCATCACTGCCTCCGACTTGACCCTCAAGGGCCTCATCTACTTCCAATAACCCAGTTCGCGCGCGGCGTCGCGTGCCGGTGGCCGGTCTCCCGTGTTGATCGGGCAAGTGCCACGGCATCCGATGCCGAGAAGGCGAAGCCGCCCACACGGGCGCGCTGCCGCCGACTCATCGAAGGAATACGGAGACACCATGAAAAAACARTTCCGCACCACGGCCATCCATCGCGGCATGGTCCACATGATGCTGCTGACCGTCGGCAGCGCCGCRMTGGCRCAGWCGGCGGCTGAAAAGCCGGCAAACCTGGAAACCGTYGTCRTCACCGGKCAGCGCGCAGCGCTGCAGTCGGCGCAGAAGATCAAGCAGAACGCCGAGGAAATCGTCGACTCGGTCGTCGCCGAAGAGGCCGGCAAGCTGCCGGACAAGTCGATCACCGAAGTGCTGCAGCGCGTCGTCGGCGTCGTCATCGACCGCAACAAGTCGCGCGGCGACCCGGAGCACTTCTCCGTCGAAGGCTCGGGCATCAGCGTGCGCGGCCTGAGCTGGGGCTCGTCGCTGCTGAATGGCCGCGAGTCATTCTCTGCCGGGTGGCCGGGCCGCGAGCTGAGCTGGGGCGACATCCCGCCTGAGCTGATGGCCGGCGTGGACGTCTACAAGAACCCCTCCAGCGAAATCATCGAAGGCGGCGTCAGCGGCACGGTGAACCTGCGCACGGCCTTGCCCTTTGACTACAAGGTGACCAAGGCCTACATGTCGGCGGGCAACAACTACGTGCAGCGCTCAGGCAAGAATTCGCCCAGCCTGTCGGGGCTGTACACCACGCAGTGGAATACGGACATCGGCCGTGTGGGCGTGCTGCTGGATGTGTCCTACAACCACACCAGCTTCCAGAACGAGAGCCTCCAACTGGACGCCTACTACCCCCGTACCGACCTGATCGAGGGCAAGGTGGCGTGGGCGCCGAAATCGGCCTCGTTCCGCAACAACACCGGCGACAACGAACGCGCCGGCTTCTACGGCGCGCTGCAGTGGAAGAAGGACGGCATGGACTCGTCGCTGACTTATTTCGTGTCGGGCACACGGGAGACGGGCAGCGAGYAGGGCTTCTACACCGGTATCGAGAACGCGTACAAGTCGAAGATCGACCCCGCGACAGCGAAGTACGACGCCAACAATGTGCTGCTCTCGGGCAAGTACACCTATCCGACCGGGCCCGGGGCGAACGACTTCGAGGCTGGCGGCCTGGGCTTGCAGATCACGCGCGGCTGGAACCAGACCACCTCGAAGACCGGTGAACTGGCGTGGAACTTCAAGTGGGCCGTCAACGACAACTGGCTGCTGCAGAACGACGTCCAGTGGGTTCACGCGAAGAACGATTCGGTCGGCCGCAACCTGCAGTTGGGCACTTTCGCGCCAAGCATGGGCATCGACGTGTCAGGAAAGGGCCCGTTGCGCCTCGAGTTCGACCAGGCCGCCACGGATTTCCTGGCCGATCCGAAACACTATTACTGGAACCTGATCATGCCGAGCGCCAGCAAGGCCGACGGCGACTTGTACGCATGGAAGGCAGACGCGCGATACCGTTTCGAGGACAACCCCATCCTGCGTGACATCCGTGTCGGCGTGAGAGCCACCTACCGCGTGGCGCGCCGCTACGAACCCACGGGCAATGGGTGGAGTTCCATTGCCGAACCCTGGGACGTCAAGCAGAACGTCGTACCCGGTCAATATCCCCCAGACAACGGCCAGGGGGGCCGGCGCCCAAGCTTCGCGTACCTGAAAGATGCGAAGTACCAAACCGTCCCGGTCGAAGTGTTCAACTTCGGCAGCTTCTACGGGGGCAAGGCGGGCTCGCTGCCGAACATCGTCATGCCGACGGTCAGTGCCGTGCGCGACTATCCGAACACATACGGCAAGTTGCTCAACGACTACCGCTACCAGCAATGCCTGGACGCCAAGGCGCAGTACCCAGGCGTGGAATGCGACTTGAAGAAGGACTATCAGAACTTCAAGGAGCTGGTTTACGACAACGACCCGTCCAAAACCAGCACGCACAGCGAACAGACCGATGCCGTCTACGCCACGCTGCGCTTTGGCTTCGACGATTTGAAGTTCCCGATCGAAGGCAATGTCGGCGTGCGCGCCGTGCTGACCCACGACGTCTCGCACGGCTACACAGTTTTCGATCGCAAATACGACTCGAATACGCCGCCGCACCTGCCGCACTTCGACCAGATCAATCAACCGATCGACGTGCAGAACGAGTTCTTCAAGGTGCTGCCGTCGCTCAATCTGAAGATGAACTTCACCGACAGGTTGCAGGCGCGCCTGGCAATGGCCCAGAGCATGAACCGACCTGGCTTCAACCAGCTGGGTGAGTACATCAAGCTGTTCCAGAACTACGACGAGCAGAAAGGGACGCTCACCTACACCGGAGAGAACACCGGCAACGTCAAGCTCAAGCCGATCACGGCCAACAGCTACGACCTGGCGCTGGAGTGGTACCCGCGCGACGGCCAGTCCATCACGGGCACGGTGTTCCATAAGGATGTCAAGGACGTCATCATGAACAGCGTCTACAGCCGTGCCTACAACACCAACACCGGCACTCCGCAGCTCTTCGCGATCACCGGGCCGGACAACGTGGGCAAAGCCAAGGTCAGCGGTCTGGAGGTTGCGGGCATGACCTACCTGGACAAGCTCGCGTTCCTGGAAGGCGTGCTGCCGGAGTGGGCCAAGGGCATCGGCGTGTCGGTCAACTACACCTACATCGATGCCAAGCAAAGCCTGTACAAGCAGATCTACAACCCCTACTGCGATGCAGGCAGAGCGACGACGAATGGCACGCTGCACCTGTTCGGCTGCGACACGAACGGCCTGCCGTTCACTGATCTGCCGCTGCCCTACATGGCCAAGAACGCGGCCAACTTCGTGCTGATGTATGACCGCGGTCCGCTGTCGGCGCGGCTGGCCTACAACTGGCACAGCCGCATCCTGCAGGCGGCGGATGCCAATGGCACGCGCGGCGACGACGCGACGAGCGCGGACCCGTCGCGCCCAGGTGCCCGGGATGTGGGCTGGGGCCTGCCGGTATGGCAGGAGGCTTTCGGCCAGTGGGACGCCGGCGTCAACTACAGGGTCACCGACGCGCTCGGCGTGTCCCTCAACGTGACGAACCTGAACAACGTCATCGTCCGCCAGACGCAGCAGCAGCACATCGGCGTGATGGGACGCGCGTGGTTCTATCCGGGCCGCAGCTACTCGCTGAGCGCACGTTACGAGTTCTGACGCGGTCCCTGACGCGGCGTAAGCAGCATGCCGCCTGGACGGACTGTCCGGGCGGCATGCCCACTTGCGTGGGTCGGCGCCGCGTGGCCAGAGATGGAAATGATGGACGTCGGCGCAGATCATTGATGGCGCCCAAGAACTTGGCAGAGTCTCTATGACGCAGAAAATTGCTCGCATCGTCGTCGTGGGCGGTGGCAGCGCCGGCTGGATGGTGGCCGCGGCGCTGGTCACCGGGCTGAAGGGCCGCGCCGCCGTCGAGGTGGTCGAGTCCGAGGASATCGGCATCRTCGGCGTGGGCGAAGCCACCTTCCCRTCCATCCGCAACTACAACCAGCTGATCGGCATMGACGAGCGCGATTTCCTGCGCGCCACCAACGGCACCTACAAGCTSGGCATCCGCTTTTGCGACTGGCTGGACGTGGGCAAGGACTACTTCCACACCTTCGGCCACTTCGGCAACCTGTTCGGTTCGCAGACGCTGTGGGGCCAGCACCGCCGCATGGGGCTGRCCGARCCGCTGGGCGTGCAGTGCGTGCCGACGGTGATGGCGATGAAGGGCCGCTTCGTGCTGCCCGACGAGCAGGCGCAGTTCAAGTACGCCTACCACTTCGAYGCYGTYCAGTACGCCGCCTTCCTGCGCAAACTGGCCGTGCAGCGCGGCGCCCGCCACACGCTGGGACGCATCACCGACGTGTCCCGCCGTGCCGATGGTGGCGTGGCCGCCGTGCAGCTGGAGGACGGCCGGCGCATCGAAGGCGACCTGTTCGTCGACTGCTCGGGTTTTCGTTCGTTGCTGTTGGGCCAGGCGCTGGCCGAGCCCTTCGTCGACTTCAGCCACTGGCTGCCCGTGGACGGCGCCTGGGCCTGCCCCACCGAGCGGGTTGGCGAGGAACTGGCCCCGTACACCCAGGCCACGGCGCTGGAAGGGGGCTGGGCGTGGCGCATCCCGCTGCAGAACCGCACCGGTCATGGCCACGTCTTCTC
>NZ_JBFUMN010000077.1:0-20983 GCF_054049335.1 Roseateles sp. P5_E1
GCTCGTGGGCGTGCTCGGGGTCCAGGCCGAACAGGAAGGGGCGGGTAAGGGCGTAGGGGATCAACGGCATAGCCCTTGATTCTCTCAGTCGCGATCCCACGGGGGCACGTCGCCCATCTTCTCCAGCATGAAGTCGATCAGCGCCCGCACCTTGGGCGCYGGGTGGCGGCTGGGCAGGTAGACGGCGTAGAGGGTGTCGGCGTCGGCCAGGCCGCCGACCGGCTGCCAGTCGGGCAGCACGGCCTTGAGCCGCCCCGCGCGCAGGTCTGCGCCGACGGCATAGGTGGGCAGCACGGCCAGGCCCAGACCGGCCAGGGCGGCCACGCGCAGGGATTCGCTGCTGTTGGCCGTCAAGCCGCTCTCGAAACGCAGCGCGCCGCGGGTCTCGACCTCGGTTTCGCCGGCTTCAGCGTGCCGAAAGCGCCAGCGGTCGGGGGACTGCAGATAGCCAAAGCGCAGGCAGCGATGGCCGGCGATGTCGGCCACGGCCTGCGGCTCACCGTGGGCCTCCAGATAGGCCGGCGCCGCACACAGCACAAAGCGGATGGCTGCCAATCGCCGCGCCACCAGGCCATCGGAAGGCTTGTGCGTCAGTCGCAGCACGACATCAAAACCTTCCTCGGCCAGGTCGACGTAGCGATCGTTCAGCCCCAGCACGACGTCGATCTGCGGATGCCGGGCGCAGAACTCCGCCATCAGCGCCGTGAACTGCAGATTGCCGAAGGCGGTGGACACCGATAGCCGCAGCACGCCGCGCGGCTCGTCGCGGCGGCCGGCCAGTTCGGTCTCCAGCGCCAGCGACTCATCCAGCAGCCGCAGCGCGCGTTCGTAGACGCTGCGGCCCTCGGCCGTCGGGCTGACGCTGCGCGTGGTGCGGTGCAGCAGGCGCGTGCCGAGCTGGTCCTCCAGCCGCACGACTTGCTTGCTGACGGCCGACTTGGTGGTGCCCAGCAGCCGCGCGGCGCCGGAGAAGCCCTTGGCGTCAACGACGCGAGCGAAGGCTTGCAGGTCTTCAAGGCGGCCCATGGCGACTGTGCTCCGTTTGGAAACTCTGAATCGACTTTATGACGGATTGTGTCCTGGATCATTGATTTCTAGAGTGCAGTCATCCCTTCAAGGAGTCGTCATGTCCACCACCACGCTGTCGCCCTGCATGGCCCGGTCCTTCCGGCCCAGCCTGTTCGACCGCCTGCTGAGCGCCGCTGCCGCGTCCAGCCTGCCGCTGCTTTTCATCCTGCTGTGGAGCAGCGGCTATGTGGCCGGCAAGCTGGCCCTGCCGCACACCGGGCCGCTGACGCTGCTGACGCTGCGCTTCGGCCTCGCCGCCGTCGTGTTGCTGGCCGTGGCGATGGCCACCGGCGCACCATGGCCGCATCGGGCGCGCGGTTGGGCGCACCTGGCCGTTGTCGGCCTGCTGATGCAGGTGCTGCACTTCTCGTGCATCTATTTCGCGCTGCAATGGGGCCTGAGCGCCGGCGTGGCCGGTCTGTTGATCGGCCTGATGCCGCTGGCCACGGCCCTGGGCGCGCATCTGTGGCTGGCCGAGCACATTGGCCGGCGCCAGTTGCTGGCACTGCTCGGTGGCTTGGTGGGCGTGGCCCTGGTCATCGCCGACAAGCCTCTGAACGGCGCCTGGACCGGCTACGCCGTGGCCGGCCTGGGCTTGCTGGGACTCGTCGCCGGCACCCTGTATCAGAAGCGCTTCTGCGCCCACATGGACCTGCGCAGCGGTGCCGGCGTGCAGATGGCCGTGTCGGCCCTGGCCGTCGCCGCGGTGGCTGGCCCGACCGAAGGATTTGCCATCGACTGGGCGCCCGAGCTGATCGGGTCGTGGTTGTGGCTGGGCCTSGTSAACTCCATYGGCGCCTTCAGCCTGATGTTCATCATGATCCGCCGCGGCCAGGCGGGGCAGGTGGCGCGGCTGTTTTTCCTGATCCCCGGCGTGTCGGCGCTGATGGGATTCGTGTTGCTGGGCGAGCGCCTGGAGCCGTTGGCGTTGGCCGGTTTTGGGCTCTCTGCGCTGGCCGTGTGTTTTGCCGCTGCCAAGCGGTGAACCGACGGCTCGATAGAGCCGGCAAAATGCGGGGCTTGCCTGGAGCCCTGCAATGAAACCTTTAGACGATCCCCACCACGACCGCGAAGCGGGCTCCCGCGACGAGACGCGCGACACCACGCGTACCGATGACACCCGCATCGGTGCCGTCCGCGCGCTGATCAGCCCGGCCCTGCTGCTCGAGGAGCTTCCCATCCCCGACGCGACGTTGGAGCTGGTCGAGCAGGCCCGTCAGCAGATCAGTGACGTGCTGCATGGCCGCGACGACCGCCTGCTTGTCATCGTCGGCCCCTGTTCCATCCACGACCACGACCAGGCGATGGACTACGCCCGCCTGTTGAAGACGGCGCGCGAGGAACTGAGCAGCGACCTGCTGATCGTCATGCGCGTCTACTTCGAGAAGCCGCGCACGACGGTGGGCTGGAAAGGCTACATCAACGACCCGCGCCTGGACGGCAGCTTCCACATGAACGAGGGCCTTCGCCTGGCGCGCCAGCTGCTGCTCGACGTCAACGCGCTGGGCCTGCCGGCCGGCACCGAGTTCCTGGACCTGCTGTCGCCGCAGTACATCTCCGACCTGATCGCCTGGGGCGCCATCGGCGCGCGCACCACCGAGAGCCAGAGCCACCGCCAGCTCGCCTCGGGCCTGAGCTGCCCGGTCGGCTTCAAGAACGGCACCGACGGCGGTATCAAGGTCGCCAGCGACGCCGTGCTGGCCGCCAGCAGCGCGCATGCCTTCATGGGCATGACCAAGATGGGTACGGCCGCCATCTTCGAGACCCGCGGCAACGAGGACTGCCACGTCATCCTGCGCGGCGGCAAGGCGCCCAACTACGACGCGGCGTCCGTCAACGCTGCCTGCGATGCGCTCAAGACCTCGGGCCTGCGCGAGCAGGTCATGATCGACTTCTCGCACGCCAACTCCAGCAAGAAGTACGAGCGCCAGGTCGATGTCGGCCATGACGTCGCGGGTCAGATCGCGGGCGGCGATGCGCGCATCACCGGCGTCATGATCGAAAGCCATCTGCAGCCCGGCCGCCAGGATCTGGCCGAGGGCCAGACCAAGGCTGACCTGAAGCCCGGCGTGTCCATCACCGACGCCTGCCTGGGCTGGGCCCAGACCGAGCCGTTGCTGCGCGAACTCGCGACGGCCGTCCGCACAAGGCGCGGCTAAATCCGTTCGCGCCGCCCGGCGCCCACCCGTCGCAGCGCGCTCGCGCCGCGGCGGGGCGATCTCCAACATTCAGCCATCCCACTGCTGAACCCTGGAGATCGCGATGAAACACCAAGCCCTTGCCTCCGCCCTGTTTGCCCTGCTGCCGCTGTGCAGCCAGGCGGCAGACGTCACCCTCGAAGTCGAGGGCCTGGACACGAGCCGCCTGCAGGGCGCCACCCTGATGGTGGCCGTCTTCACGGAGCCGGCCAACTGGCTGCGCCAGCCGCAGACCGGCCTGCGCTTCGTTCTCGGCCCCGAGGCCACTGGCGGCAAGTTCAGCGTCGTGCTCAAGGACCTGCCCGAAGGCCCGCTGGCGCTCAGCCTCTTCCAGGACGCCAATGCCAACGGCCGCCTGGACATGAACGCCATGGGCATTCCGGTCGAGCCCTACGGCTTCTCCAATAACGCTGCTGGCACCTTCGGCCCACCGAAGTTCGAGCAGGCCGTCGTGACACCGGTGACCGGTGCGTCGGTCAAGGTCAAGCTGAACTGAGCGGGGACGGCCATGAGCACGACCCGTCGTTCACTGCTGACCGCGCTGCTGGCCGGCGGCCTCAGCCCCGAACTGCTGGCCCTGGGCCTGCCGATCGATACCTTCGCTGCCGATGCGCCGGAACTCTTGCCGCTGCGTGGCTTGAATGGCGAGAACCTGGACGCCAGCGCCGTCGTTGAAGGGCGCCTGCCCGCCGCGCTGCGCGGCCGCTACTTCCGCAATGGTCCTGGCCTGATGCAACGCGCCGGCCAGCGCTACCACCACTGGTTCGACGGCGATGGCCTGGTTCAGTCCTGGACACTGCAGGACGGCCGCGCCAGCCACCGCGCCCGCTTCGTGCAAACGACCAAGTTCCGCGCCGAGCAAGAGGCCGGCCGCTTCCTGCTGCCCGCTTTCGGTACGGCCATCAAGGCCGAACTGCCGGTGCGCGGGCCCGACAGCGTCAACGTGGCCAACACCAGCGTGCTGATGCAGGGTGACTGCCTCTACGCCTTGTGGGAGGGCGGCAGCGCCTATGAGCTGGACCCGGCGACGCTCGCGACGCGCGGCGTCAAGACCTGGGCGCCTGAGCTGCGTGGCATGCCCTTCTCGGCCCATCCCAAGGTCGAGCCCGACGGCACGGTGTGGAACTTCGGCACGGCCAACGGTCGGCTGGCCGTCTATCAGCTCGATGCCGCCGGTACCGTGCGCCGCCATGCGCTGCTGGATGTGCAGGCTCCGGCCATGCTTCATGACTTCGCCGTGTCGCAACGCCACCTCGTCTTTCTGCTGGCGCCCATCACCATGGACATGGCGGCCGTGCGCGCTGGGGCATCCATGGTCGACGCGATGCGCTGGGCCGGCGAGCAACCGACGCGCGTGCTCGTCGTCGACAAGGCCGACTTCTCGAAGCAGCGCAGCTTCGAGATGCCGGCCGTCCAGGTCTTTCACTTCGGCAATGCCTGGGACGACGGCCGCATGCTGCGCCTGGACTATGTGCAGAGCACGCCGCTGCCGGAGTTCAACGCCGGCGCCCGGCAGATCATGCGCGGCGAGCGCACGGCGCGCGACGTGTCGACGCCGCGGGTGCTGCAGATCGACCTGGCTAGCGGGCGGCTGAACATCGCTGCGCGCGACGAGGCCGTCGAGTTCCCCGTCGTCGACCCGCGAGTCGTCGCCCGGCGCCACCGCTTCGTCTGGTACCCGACGGCCATCGATACCGGCGCGCGCTGGGGCTTCAACGGCCTGATGCGTTTGGACATCGACAGCGGCGCGCGCGAGCGCTTCAGCTTCGGCAACGACACCGTCGTCGAGGAACATGTGCTGGTGCCCAGGCCCGGCAGCACTCGGGAAGGCGAGGGCTGGCTGGTCGGCATGGGCTATGACATCCAGCGCCGGCGCAGTTTCTTCAGCGTCTTCGATGCGATGCGCCTGGCCAACGGCCCGCTGGCCCGCGCCTGGCTGCCTTACGCCGTGCCCTACGGCTTCCACGGCAAGTTCTACGCCGCTTGAACCTCAAGCCCCCCTGCTTCGAAAACGGGGCAGGGGACTCCGCATTGACAGGCTTTTGCAAGCCACCTATGGTCGCGCCGTTTGTTGAAAGCGCTTTCAGAAAGCGCTTTCACTTTCGGCGATCGGCAGCAGTTCGTCGTCGCCTCGTTTCGGGATTCCTTTCCCAGTCAACACCATGGAGACGACAACATGCTGAATCTGAAGACCTGCGTGGCGATGGCCACCACCCTCTTGCTGGCCGGCACCGCCGGCGCGGCCACGACAAATGCCTTCGCCAATGGCGGCTTTGAGACCGCGGGCGGCCCCGGCCAGCTCGCCGCCGGCTGGCTGACGGCGGCCACCAGCAGCCCGGCCTCGCGATCCACCGACGCCCACTCCGGCAGCTTCTCGCTGCTGCTGAGCGCGCCCAACGGCTTCGATGCCTCCATCGCGCTGCAGGATGCCGTCGGCCACGGCGGCATGCCGGCGCTGGGTGCTGCCAATGTCGGCGACACGCCCTGGCTGAGCTTCTGGGCCAAGGGTGACGCCAGCGTCACCGGCAACGCCTTCGTCACGCTGCGCTACATGGGGGCCAACGGCATCATCGGCACGGCCCTCAACCAGCAGTTCCAGGGCCAGATCAACACCAGCAGCTGGACGCAGATCAGCTTCCAGGCGGTGGCCATCCCGGTCGGCACAACCTCGGTCTTCATCGAGATCGGCACCGCCGTCGGCCCGATCCTGGAGAACCGCGCCAACGCCGTCCTCGTCGACGACCTGCAGTTCGCCCTGAACGTCGCCGCCGTGCCCGAGCCGGGCAGCTACGCGCTGCTGCTGGCGGGCCTGGTCACCGTCGGCGCCATCGCCCGCCGCCGCCGCGCCTGAACCCGAGGAGACAAGCCATGCAAGCCAAGATTCACACCCTCTCCAGGATCGGCGCGTCGCTGCTGCTCTGCGGCCTGGCCGCCCACGCCAGCGCCGCCGGCACCGTCGTCATCAACACCTATGGCCCCGGCGATGACGTCAGCGGCTGGGCCTCACTGCTGGGCCAGGGCCAGGACCTCGCCGTCGCCTTCGATATCAGCAGCGCCACCACCATCCAGTCCATCCTCACGTCCATCGACGGCGTGGGCGGCATCACCGTCGGCATCATGGCCCGCCAGGGCGCCGTGCCCGCCGGCAACAGCTGGCTCTACAGCACGCACTTGACCGATCCCTGGGCCAACACGGCGTTGGCGCCCAGCGGCTGGAACCTGGCCGCCGGCAGCTACTGGCTGGTGACCCAGGCCGACGCCGGCTTCGCCGGCCAATGGCAGAGCGGCACCGATTCGCCCAGCGCCGCCTGGGCCTTCTCCTCGTCCGGCAGTTGGCAGGCGGTCAACACGGGCTTCACCGGCGCGCCGGCCACCCGCATCACCGTCACCAGCGCCGTGCCCGAGCCCTCGACCTACGGCTTGATGGCCCTGGGCGCCCTCGTCGTCGGGGCCCGCCTGCGTCGCAACCGCCAGCAAGGATGAATGCCATGAATCGCCAAACCCTCATCGGCGGCCTGCTGCTGGCCGCCAGTGCCATCGCTTCCGCCAGCGTCACCAGCCCCGTCGTCGGCAAGCTGCTCTGGTCCGAGGAATTCAACGGCGCCAGCCTCGACAGCGCGCTCTGGTCGACCTATGACGGCAACGGCTGCCAGATCGGCCTGTGCGGCTACGGCAACCAGGAGCTGGAGTACTACCGCCCCAACAACCTCAGCATCGTCAACGTGCCTTTCGAGCCCGCCACGCGGGCCCTGGCCATCACGGCCAAGCGCGAGGTGATGGGCGCCAACCAGTTCACCTCCGGCAAGCTGGACTCGGCGGGCAAGGTGCAGGTCAAGTACGGGATGATCGAAATCCGCGCGGCCACGCCGTCGGTCGGCGTCGGCCTGTGGCCGGCCCTGTGGCTGCTGGGCACCAGTCCGCAGGCCTGGCCGCGCAAGGGCGAGATCGACATCATGGAGCAGGGCGGCCGCCGGCCCGCGGGCCTGCCCGCCGTGTCGCCGGACCAGTTCGTCGGTTCCAACGTCATCACCTTCAACCAGGCCGCCTGCGTGCCCGGCAACGAAAGCTGCGCCGCGTCCACTGCCTGGCAGACCAAGAACTGGGTCACGCCCACGCGCTCGTTGGCCAACCGCTTCGTGCTGTATCGCCTGTATTGGACTGACACGCAGATCCGCTTCACGCTGGTGGACAACGGCCGTGAACTTGACATGTACAAGGCGCCCATCTCCACGGTGGGTTCGCCAGCGCTGCAGGAGCCGTTCTATCTGCTGATGAACATGGCTGTCGGCGGCAACTTCACGCCGGCCGCCACGCCTGCGCAGATCACCGCGCCGTTGCCCGCGACGATGTACGTGGACTATGTGCGTGTCTATGAGCTGGACGGCAAGGGCGAGGTCAAGCTGGGCGTCGGCATCACGCCGGAGGCCGGCAAATTCGGCGTGTTCACCGACAACACGCCGGTCAACAACAGCCAGGCGCTCGGCACGTCGGCGGACTTCTTCATCTGGAACACCGGTTCCATGGGTGGCGGCAACATCCCGGCGTTTGAGGGGTCCAACGTGCTGGCGCTGAACTACTTCGCGCCGGGGCAGTGGTTCGGCGGTGCCGTCCAGTCGCGCCAGGTGCACGACATGAGCGGCTTCCGTGGCGGCAACATCAAGCTGAAGATCAAGGCGCCGGCCAATGTCGCCTTCAAGATCGGCATCCTGGACACCTACACCAACCACAGCTGGGTGACCTTCCCCGCCAACACCACGGCCTATGGCCTGGTGCGCAACGGCGAGTGGGGCACGGCCACCATCCCTGTGGCCGAGATCGCCGGCCCCCTGGTGGCGCTGCAGTCCATGAACTCGCTGTTCGAGTTCCTCAGCGTGGACGGCTCCAATCCGGCCGCGTCCTTCCAGATGGCCTTCGACGACATCATCTGGGACTCGGGCGTGGCGGCTGTGAACGCCGTGGCCGTGACGGCGCCGGCGCTTGCCAAGACGGCCGCCGTGCCGACGGCCTCGACGCAGGCCGGTGCGACCACCCTCGAACTCGCCGCCAACGCGACGGGCTGGGTGGACGCGCACTACACGGTCAACGGCGGCGAGACCCGGACCGTGCGCATGCGCCAGGACGGCGCTGCCAGCCGGTACACGCTGGGAGGGCTGAAGAAGGGTGACGTCGTGGAATACCGATTCACGTCCTGGGACAGCAGGAGCCAACTGGCCACCGATTCGGCGGTCAGGAGCGTGGTGATGAAGTGAGCCGGACCGGGATCGGCGTTGTTCACCGCGCCGATCCCGGACAATCCGGGCCCATGAATCAAGACCAGCTCRAGCAACTCGTCGGCCGTGCGGCTCTGGACTATGTTCCCGCCGGTCAGATCCTCGGCGTCGGCACCGGCTCCACGGTGGACTGTTTCATTGATGCGCTCGCGGCCAGCGGTATCGCCATCCCCGGTGCGGTGTCGAGCTCGGAGCGCTCGACGCAGCGCCTCATCAAGCATGGAATCCCCGTGCTGAATGCGACAGAGGTGGAGCGGCTGGCCGTTTACATCGACGGCGCCGACGAGATCGATGGCAGGGGCTTCATGGTCAAGGGCGGTGGTGCCGCGCTGACGCGCGAGAAGATCGTGGCGGATCTGGCCGACCAGTTCGTCTGCATCGCCGACGAATCCAAGCTCGTGCAGACCCTGGGCAAGTTTCCGCTGCCTGTCGAGATCGTCCCGATGGCCGCCGCCCAGCTGGCGCGCCGTTTTGCCAAGCTCGGCGGCGAGGCCAGGCTGCGGGCCGGCGTCGTCACCGACAACGGCGGCCACATCCTCGACGTGACGGGCCTGTCCATCACCGACCCGCTGGCTTTCGAGGCCGAGGTCAGCCAGTGGCCGGGCGTCGTCACCGTCGGCGTGTTCGCCCGCCACAAGGCCAGCGTCTGTCTGCTCGGCGGTGCCGACGGCGTGAAGACCCTGAAGTTCTGACCGCATGCCGCGCGAGCCCCTCGGCTTCGATGCGGCATCGCACGAGAGGCACCATTGGTGGCGCAGCCTGCTGTTCAAGCTGGCCGTGTGCGGCGCCGCAACGGCGCTGCTGTGGTGGGCGAGCGGCTGGGCCGGCATGCTGGTGGCGCTGATGCTGTGGGGCCGTGCCTTCGCGTCCGATCTTGTTGCCCTGGGCGAAACGGTCGGGCGGGGCCTGAAGGCACTGGCCTTCCGGCCCGTGCAGGGGCGCTACTACGCGTTCAAGGGCCACCGCATTCGTGTGCTGGACGATGACATCGAGCGCCACCGCTGGATCGCGCTGGAGGATTTGTCGATGGCCCTGGGTGCGCCGATGCCGGCCGCATCGCTGCGGCGTCGCCATCCACAGTCGGTGCGCGAGCAACGCGACGGTAGCTATGTGCTCGATGAGGTCGTCCTGACCTGGCTGCGCGAGCAGCGCGGGGATCGCGCCGGGCGGTTGGCGCACTGGGTGGAACGTGAGGTCTGGTACCCGGCACGCGGCCGCAAGGCCAGCTACGCCCAGAAAAAAGGGGCGTCCGAAGACGCCCCCGATTGAGCCCGCTCGGCTCAGTTCCTGCCGACAGCGCTCCAGGCAGAGGCCACGGCATTCGCCTCGGCGCTGCCAGTCCCGTAGAGCTCATTGGCGGCGGCGATGGTGCCACTGCGTGCGCCGGCGTAGTTGGTGGACGAAGTGAACTTCGTCGTCAGCGCCCGGTACCAGATCTTGGCGGCCTTGTCCCGGCCGATGCCCGTCAGCGAGCCCGCGCCGGTGGCGACGCGGGTGTTGCCGGCCACGCAGGTCGGGCTGTTGCCGTAGGCACTGTTGGTGCCTTCGGCGAGCAGGAAGAAGAAGTGGTTGGTCACGCCCGAGCTGTAGTGCACGTTGAGATTGCCCACGCCCGAGTACCAGCAGTCCGCCGATGCACCGTCGGCGCTGGGCTTGACCATGCTGCGCAAGGCCCCGCCGCCCACCATGATCTTCTCGCCGATCAGGTAGTCGCCCGGGTCGCTGGCATTGGCGGCGTAGAACTCGACCATGGTGCCGAAGATGTCGGAGTTGCCCTCGTTGAGGCCGCCGGACTCGCCGGAATAGGTCAGGTTGGCCGTGCGGCTGGTGACGCCGTGGCTCATCTCGTGGCCGGCCACGTCCAGGGACACCAGCGGCTTGATGCTGGTGCCGTCGCCGTCGCCATAGGTCATGCAGAAGCAGGAGTCCGACCAGTAGGCATTGGCGTAGTTGCGGCTGTAGTGAACGCGGTTGTAGGCACCCTTGCCGTCATTGGCGATGCCGTTGCGGCCATGCACGTTCTTGTAGTAGTCCCAGGTCATGGCCGTGCCGTACTGCGCATCGGCGCCAGCGCTGGCGGCGTCGCTGGTCGCGTTGTTGCCCCAGCTGTTGTCGGCGTCGGTCATGACGCTGCCACCGTTCTTGCGACCGCCCATGCTGATCGTGTAGGTGCCGCCGCGGCTCGGGTCGCGCAGCTCGTAGCCGCCRCTGATGCTGTTGGTCGTCAGCGCCACGTTGCCGCTGTACAGCGTCTTGCCCGTGCCGTTGGCGGCCGCGGTGTGGATGTCGTCCCAGGCGTCGAGCTGGCGGGCATCCAAGGCGTCGACGATCACATGCTTCTCGAACGGCGTGCCATCGGCGCTTTCTCCGGAGACGGGCACGTCCCAGGCCAGGGCGGGCGCCTGGTCGCGGGCATAGATGACGAGTTCGGGTTTGCCGGCGTCGCCGTCCATCGTGCGCAGCACGGCCATGGCGGCGCGATTGGCGTTCAGGGCCGGCTTGGTGGCGATGCCGTCCAGGCGCCAGCGCAGGTTGTGGTGCATGGCGCGCAGGGTGCCGAAGCGGTCGGTCTGCACGATGAGGTCGCCGCCGATGACGCGCAGGCCCGCGACGCTGCGGTCCAGGCGCACATGGCTGCCGCCGTCGCTGTCGATGACGATGTCGCGCACGCTGTAGCTGTGCTCGCTGCCGTGCAGGCTGAGGCCGGGAAACTGGCGCACATGGCCTTCGGCGCGGCTCTTCAGTGCGTTGGCGTCTGCGCGATTGGACTGGGCCTGGGCCAACGAGGCCGTGAGTGCCACGCTCAGCAGCGCGAGGCGAAAGATCGGGCGAAACATCGGGAGCTCCTGGTTTGTTGGAAAGCGCGGCGGGTCTGCCGCAGGGTGCGCCGGTGCGGCGCTGGCATGACTTTGCTCACCCATGCCGCCGCGCGGGCTGGGAACATCCCGGGTGTGGCGCTGGGGCGCAACAAGCCGGGCGACCTTTGGCGTATCAGCCTGTAAGGGCGGCTCCCACCACGCTGGGCACCGGCGACCTTGCCCTGAACGAGGGACGGGCCGCCCCTGATTCCCAAAAGCAAAGAGCCGGGCATTGCCCGGCTCCCGTTCAATGGCGCTGCGTGGCGCGGCTTAGAAGGTCTCCCAATCGCCGTCGTCCTTCGCCGGCGCTGGCGTCGGGGCAGGGCGCGGCGCAGTTGCGGGCGCCGGCCTGGCCATGGGCGCGGCGGTCGGCCTGGCATTGGCGGCGGGCCTGGGTGCCGGGGCCTTGGCCGCCGGCTTGGCCGGCGCGGGCCGGTGTGCGGCCGGTGCCCTGGGCGCTGCCGGTCGGTGGGCCGCGCCACCGCTGAGCTTGAACACCCCGATGGCCTCGGCCATGCGGGCCGACTGCTCGCGCAGGCTTTCGGCCGCGGCGGCGGATTGCTCCACCAGGGCGGCGTTCTGTTGCGTCATCTGGTCAAGCTGCACGACGGAGCCATTGACGACGCCGATGCCCTCGCTCTGCTCGCGCGCTGCGGCGCTGATCTCGCCAATGATGTCGGTCACTCGCTGCACGCTGGCGACGATCTCGGTCATCGTCGCGCCGGCGTCCTGCACCTGCTGGGTACCGGAGTCCACACGCTCGACGCTGGCACTGATGAGGCTCTTGATCTCCTTCGCGGCCTCGGCGCTGCGCTGGGCCAGCAGCCGCACCTCGCCGGCCACGACGGCGAAACCACGGCCTTGCTCGCCAGCCCGGGCCGCTTCCACGGCGGCGTTCAGGGCCAGGATGTTCGTCTGGAAGGCGATACCGTCGATGGTGCCGATGATCTCGTTGATCTTGCGCGAGCTGTGGCTGATCTGGTCCATGGTCGCGACGACCTGCGACACGGCCTCGCCGCCGCGCCGGGCGACGCTGGCGGCGGAGCTGGCAAGCTGGTTGGCCGTCATGGCTGCGTCGGCCGTCTGCTTGACGGTGCCGGTCAACTCGGACATGGACGACGCGGTGTTCTGCAGATTGCTCGCCGTCTGCTCGGTGCGCTGGCTGAGGTCCAGGTTGCCGGTGGCGATTTCGGCGCTGGCCGTGCCAATGCTGTCGGCGGCTTCGCGCACCTTGGCGATGAGTTTTTGCAGCCCTTGCTGGGTGTCGTCCAGCGCGCCGAGCAGGCGTCCGACGTCACCACTGCCGCCGCGCGGAATGGGGTGGGTCAGGTCAAAGCGAGCCAGCGCCTCGGCGGCCTCGGTGGCCGCATGCAGGCTGCCGCCCGAGCCGCCACTGGTCAGCAGGCCGAACAGGCCGGCCACCCAGGTGAGCGCCAGGACGGCATACAACCAACCCTTGGCGGCGCCGGCGGTGTCGCCCAGGCCGGACAGCGCCATGCCGGCGCCCACGGTGACCACGCCGAGCACAACGCCCAGAGCCAACTTCAACCGCTGCGAACCGCTCATGCCGTCGTCTCCATCAGATAAGGAAAAGGACACTGGCCAGGCCGGTGTCAACAGCGCAGTGTGCCGCCGGCTCTGGTGGGGCGGAAGAGCGATATGGGGGAGGAAGCGGCAATAGTTGYCCGAACCAGGGCCAAACAGGCCGGCTCAGCCGCCCGGCCTGCGTCGCTGGCGCAACGCGAAGCGCAGCGGGTCGACAGCGTCCAGCAGCTCGGCCTCGAGCGGCCGTGGCGAGCCCAGGGCCAGCGCCGCGACCAGGCGCCCGGCCAGGGCCGCCCAGGTGATGCCTCGCGAGGCAAAACCGGTGCAGGCGATGAGCCCCGGCTGGCGTGGCTGCAGGCGCAGTTGCTCGGCCGCCTCACCGGGAGCCGCCAGACCGCCGATCAGCGGCAGGCGGTCCGGCGCGATGAGGCGCCAGGCCACGCGGCCGGCGAGCGGCGCCTGCGGCGGGGTGGCCAGGCCGGCCAAGCGCGCGTAGCGGGCGAGGTTGTCGGCCTGATCAACCTCGCGCAGCGCCGGGTCGAGATCACCGTCCTGGGTCGTCGCACCGCACCACAGGCCGCCGCGGCCATCGGCGATGGCGTAGCCGTCGCGGGCGATGGGGACGGTGGGGCACCAGGGTGCTTCCGGCAAGTGGGTCAACTGGCCGCGCTGCACGGTCAAGCCGGCAGCCAGTTCGCCGAGCAGCGACAGTTGGCCATGGCCGCCGGCCAACACGACAAGGGGCGCCTCGGCGATGCGATGACCCTGGGCATCCCGCAGGCGCCAGCCGTCGGTGGCTGCTTCCAGGGCGGCGACGGGGCTGCCCAGTTTCAGGGCGACCCCGCTGGCGGCCAGCATGGCGCGGATGTAGGCGGCCGGGTCCAGCGCGCCACCACCGGGATAGAACCAGGCCGGGTGGGCGAGGGCGGTGCCGGCCAGGATCGAGGCGCCTTCGGCGGACAGGGCCTCGACATAGCCCGGCGCGCCGCGCATGGCGGCCAGCGGCAGTCGCGTCTCCATCCTCAGCAGGCCGCGCTGATGAGGCAGGGCGAGCTCCGTCAGCAAAGCCTGCGTGGCCAGCGCCGCGGCGCGGTTGAAGCGCGCGTGCGGGCCGTCGTCCGGGTTGAGGGTGCCGTGGAAGAGGCCGGCCGGGTTGCCCGAGCTGGCCTGGGCCGGGCCTGGCAACGCATCGACGACGGTGCAGGCCACGCCCGCCCGCGAGAGCGCCAGCGCGCAGGCCGCACCCGCAAGGCCGGCGCCGACGATGACGGCCTGTTTCGCGCCGGGCGCCAGCGGCTCGCGGCCGGCCGGCCGCTGCGTGTGCCGAGGCGCGAACCGGGCGACGGTCATCTCGGGCTTGTTGGCAAAACCTGGCGCCAGGCTCACTTCGAAGCCCAGCGCGGTGAGCGCCCTGCGCATGGGCCGCGAGATGCTCCACGTGGCCGCCGTCGTGCCGGGCACGGCGTGCCGGGCCAGGCTCTTCAGCAGCCATTCGTCCCACAGCTCCGGGTTGCGCTGTGGCGCAAAGCCATCGAGGTAGAGGGCGTCGGCGTCCAGCACCAGTTCGCGCAGCAGCTCGCGCGCATCGCCCAGGCCCAGCAGCAGCTCGATGCGACCGCCCTCGAAGCTCAGCGTGTGCAGGCCGGCGGTCAGCGGCGGCCAGCGTTCGACCAGTTGGGCCGCCAGGTCGGGCAAGGGGCTGGCCGCATGGACGCGGGCCAGGTCGTCGCGCTTCAGTGGGTGCTTCTCCACGCTGACGAAGACGAGGCGCTCGCAGCGTGCCGGGTCTTGCCGCCATGCATCCCAGGTGGCGAGGAAGTTGTTGCCCAGGCCAAAGCCGGTCTCCAGCACGACGAAGCGCTCGCGGCCCTGCCAGCGGCCGGGCAGGCCGTTGCCGGCGACGAACACGTGGCGGGCCTGGGGCAGGGCGCCGGCGCGCGAGTGGTAGACGTCGCCGAAGGTGGGGGAAGCCGGGGCATCGGGGTCGGAAAAGTCGACCTCGGTGGGCTCGATCGCCGGGGACTTCATTGGCCCATGCGTTGCATTTCGCCGGACTCGATGATGCGCACGGCCGGGCCGGGGGCTTCGAGGGCCAGGCGCATGGCCCGTGCAATGCGCTGCGGCGAGATGGGGCGCCAAGTGCCGGGAATCAGCCCAGCCAGCGGCCGTACCAGCCTCAGCGTCCAGGCCTCCKCCGTGCGGCGCGGTTGGTCGAGCTGCTCACGCTCGCCGTCCAGCAGGGAAGGCCGAGCGATGACGAGGCGCTCGAAGCCGAGTGCGATCAGCGCGTCCTCGGCCTCACCCTTGACCTGGTTGTAGAAGACCGGCGAACGCGCGTTCGCACCGAGCGCCGACACCAGGCCGCAATGCGTGGCGCCCGCCTCGCGCGCCGCGCGGGCGACGGTGAGCACTGCGTCGAAATCTGCTGCGCGAAAGGCCTCGCGCGAGCCAGCCTGGGCCATCGTCGTTCCGAGCGCAATCAGCACGCAGCCAGGGATGGGCAATGCGGTGAACGAGGCAGGCCGCGTGTAGTCCACCGCCGTCATGCCCGGCCGCGGCTTGCGCGCCAGCGCGATGGCGTCGGGCCATTCGGCGCACAGTGCGCGGCCGACGAGGCCGGTCGCGCCGGCTATCCAGGTGCTTGTCATCTAGTCCTCGAGCAGAGCGGCCAGCGCCTGCGCGTCCAGCGGCGAAGCCTGTTCATGGCCCTCGAGCATGCCCTCGGCCAGGCCGCGCTTGTCGCGGTGCAGCTCGATGATGCGCTCCTCCACCGAGCCGGCCGTCACCAGCCGGTAGACGGTGACCGGGCGCTGCTGGCCCATGCGGTGGGCACGGCCGCTGGCCTGGTCTTCGGCGGCGGGGTTCCACCAGGGGTCGACGATGAGGACATAGTCGGCCATCGTCAGGTTCAAACCGAACCCGCCGGCCTTCAGGCTGATGAGGAACACATCGCCCTCGCCACGCTGGAAGGCCGCTACGCGCTTGGTGCGCTCGGCTTGCGGCGTGCTGCCGTCCAGGCGCTGGAAGGGCAGGGCCATCTGCGTGAGGCGCTCGCCCAGCAGGTCGAGGTAGTCGGTGAACTGGCTGAAGACGAGGGCCTTGTGGCCTCCCGCCACCAGCTCGCGCACGATGTGCTCGAACTCGGCCATCTTGGCTCCCACCAGGCCCAGCTCGGGTGACACGAGGCGCGGGTCGCAGGCGGCGCGGCGCAGGCGCATCAGCTCGGCCAGCACCTGCATGGGCGCGGCGCGCTCGCCGCTGGCCGCTGCCGCGGCCACCGCTGCTTGCGCGTCGCGGCGCAGGGCTTCGAGGAAGTGGCGTTCCTGCTCGCTGGGCTCCACGCGGTGGATGATCTCGGTGCGTGGGGGCAGGTCTTGCAGCACTTGCGCCTTGGTCCGGCGCAGCAGGAAGGGCGCGACGATGCGGCGCAGCCGGGCGCGGGCCGTCGCGTCCTGCTGGCGCTCGATGGGGCCTGCAAAGCGCTCATTGAACTGCTGCGGTGTGCCCAGCAGGCCGGGGTTGATGAGGTTCATGATGGACCACAGGTCCGCCAGCCGGTTCTCGACCGGCGTGCCGGACAGGGCCAGGCGGAAGTCGGCATCGAACTCGGCGACCGACTTGGCGCGCTTGGTGGCGGCGTTCTTCAGCGCCTGGGCTTCGTCCAGCACCAGCGTGGCCCAGCGGCGCGCGGCAAAGCCCTCGGCGTCGATCTGCGCCAGCGCGTAGCTGGCGACGATGACGTCACCCGGGCCGGCGGCTTGCAGCAGCGCGTTGCGGTCGGCGGCTTCGGCGTAGACCTGCACATTCAGCCCCGGCGAAAACGCGGCGCACTCGGCCGCCCAGTTGCCGCAGACCGACGTGGGCGCCAGCACCAGGGCCGGGCCCAGCGCGCTGCGCTCGATCAGCAGGGCTAGCGTCTGCACGGTCTTGCCCAGGCCCATGTCGTCGGCCAGGCAGGCGCCAAAGCCGGCGGCGGCCAGGCGGCTCATCCACGCAAAGCCCTCGGCCTGGTAGGCACGCAGCTCGGCGCGCAGGGATTTGGGCGGCTGGGGCTGCAGCGCGGCGGCGGCCGTGAGTTGCTCCACCCGCGCCCGCCAGGCTTTGTCGCCGCCCAAGCGCACGCCGGCCAGGCCCTGGTCCAGCCAGGCGGCGCTGGCATTGGGCAGTTGCAGCTCGCCCTTCTTGGTCTGGGCCAGTGAATCGAGGTCGCGCAGCTGCTGTCGCAGTTGCTCGGACAGCGCCAGGTAATGCCCCTCGGCCATGCGCACGAAGCGGCTCTTGCTGGCGCGGCTCAGGGACAGCAGCTCCTGCAGGCCGACGACGCGGCCTTCCTCGACCTGCACCTCGCCGGTCACGCCCAGCCAATCGCGCCCGCTGCTGACCTCGATCTGCACCGCGGCGCCGTCCACCGGCAGTACGCGCATCGGCTTGCCCTTGGGCCAGGCCAGCGCGGCGATTGCCGCCAGGCCGGGCAGGCGCTCCACGGCGGCCAGCGCCTCCTCGGCATCGGCCAGCAGCCAGGGCTGGTCGGGCGGCTGCTCGGGGTCGAGAAAGGGCAGGGCTTCGATGACGGCGGCGCGGTGCTGGGTCTCGGCACCCAGGTCACGCTCCGTGGCCAGGCTCAGGCCCTCGTGCAGGCACATCAGTCGCGCGCGGCCCAGGCCCGGCGTGACGGCGGGGCCGAAGTCGCCAAAGGGTTGGGCCACGAGCAGCAGCGACAGGCCCTCGCCCTGTGGCGTGAGGCGGGCATGCAGGCGGCTGTCGCCGGCCACGCGCTGGCCGGCGTCGGCGTCGGAATGGAGCTGGAAATGGCCGGTCAACACCTGCAGCGCAGCGCCGAGTTCGGCCGTGGCATTGGCCGGTACCTTCCAGCCCTGGGCGACCAGCTCAGCCACGCGGCGCTGGGTGGGCGTGATGCGGATCAGCCGCGCCCGGCTCGGCCCCTCGCGCAGCACGCGCTGGGTGTTGCGGCGCTCGCGTTCGGCCTCAGCCTGGGCGCCGTGCAGCATGCCGGCATGCGGCGACTCGGCAGCGACCAGCGGAGGGTGGAGGTGGAACTCGAAGGCGGCATTGGCGTCCTGGCCAACCCGCCGAATCTCCAGCTCCGGCAGCCCCTCGCTGAGCTCCACCCACTGCCCCGGCGCGTCGGCAAACATCAGGTGCGGATGGCCGATCAGTGCGACCAGGGCTTGGCTCACGTCCAGACGCAGATCATGCACACCGGCCCAGGCGTCGCGCTCGATGTGGCGCAGCACCAGGTTGTCGCGGCTGCGCTGGGCGCCTTGCTTCTTGAGCTTGGCCAGCGTCACGGCCTTGAACTTGAGGCCGCCGCGTGCGCCGTGGTTCATCTCCAGCGGCTCCAGCGTGTGCACGCGGCCGGCGTTGTCGAGCTTGAGCTGCCAGGCCAGCTCAGGCTTGGTGGCGCTGCCGGCGGGCTTGCCATCGTCACTGAGGGCGGCGATGGCCGCGAGGGCGTCCTGCCAGGCCTGGCGCGGCTGGCCGAGGAAGTTGGCAACGCGGGCCGGCCCGGCGCCGCCCAGTTCCAGGCGCTGCAGGGCTGCGCTCAGATAGTCGGCCAGCAAGGCTTCTTCTGGGCCGAGGCCGGCGAGCACGGCCTGTGCGAGCTGGGGCGTCCAGCCGGGTGCTGGCTTGCCCAGCCAGGCGGTGAGCAGCAGGCGGTCCACCGGCGCGGCATCGCCCGGCGTGCGGGGCGTGAAGGCGGCTTCCAGAAAACTGTCCTCGCCCAGCCGCACGCCGATGCCGTGGGCCCACAGGCCCCAGGCCTCGTAGGCGGTGGGGCTGCGGCTGCCGGATTCGGCGATGGCGTATTTGCGCGCCTGCGCCCAGGCCTTGGGGTCGTCCTGGGCCAGCAGGCTGAGCAGGTACAGGCGCGCGGTGTCCAGCGACAGCGCGTTGCGACGGCTGCGGCTGGCGGTGTGGATGGCCTTGATGGCGGCCTCGAAGCCGGCGCTGGCCTCGGCCCAGCGGCCATCGACGAGGGCGCGGGCGGCGGCCAGCAGCGTGACGCCCGGGCCGGCCAGGCCGCGCAGATGCTGCTCGGCGCTGTCCAGTTGCAGCGCCAGCATGTCGGCCTCGGCCAGGCGGGCGTGCATGGGAATGCTGAGCGTGCCGGTACCGGCCTGCAGCCAGGTGCGCAGCTCGGCACGCACCGGGTGGCCGGCGGGCAGGACGTCCAGCAACTGGCCCAGCAAGGTATCTCGAAGATCCGGGTCGATCTGCGCCAGCAGCCCGGGGCACCAGGGCTCGATCAAGGCCTGTAGGGCCAGCATCGGCGGGTTCAGTTCCGGCAATCGGGTGGCGAGCAGTTCATGGAATTCGGCGGCGGGCATGCCCGAGAAGATCATCAGCCGCAGCACCGTGCGCATGTCCTCGGCGCCACGGAAGTTGACCCAGGCGATGGGGTCCTGCCAGTCGCCCCGGCCCGAGCCCAGCAGCCACAGGCGCTGGCGCCAGTAGCGCTCGTGGCCGGGGGCGGCAAGCAAGGTCTGCAGACGCTCGACGTGATCGATCAATGAGACGCGCGTGCCCTTGCCGTACAGCCCCTCGGCACGGCGCTGGGCGACCAGGGCCTGCAGGCCATCGCGCGTGGCGTAGTGGTCGAAGGTCTCGCCGTTGGCGCGCTCACGGCCGGTCAGCGACAGCCATTGCATGACGGCGTTGATGCTGGCGGTGCCGCCCAGCAGCAGCAGGGCGTCGAGCAAGGTCTGCAGGTCGGCCTCGGGCAGGGCGCCGGGGGCGGCGAGTTGCTCGGTCCGCTGGGCCGCTTTGGCTTCCTGGATCTTGCGCAGCATCTCCTGGGCGGTGACGACCGTGCCATCGGGCAGGTTGAACTTGAGCGAGTTGTCGAGCGGGGGGCGTGCCATGGGTGGAATTAGATCAGCCCCTCATGGGAATCCGGGGTCGGCGTCGCCTGTGTTTCAACGGGTTCGGCAAGCGGCACCCGCCTGTAGCAATTGAAACCATTGCACGCCTGCGGGAAGCGGCATTGATACCGCCGATCCAGACACTGATTTGCATCGCGACACGTCGTCGTGAACCTTTTCAAACCCCACAGGGAGATCACCATGTCTTTGCGTCACATCCTCATCGGCGCGGTCGCGCTGGCCTGCAGCGCCGCGGCTCAGGCGGGCCTCGTCAACTACAGCTTCGTGGCCAAAGGCCTGGACGCGGCGACCGGCGGAACGCTGTCGGGCAGCTTGGTGGTGGACATGGATGCCGTCGACTCGGATGCGGGGCCCACGCGCGGCCTCTATGACAGCGGCGCCAAGATGTCGGGCGGTGTTTCAGGTGGCGTGCAGGACGGCATGGCATACACGAATGAGAGCAAGCGGATCTTCGTCGACGCGGATATGGACAGCTTCTTCAGCTTCATTGACCTGAACGATCCGTGGCCCGTCTTCCAGCTGTTCTTGGAGGGGACAACGGGCGTGGATGCGCTGACGACCGGCGCCATGCCCTACCTGTATCTGGAGGACTTCCAGTCCCGTCATGAAATCCGCTTCCAGATGCCCAACGAGAAGCAGTACCGCTACGAGATCACCGCGTTGACCAGTACGGACGTGCCACCCCGCGATGGCGCGTATGAGCTGCCGCTGCCCGGTACGGCGCCGTTGGTCCTGGCGGCTCTGCTGGGCCTCGGCTGGGCCAGGCGCCGGGCCGCCACGCAGCTGCCTTGAGGGGCCAGCTGCCGATGCACGAGCCGTGAGCCGCAGAGGTTGCAGCAGCGGTCGCCCAGCAAAAACGGCCTGCCCCGTGAGGGACAGGCCGCGCAGGCGATGCCTTGGACTCAGCGCTTGGGCTGCGTCAGGCGCGGGCCGTTGTTGTGGCGCGGGGCGCCGCCGGCGTTGCCGCGGGCTGGTTGGGCGCCGGCTGCGCGAGGGGCGTGCTCGGCATGGGGCTTAGGCGCGGTCTTGGCGCCGCCCACGCCGGTGTGGCCGGCGGGCTTGCCGCCACGACCACCACCGCCACCGCCGCCTGCGCTGGGCCGGCCGCCGTCACGCGAGCCGCCGCGGCTGTCGCCGCC
>NZ_JBFUMN010000078.1:0-18663 GCF_054049335.1 Roseateles sp. P5_E1
GCCAGCAGGCCTGGCAGCGGCTGTTCCGCGTCTGCCTGCCCGGCGCCGAGCGGCCGGCCTGGCGCTCCGGCCGCGCCAGCCCCTCGCTGCAGGCCGACGGCAGCGTGCTCTGGCATGGCTTCATCGCCGACGTCGACGAGCACATCGAGATCGAGAACCTGCGCCGCGACAAGCTCGCCGCCGAACAGGCCAGCGCCGCCAAGAGCGCTTTCCTGTCCCGCGCCAGCCATGAGCTGCGCACGCCGCTGAATGCCGTCATCGGCTTCAGCCAGTTGCTGCTGCTCAGCCATGAAGAGCCCMTGACGCCGCGCCAGCAGGAGCGCATCGAATGGGTGCTGGACTCCGCCAAGCGCCTGCACCAGCTGGTCGACGGCCTGCTCGACGTCGACCGCGCCGAGCCCGGCCGCCCCAGCCGCTTCGATGCGGGCTCCGGGGCCGAGGATGCCTTCACCCTGCTCTACATCGAAGACGAGCCGCTCAACACCCTGCTCGTGCAGGAAGCGCTGCGCGACCGCCCCGACTGGCGCGTGCTGCACGCTGGCGACGGCCGCGCCGGCCTGGCCCTGGCCAAGACCCAGAAGCCCGAGGTCGTGTTGACCGACATCAACCTGCCTGGCCTGTCGGGCCTGGACGTCGTCCGGGAGCTGCGCGCAGACGCCGCCCTGGCCGGCACGCTGTGCATCGCGCTGTCCGCCGACGCGACGCCGGGCCAGATCGAGCGGGCCATGCAGGCCGGCTTCGACGACTACTGGACCAAGCCGCTGGACATCCTCGAGCTCGCCGGCCGCCTGGCCGATGCGCTTGCCGAGCACGGCGGCCGCTGATTCGATTGCTTCTCAGGGAGAGAACATGATGAACGCCCTCGCGACGAGCCCCAGGCCCGCCCCCCCGCCCGCCCAGCCCCGCGTGACCCGGCCCTCGGCCGCGGCCGTGGCCCGCACACCGTCCGAGCGCGCCTGCCTCATCCATCTGCTCGTCGTCGACGACGACGTGGCCGCCATCGAGTACCTGGGCCAGCTGCTCAAGGGCTTCGCGCAGATCAGCTTCGCCACCAATGGCGAGGATGCGCTGCGCCTGGCCGAGCTGCATCGCCCCGACCTGGTCCTGCTCGATGTCGAGCTGCCTGGCATGGACGGCTTCGAGGTCTGCCGCCGCCTGCGCGCCACACGCGGCCTGGCCGAGCTGCCCATCATCTTCGCGACCTCGCATGTCGATCCCGGCATCGAGGCCCGTGCCCTCAGCCTTGGCGCCAACGACTTCCTGCGCAAGCCCTTCGACGACGTGCAGGTGCTGGCCCGGCTGCGCACCCAGCTGCGCGCCGCCGCCGAGCGCACAGACAAGCCCGAGGCCACCGCCCAGAGCCGCACGCGCATCCTCATCGTCGACGACGACGCCACCAGCATCCAGCTCGTGCGCAGCCTGCTGGCCGACGTCGGCGAATGCCATTTCGCACTGAACAGCGCCCAGGCCCTCAGCCTCGTCGGCGAGCTCAAGCCCGACCTCATCCTGCTGGACATCGACCTGCCCGACAGCGACGGCTTTCACCTGTGCAAGCGGCTGCGCGCCGACGCCGCGCTGGGCCAGGTGCCCATCATGTTCCTGACCCAGTCCCACACCCTCGGCCACGAGGCCCGCGCGCTGGCTCTGGGCGGCGACGACTTCGTGCGCAAGCCCTTCAGCGCACCGGTGCTTTGCGCCCGCGTGCGCCGCCTGGTTGAGCGCAAGCGCTCGCTGGAGCGCCGCCAGGTCGACCACGACCACCGCCAGATCAGCGACGGTCGGGTCGCCGCCATCGTCCAGGCCTGCAAGGACGCCATCCTCGTCGTCGACGCGGCCGGCGGCGTCGTCATGGCCAATGCCGCCGCCTGCGCCCTGCTCAACGTGAGAGCACAGCCGCTCAGCCTGCGCCTGGATGAGCTGCTCATCATCGACGCTCTGGGCCGCCACTGCGTGCAGCGCGCCAGCGGCCAGCGCGTACCAGTCGAGGTCAGCACCTCGACCGAAGGCGAAGGCGCCGACGCGCTGACCGTGCACGTGCTGCGCGATACCCGCGAGCGCGACCGCGAGCAGGCCCTGGCGCGCCGCCAGACCGAGGCCGCCGCCACGCGCCGCGCCACCGCGTCCATGCTCTCCTACATCGCCCATGAGATCGGCAACCCGGTCAACGTCATCAAGGGTTTCGCCCAGCTGATGCAGGCCGAACGCCTGAGCGCCAGCCAGGCCGACAAGCTCGCCCACATCCTCGACGCCGTCGGCCAGCTGTCGGGGCTGCTCGGCGACGTCAGCGACGTCGCGCGCATGGAGTCGGGGCAGTTCCATGTCGAATTGCAGGATGTCGAGCTGCACACCCTGGCCGGGCAGGCCTGCGAACCGGCCGCCGCCCAGGCCGCCGCCGTCGGCATGCTGCTGAGCGCGCCGCCACCGGCACCGCCCGTGCGCGTGCGCGCCGACGCCCGCCGCCTGCGCCAATGCCTGGACAACCTGCTGTCCAACGCCATCAAGTACGCCGGCGACGGCATCTGCATCGCGGTCGAGATCGAAGCCCGCGGCCCCGAGGTCGTGCTGGCCGTGCAGGACCGCGGCTGCGGCCTCAGCGAAGACCAGCTCGCCCACCTCTACGAACCCTACAACCGCCTCGGCCGTGACGGCGGCGCCATCCCCGGCACGGGCCTGGGCCTGACGCTGACGCGCGACCTGGTGCAGGCCATGGGCGGGCGGCTGGAGGTGCGCAGCCAGCCCGGCCGCGGCTGCCGTTTCGAGATATTGCTGGCGGCCAGCCAGCCCACAGACAACCCGGATTGACTCAGCCTCGCTGCGCGGCCCCAAAATGGGCCGCGCCATGCCTTTGACCCTCCCCAGCCCTCTCCACCCCGCCGCGCCCAGCCCGCTGGCCAGCCGGCTCGACAGCCTGTTGCCGGCCCTGGCGGATGCCCGCGTGCTGCTCGTCGATGACGACCCCGGCATGATCCAGATGCTCGGCCGGCTGCTGTCGGGCTACAGCCAGCTGCGCTTCGCCACCGACGGCGCCCAGGCCCTGGCCATCGCGCGGAGCTGGCAGCCCGAGCTGGTGCTGCTGGACGCCGAGATGCCCGGCATCGACGGCTTCGAGGTCTGCCGCCAGCTCAAGGCCGACCGGCTGCTGGCCGAGGTGCCCGTCATCTTCGTCACCCAGCACACCGGCGCCAGCGTCGAGGCTGCCGTGTTCGAGCTCGGCGCGGCCGACTTCGTCGCCAAGCCCGTCGCCGGCCCGGCCCTGCGCGCCCGCGTCGCCATGCAATTGCGCCTGCATCGCACCGCCCAGCGCCTGCTGCGCCTGGCCCGCCGCGATGCGCTGACCGGCCTGGCCGAACGCGCCCAGTTCGACGACGAGCTGGACCTGGAATGCCGCCGCGCCCGCCGCAGCGGACAGCCGCTGGCCCTGCTGCTGGCCGGCCTCGAAGGCCTGGCGGCCTACCGCAAGCGCCATGGCCAAGGCGCCGCCGACAACGCGCTGCGTCATGTCGCCGGCCTGGCCCAGCAGGCGCTGCAGCGGCCCGGCGACCTGGTCGCGCGCCATGGCGACGAAGTCTTTGCGCTGCTGCTGCCCGACACCACGGCTGCCGGYGCCGCGGCGCTGGCCGCACGCCTGCAGCAAGCACTGGCCGGTGAGGCCGAACTGACCCTGGCTATCGGCATCGGGCTGCTGGCCAGCGAAGGCGACCCGAGCGTGGCCGCCGCCGCCGCGCTGGCCGCGGCGCTCGAGGCCGGTCCGGGCCGGGTCTGCGTGTGCGCTGCGACTGCCGACGGCCACGAGCCGCCGCTCGCCACATGAAGCTGCCCGCTCCCGACAGCTGGCCCGCCCAGCTGGACACGCGCCACAGCCTGCTGCTGGTCGACGACGACGCCGCCAGCGTGCAGGTGCTGGCGCGCATGCTCAACGGCCTGGGCGAACTGCGCTTCGCGCTGTCCGGCGAGGACGGGCTGCGCCTGGCGCGTGAGAGCCCGCCCGACCTCGTCCTCGTCGACGCCGAGATGCCCGGCCTCTCGGGCCTCGAGGTCTGTGCCGCGCTGCGCGCCGACCCGCGGCTGGCCGACGTGCCCGTCATCATCATCACCGGCCACACCGAGGTCGCCGTCGAGGTGGCTGGTTTCGCGGCCGGTGCCTCCGACTTCATCCGCAAGCCGCCGGTGGCCGAGGTCGTCGTCGCGCGCGCCCGCACCCAGCTGCGCCTGAAGGCCCTGGGCGACGCGCTGCGCGCCTCGGCCCTGACCGACGGCCTGACCGGCCTGGCCAACCGCCGCCGCTTTGACCAGGACCTGCGCCTCGAGTGCGAGCGCGCCCGCCGCGGCCACGAGAGCCTGGCCCTGCTGTTGATCGACGTCGACCACTTCAAGCGCTACAACGACCGCTACGGCCATGTGGCCGGCGACGCATGCCTGCGCGAGATCGCCGCCGCCATCCGCGGCTGCATCCGTCGCCCCGCCGACCTGGCCGCGCGCTACGGCGGCGAGGAGTTCGCCGTGCTGCTGCCGCAGACCGACGCGGCCGGCGCGCGTGCCATGGCCCAGCGCATCGTCGACGCCGTGGCCGGCCTGGCGCTGGCGCATGCCGATGCGACACCGAGCTGCCTCGTCAGTGTCTCGGTCGGCTGGGCCGCAGCCCGGCCGGATCTGGACGCCAGCGTCGTGCTGACACGTGGCGAGTCCCTCGTCGAAGCGGCCGACCGCGGCCTCTATGCCGCAAAGGCGGCCGGCCGCGGTCGCATCGGCGAAGCCAGCGAGGCCCATGCCCACGCTTGAGCGCCAGCCGCGGCTCGGCGGCCCACACACTGCGCCAGACCAGGACCCGACATGTCCCTGACTTCCTGTGCCCCATCCACACTGCGCCGCTGGCTCGCCGGCCTGTTGCTCGCTGCGACCACGTTCGCGGTTCCGGCTGCTCCCCTGGTCATCGCCATTGGCGACTCGACCCTGTTCGCGCCGCTGCAGCTGGCCGCGCAGGAGGGCTTCTTCGCGGCCGAGGGCCTGGACGTGCAGGTCATCGGCTGCATCAACGGCCGGCGCTGCCTCAAACACCTCACCGACGGCGAGGCCCAGATCGCGACGGTGGCCGACACGCCCATGGTGTTCGCCCTGCATGCCGGCCACCGCTTCGAGATCGTCGCCACTTTCGGCACAACGCCCCGCGACACGGCACTGGTGGCGCGCACTGATCGCGGCATCCGCACGCCCGCCGATCTCGCCGGCAAGCGCATCGGCGTCGTGCGCGGCACGAGCGCCCACTACTTCACCAACGTCTTCCTGCTCGTCAATGGCGTGCCGCGCGACTCGGTCAACCTCGTTTTCATCGACCCCGATCGCGGCGCCGAGCCGCTGCTGCGCGGCGAGGTGGACGCGGCCGGCCTCTACCGCCCCGCGGGCCCCCAGGCGCTGCAGCAGCTCGGCCCCAAGGGCGTGCAGTTGTCGACACTGCGGCCCTACACCGTCATGGTCAACCTCGTTGCCCAGCCCGGGCTCAGCCAGGCCACGCTGCTGCGCATGCTCAAGGCGGCACAACGCGGCGTGGCCCTGCTCAACAACCAACCGGGCCGCGCCCACGAGCTGCTCGGGGCACGCTGGAAGGTCGGCGCCCGCAATGCTGCCGCCCAGCTTGACGGTTATGAGTTCCACCTCGGCCTCGACCAGAACCTGCTGTCGACACTGGAGGCCGAGTCGCGCTGGGCGGTGCGCGAAGGCCTGGTGGAGAACAAGGCCGTGCCGGACTATCTCGAGCTGATGCGCGTCGAGCCGCTGCGCGCGCTGGATCCGCGCTCGATGACGATAGTCAAGTAATGATGGTGCCCCTCGACCGCCCCCGCCTCGCTGAACGCGGGCGTGTCCAGTCGGTCCCCCTGGGGGACGGCGATGCATGCGGCGTCGAGCCGCATGCACATCGCCAGAGCGGGCCGGCTAGGGAACGGCCCGGCGCTCGGCCCGCCGAACCCAAATATCCGCGGAGTCATTGATGCGCCTGCGCCCCGCCCTGATGACCTGCGTGATCGCGGCGCTGCTGGTCGTTGGCACGCGGCTGACGAGCATCGCCATCGAGCGCGAAGCCTCCGAGCGCAATGACGCGCAGCGCACGACGGTCGAGGTCATTGCGCGCGACGCCGCCGGCCTGCTGGTGCTGACCCAGGACTACGGCCTGTACCACAGCGAACGCGCCGCCCGGCAGTGGAACCTCGTGCACCAGCGCCTGAGCCAGGCGCTGGCCAACTACGCCGGCGCGGACGCGGCCAGCGCCGAGCAGGTCGGCGACCTGCAGGACACGGCCCGCGGCCTGCCGCAGGTCTTCGCCGCGCTGCGCCAGGCCTCGCAGTCGGCAGCCGTCGATGCCGATGGTGTCGCCCGCCGCGAGATGCTGACCGACCAGCTGGTCAACGAAACGCGCCGCGTCAGCGACGGCGCCTTCGAGCTGTCGCGCGACCTCGTCGAGTCGCGCCGCCGCGACGCCGTGCGCCAGCGCTGGCTGGCGGTCGCCACGCAGGCCACGCTGCTGACGCTGACGCTGCTGCTGGCCGGCCTGCTGCTCAAGCGCGTGCTCGCGCCCATCGACAAGCTGCGCAGCGTGGCCAAGGCCGTCGAAGGCGGTGACCTGGCTGCCCGCAGCGGCTTGGCAGACAAGGACGAGCTCGGCCAGCTGTCGCAGGCCCTGGACGCCATGACGGCCGCCCTGCAGCAGCGCGACACGGCCCTGCGCGACAGCAACCGCCAGCTCGCACGCAACGAGGCCTTTCTGGGGCGCGCCGGCCAGATGGCGGGCGTCGGCGGCTGGGAGCTGGATGTGGACAGCGGCCGGCTGAGCTGGACGGGCCAGACCCACGCCATCCACCAGTTGCCGGACGGCACCGAGCCGGACAGCGAGGCGGTCTTGCGCGGCTTCATGCCCGACTCCGAGCAGAAGCTGCGCCAGGCCATGGCCACAGCCGCTCGCACCGGCGAGGGCTGGGACCTGGAGCTGGAGCTGCTGGCCCCGGACGGTCGGCTGCGCTGGCTGCATTCCGTCGGCGCCACCGAACGAGAAGAAGGCCGCGAGGCCGGCCGCGTCGTCAGGCTGGTCGGCGCCGTGCAGGACATCACCGAGCGCCGCGCCGATGCCGACGCCCTGCGCCGCGCGATGCAGGCGGCCGACGCGGCCAGCGCGGCCAAGAGCGACTTCCTGGCCAATATGAGCCACGAGATCCGCACGCCCATGAACGCCGTCATGGGCCTGACCTTCCTGCTCGAACGCACGCCGCTGGACGCCGCCCAGCGCGACCTGCTGGCCAAGGTCAGCAGCGCCAGCCGCTCGCTGCTGGACGTCATCAACGCGGTGCTGGACCTGTCCAAGATCGAGGCCGGCGAGATGGTCATGGAAGCCACGCCCTTCGACCCGCGTGCCCTGCTGCGCGATGTCGCCAGCCTGTTCCAGTCGCAAGCCGAGTCCAAGCGCATCGCGCTCAATCTCGAATTGGACGCAGGCCTGCCACCGCTTCTGCTCGGCGACGCGGCGCGGCTGCGCCAGGTCGTCAGCAACCTCGTCTCCAACGCCATCAAGTTCACGTCCGAGGGCGAGGTCGCCTTGAGCGCGCGCTGCGCCGACGCCGGTGCCCAGCCGCTGCAGCTCGAGATTGCCGTGCAGGACAGCGGCATTGGCATTCCGGCCGAGGCGCTGTCGCGCATCTTCACGCCCTTCACCCAGGCCGACAGCTCCACGTCGCGCCGCTACGGCGGCACGGGCCTGGGTCTGTCCATCGTCAAGCAGCTGTGCGAGCTGATGGGCGGCCAGGTCGGCGTCAGCAGCAGCCCCGGCGCCGGCACGCGCTTCATCGTGCGCCTGCCCTTCGAGCCCGCGGCCGGCCCGGGCCCGGCCATCCGCCCGCTGACGCTGCTGCTGGCCAGCGACGATGCCACCCAGCGCGACGCGCTGCAGCGCCTGTGTGCCGACCTTGGCTGGCAGGCCGAACCGCTGGACGCCGCCGCGGCGCTGATGGAGCGCCTGGGCCGCGCCGCACCCGACCTGGTGCTGCTCGACCACCGCCTGTTGCAGACCCTTCCCTCGGCCGGGCAGCGCGTCTTGCAGGAACGCCTGGCCGCCCTGCCCTGCGTGTTGATGAGTCGCGGTGCCGGCGTGGGGCAGCTGCGCCTGCCAGCCGATGTGTCGGCCCTTTTCGACGCCGTACAGGCGGCGCTGGCCGCGCGCGGCACCACGCAGCCGCTGCTGGCCAGCGGCCCCAGCGCCACAGCCGTGCAGCGCCTGCCCGGCGTGCGCGTGCTGGTGGCCGACGACAGTGACATCAACCTCGAGGTGGCCCGGCGCATCCTGGAGCAGGAGGGCGCGATCGTCACGCTGGCCCAGGACGGGGCCGCCGCCGTCGCGCGGCTGCGCGCCGAGCCGAGGGGCTTCGACGCGGTGCTGATGGACGTGCAGATGCCGGTGCTCGACGGCTTGGCCGCCGCGCGCAGCATCCGCACCGAACTCGGCCTGCGCGAGCTGCCCATCCTGGCGCTGACTGCCGGCGCCCTGCTCAGCGAGCGCCAACGCGCGCTGGACGCCGGCATGAACAGCTTCATCAGCAAGCCCTTTGATCCGGCCGGCCTCGTGCAGCAGCTGCGCGAGCAGGTCGAACGCATGCAGGGCCGGCGCCTGCCGGTGGCCGCCCGCGCCGCAGAGAGCCCGGCGGGCGAGGCCTGGCCGGCGCTGGACGGCATCGACAGCGACGAGGCCAGCCAGCGCATGCAGGGCGACCTGGACTTCTTCGCCCGGCTGCTGGAGCGCCTGCTCGACGAGTTCGTGGACCTGACGGCATTGGCACCCCTGGATGCCACGCAAGCCGCCGCCCGCCTGCACAAGCTAGGTGGCAGCGCCGGCTTGCTGGCGGCTGCGGCCCTGCGCCAGGCAGCCCAGCGTGGCGAAGTCCAGGCCCGCGCCGGACAGGACTTCCAGGCCGCGCTGGCCGAAGTGGCGCAGCGCCTGTCGGCACTGGCGGCGCAGGCCCGACCCTGGCTGCAAGGTCGCCAGCCCGGCCCGGCGACCGCCGCGGCCCGCCCGCTGGATGCGCAGGCGCTGGTGCGCTTGAAGCAGGCCCTGCAGGCGCATGACCTGGCCGCCCTGGACCAGTTCCAGCCCCTCGCCCCGGCACTGCGCGCGGCCTGCGGCGAGGCCGGCTTCGAGCGGCTGCGCCACGCGCTGGACCGGCTGGATTTCGAGGCGGCTCTGGCTGTTCTCAGCTCCATTGCCGACGCACCAGCTTGACGCGCTGCATCGCCGCATCGGACTGGGCCAGCGCCGCCAGAGTGCGTGCCGTCGAGACGGATTCGCAAAGCAGGGCGAAGAGCGTCTATGGCTGCAATCGATCACGCCCAGCCTGTTGCGGGGCGGTCAGCCCACCGGCAGGGCCGTCTCGTACTTGACCTCGCGCAGCACGACGTTGCTGCGTACGCTGCTCACGCCCGGCAGCTTGAAGATGTGCTGCTGCAGGAAGAGGTCATAGGCCTTCATGTCGGCCGCAACAACCTTGATGACGTAGTCGGCCTCGCCGGTGATGGCATGGCATTCGATGATCTCGCGTCGCGTGCCCACCAGGCGTTCGAACTGCTCCACCGCGCCTTCGCTGTGCCGCACCAGGCTGACATTGGCCAGCACGAGGATGGACAGGCCGATCTTCTCGCGGTCCACCAGCACGACCTGGCCGCGGATGACGCCGCGCTCCTCCATCTCCTTGACGCGCCGCCACACCGGCGTGGCCGACAGGCCCACCTTCTCGGCCAGGGCCTGGGTCGACAGGCGCGCGTCAAGTTGCAGAGCCTCCAGGATCTGCAGGCTGGCCCGGTCGAACTCGTTTGTTTCCATGAATCCCCTCTTTGGAGAAGAATCATCTCATTCGGCCCGCCGCAACCCGGCATTGAGGCAAGTTCTTCCGGCGTATGGAGGGAAGAATTTCCCGCCTTAGGAGATCCGATGTCCGACACCTCTGTCACGCCCAGCCTGCGCCCCTACCAGCTCAGCGACAACCTCGCCGCCAACAGCGGCGCCGTCTTCCTGACCGGCACGCAGGCCCTGGTGCGGCTGCTGCTCGCGCAGAAAGCCCAGGACGAGCGCGCCGGGCTGAAGACGGCCGGCTTCGTCTCCGGCTACCGCGGCTCGCCGCTGGGCATGGTGGACCAGCAGCTGTGGAAGGCCAAGAAGTTCCTCGAGAAGGCCCACATCGAGTTCCTGCCGGCCATCAACGAAGACCTGGCCGCGACAGCCTGCCTGGGCGTGCAGCGCGTGGCCCTGGATGCACAGCGCACCGTCGATGGCGTGTTTGCGATGTGGTACGGCAAGGGTCCGGGCGTGGACCGCTCGGGTGATGCGCTCAAGCACGGCAACGTCTACGGCACGAGCACGCAGGGCGGCGTGCTGGTCGTCTGCGGTGACGACCATGGCTGCGTCTCCAGCAGCACGCCGCACCAGAGCGACCAGGCGCTGCAGGCCTGGAGCATGCCGCTGGTGCACCCGGCCAATGTGGCCGAGTACCTGGAGTTCGGCCTGTATGGCTGGGCGCTGTCGCGCTTCTCGGGCGCCTGGGTTGGCTTCAAGGCGATCTCGGAGGTCGTCGAGAGCGGCATGACGGTGGACCTGGACGCGGTGGCGCTGGACTTCACTCAGCCCGTCGACTACACGGCGCCGACCAACCTGCACATCCGCTCGGTCGACCTGCCCTCACTGGAGCTGGAATCGCGCCTGGCGCACAAGATCGAAGCGGTGAAGGCCTTCGCCAAGGTCAACAGCATCGACAAGCACATCGTCACCAGCCCGGCGGCTACTTTGGGCATCGTGACGGTGGGCAAGGCGCACTACGACTTCATGGAGGTGCTGCGGCGCCTGGACCTCGACCCCAACGCCCTGGCCGCGGCCGGCGTGCGGGTCTACAAGGTCGGCCTCGTGTTCCCGCTGGAGCCGACGCGCATCACCGAGTTCTGTTCCAACCTGACCGACGTGCTGGTCATCGAGGAGAAGGGCCCGGTCGTCGAACGCCAGATCAAGGAGCTGCTCTACCACCTGCCCGACTTCCAGCGCCCGCGCGTCGTCGGCAAGACGGATGAACATGGCTGCGCGGTGCTGAGCGCCCTGGGCGAACTGCGCCCCAGCCGCATCATGGGCACGGTGGCCGACTGGCTGGCGCGGCTGAACCCGGCGCTGGACCGCCGCCACCTGGTCGTCGACTTCCTGACGCCGCAACTGCTGAGCAACGCCGCCGACGCGGTGCGCCGCCAGCCCTATTTCTGCTCGGGCTGCCCGCACAACACGTCGACGAAATTGCCCGAGGGATCACGGGCCCTGGCTGGCATTGGCTGCCACTTCATGGCCAGCTGGATGGAGCGCGGCACCTCCGGCCTGATCCAGATGGGCGCCGAGGGCGTGGACTGGGCGGCGCAATCGCGCTTCACCAAGGAAAAGCACGTCTTCCAGAACCTGGGCGACGGCACCTACTACCACTCGGGCTACCTGGCCATCCGCCAGGCCATCGCGGCCAAGACCAACATCACCTACAAGATCCTCTACAACGACGCCGTCGCGATGACCGGCGGCCAGCCGGTCGACGGCCAGACCAGCGTGCCGCAGATCGCGCGCCAGGTGGAGGCCGAGGGCGTCAAGCGCCTGGTGGTGGTGTCCGACGAGATCGGCAAGTACGACGGCCACCATGGCTTGTTTCCGACCGGCACGACCTTCCATGACCGCAGCGAGCTGGATGCCGTGCAGCGCGAGCTGCGCGAGATCGAAGGCGTGACGGTACTGATCTACGACCAGACCTGCGCCGCCGAGAAGCGCCGCCGCCGCAAGAAGAAGGAATTCCCGGACCCGCCGCGCCGCATCTTCATCAACGAGGCCGTCTGCGAGGGCTGCGGCGACTGCGGGGTCGCATCGAACTGCCTGTCCGTGGTGCCAGTGGAGACCGACTGGGGCCGCAAGCGCGCCATCGAGCAGAGCAGCTGCAACAAAGACTTCTCCTGCGTGAACGGCTTCTGCCCGAGCTTCGTGTCGGTGCACGAACCGGTACTGAAGAAGAAGGCCGGCGGCAGCTACACGGCGCAAGACCTGGCGCGCGAACTCGCCGCCATCCAGCCGCCTGCCCCCTGGCAATGGACGGGGCCGTTCGACCTGCTGGTCACCGGTGTCGGCGGCACCGGTGTCGTCACCGTCGGTGCGCTGGTGTCGATGGCCGCCCACCTGGAGGGCAAGCAGGCCTCGGTGCTGGACTTCATGGGCTTTGCGCAGAAGGGTGGTGCGGTGCTGAGCTTCGTGCGCGTGGCACCAACGCTGGACCTGCTGAACCAGGTGCGTATCGACACCCAGCAGGCCGACGTGCTGCTGGCCTGCGACATGGTGGTGGGCGCCTCGCCCGATGCGCTGGGCACGGTGAAGGCCGGTCGCACCGTCATCCTGGCCAACACGCATGAACTGCCCACGGCCGGCTTTGTGCGCAACCCGGATGCATCGCTGCAGGGCGACTCGCTGATCGCCAAGATGAAGTTCGCCGTCGGCGAGCAAGGCGAACTCGACACCATCGACGCCCAGGACATCTCGCAGCGCCTGATGGGCGACACCCTGCCCAGCAACATCATCATGCTGGGCGCCTGCTGGCAGCGCGGCCTGATCCCCGTCAGCGAGGCGGCGCTGATGCGCGCCATCGAGCTGAACGGCGTCGCCGCCGAGGCCAACAAGACCGCCTTTGCGCTGGGCCGCTTGGCCATCGCTGCACCGGACGCTATTCCGAGGCTGGCCGGCGACGTCAACGTGGTGAAGCTCTTCAACTTCGACCAGCTCGACGGCCCTGACGGCCTGATCGAGCGGCGCGCCCAGTTCCTGACCGACTACCAGGATGCGGCCTACGCCCAGCGTTACCGCGCCTTGGTCGAGCGCGTGCGCGCCGCCGAGTCCGCCCTCGGCAAGGGCCAACGCCTGACACAGGCCGTGGCGCGCTACTACGCCAAGGTGCTGGCCATCAAGGACGAGTACGAGGTGGCGCGCCTGTACACCGACGGCCGCTTCGAGAAGGCGATGAAGGACCAGTTCGAGAACTGGGAGCGCCTGTCCTTCCACCTCGCCCCGCCGCTGATCTCCAGGCCCGGCGCCGACGGCCGTGCGAAGAAGATCGAGATGGGTTCGTGGACCTTCACCGCCTTCAAGTGGCTGGCGAAGCTGAAAGGCCTGCGCGGCGGCGTGCTGGACATCTTCGGCAAGACCGAGGAGCGCCGCATGGAGCGCCAGCTCATCACCGACTACGAGAAGCTGGTCGACGAGATCCTCGCTTCACTGACGGCCAACAACCTGAACACCGCCGTCGAACTGGCCCGCCTGCCCGAGAAGATCCGCGGCTATGGGCATGTCAAGCATGCCAACGTCATTGCGGTGAAGAAGCAATGGCAGGCACTGCTGGATCGCTTCCATGGCCGCACGGTCGAGGTTGCGGCGCAGCCGGTGGCGATGCCGGTGCGGGTCAAAGGCGTGGCGGAGCTGTAGCCCTCAGCGCTCCCAGACTCCCGCGCGCCTCAGCGTGTCCGCGGCGTCGAGGTCCAGCGCCCAGTTGCCCAGGCGCTTGTCGACGCGCTGCGCGGTGGCCGGGCGCACGCCAGGCAGCGGCGCACCCTCCAGGAAGGCGCCGAGGCACTCGCCGATGTAGTCCAGCCCGAGGTGGCCCAGCGTGGCCGCGCTGCCGGTGAAGCGACCGTTGATCTCGAAGGCCAGCAGCAGCCCGTCCGGCGTGCGGCCCAACTGCACATTGAAGGGGCCGCGCCAGCCCAGGTCGGCCAAGGCCGCCCCGAAGGCCTGGAGCATGGGGCGCAGCTCGCCGTCCAGGGCCAGCGCCTCGACACGCTCCGTGCGGCCGAGCCTGACTTGCGTGTGCCGCGTCGCGAAGGGCGCCAGCACCCGGCCCGAGGGCGCCACGCAGCCGTCCAGGCTGAGCTTCTCCACTCCAGGCAACGACCAGTCCAGCGGCACACCACCCTCGCGCAGTCGCTGCCAGGCCGCCAGTTCCGGCCGGGCGCCCAGCCAGGGTTGAAAACAGTAGTCCGGCCAGGACAGCGCGGCGCGCAGTTCGCTCTCCCCGGTGGCCAGCACGACACCGCGCGACGCGTTGCCGCGGCGCGGCTTGGCAACCAGCGGCCAGCCCCATCCAGACGCCAGCCCTGACACGGCGGCCCAACCGTCCTGATCGCACAGCGTCGGTGCGAAGGGCAGGCCGCGTGCCGTCGCGAAGGCGGCAGTGGCCCGCTTGTCGCGCAGCACCTGCGCACTCGCTGCGCCGCCCACCATGCAGCGCACCCCGGGGTTGCGCTCGGCCCATCCGGCGAGGAAGACAACGTCGTCGTCGCGACCGGGCAGGATGAGGTCGGGTGCCTCCTGCGCCACGATGGCTTCGAAGCGGGCCAGGAAGCCGGCGTTGTTGAGCTCGGGAGTGAGGTGAACGCGGTCGCACAGGAAGTTGCTGACCGCGTCGGCCTGTGAGTTGAAGCCGACCACCTCGACACCCTCGCGCCGCCCAGCCAGCCCTTCGAGCAGGTTCTGCCCCACCAGGCTGCCGACGCTGGCGACCAGCAGGCGCGGCMTCTCATGCATGGCCGGCTGGTTCTTGCATCAGGGTAGGCACGACATGCGTGGCGAGGGCGCACCGCAGCTGATCGAGGTCTGCTTCGGTCAGGAAGCCATGCCAGGGCAGGCCGAGGCTGCGCCCGGCCAGGGCGGCCGTGACCGGCAGATCGCCAACGACCGGGCAGGCCGCGAAGGCCGGCTGCGCCGGCAGCGGCGGGCAATACCAGCGGCGCGTCTCGATGCCCTCGCGGGCCAGGGCTGCGGCCACCGGCGCCGCGGGAACGGGCAGCATCAACACCAGGTTGGCCGGCAGCGCGTCGCCGGCATCGAAGCCCGTCTGCCGCCCCACGCCGGGCAAGCCGTCCAGCAGCGCGCTGTAGGCCGGCCACCGCGCCCGGCGCCGCTCGCGCAGCGCGCCACGGCGTGCCCACTGGCACAGGGCCACGGCAGCCGCGTACTCTGACATCTTGGCGTTGCCCGCCACGGCGGCGGCCCGCCCGCCCTCGAACCCGAAGTTGGACAGCCGAGCCACACGCTCGGCCAGGGCGGCGTCGCGCGTGGCGATGAGCCCACCCTCGCCGATGCCGAAGGGTTTGGTCGCATGCAAGCTGAAGGCGGCGCAGGCCCGATGCCCGACGGCCTGGTTGCCGAAGGCCGCCGCGGCATCCATCAACACCGGGACGCCCGTGTCCTCGGAAAAGGCGTCCCACGCGGCCGCATCCAGCGGCCGGCCGAAGGTGGCCACGGGCATCACCAGCGCCAGGCGGCGGTGGCGTGCGACCTCGCGCGCGAGCACCGGGCTGAGCTGCCAACTGCCCTCGGCGACGTCGGCGAACAGCACCCGCAGCCCCTGGCGCAGTGCAGCGGCTGCGGTGGCGGGAAAGGTGAAGGCGGGCATCAGCACCTCGCCGCCCCGCGGCAGGTCCAGCGCCGCCATCGCCAGTTCGAGGGCGGCGGTGCCACTGCTCGCCGTGCGCACATGCAGGTCCGCCCCCACCGGCGCGATCGGCGCGATCGGCCAGTGCGCCGCGAGCGTCGCTTCCAGCTCCCGCACCAGCGGGCCGAAGTTGCTGTACTGGCGTGCGGCGTCGATGCGGCGCAGCCAGGGCATCAGCGCGTCTGCGCAGGGCAGGTCGGGAATCAGCAGCCGCATGCTCATGGCGCTGGCGCCGGGACAGGGCCGGGCACCTCGTCGTGCCCGATCTCGAAGTGCTCGGCCGGCAGGCCTGCACACCAGCGCTGCCACATGCGGCGAACGGCTCGCTCCAGGCCCCGCGCGACCGTGGCCGGCCGGCGCAGCGGCGTGGCCTGCCAGCGATCCCGCAGGCCCGCACGCAAGGCCGCCAGTGCCGGCAGATCGCCGGCCCGGGCGGCAGCGATGGCGACGAACTCGTCGACGTCGCGCGCCACCCAGTCCTCCAGCCCGATGCGGCCCAGCACGCCGGCCGATTGGCAATGCGCCCGCCCGGCGCCGCGCAGCGTCACGACCGGCACGCCCATCGCGAGCGCATAGTTGGTCGTCGTGCCGCCACCGTAGGGCCAGCTGTCGAGCACAAGGTCCACCTCGCCGTACAGGGCCAGGTAGTCGGCCAGCGCCACGGGCGGCCGGAACTGCAGCCGCGCCGCGGCAATGCCCTGCCGCGCGAACTCAGCCTCCAGGCGCTGCGCCTGCGCCTGCGCGGCGACGTAGCCGATCAGCAGGCGCGCATCCGGCACGGCGTGCAACACGCGGGCCCAGCCAGCGACGACCTCCGGGCCGATCTTGCGCACCGCGTTGAAGCTGCCGAAGCAGACCCGCCCCGCTGCCRGCGCYGGCAGCGGGGCGACCTCCGGCAGCCGAACCAGCGGCGTGAACGTGCCCGAGCAGGGGATGCGCGCGAACTTCTCGACGTAGAAGTGCTCGTACAGGCCCGGCGGCGCATTGAAACGGTCGCACAGCGCGTAGTCCATGGCACGCAGGCCGGTCGTGTTGGGATAGCCGATCCACGTCACCTGCAGCGGCGCGGGCTTCATCGCAAAGCTCGGCAACCGGTGGCTGGCCGTGTGGCCCGACAGGTCAAACAGCACGTCGATCGCGTCGGCATGGATGCGGGCCGCCAGCGCCTCGTCGCCGAGGTCCCGCACGTCGCGCCAGACCTGGGCCAGCGGGCGCAGCCGCTCGGTGACTGCATCGCGCTTCGCACCGCCCGCGTAGACCCAGACTTCGATCTGCCTCCGGTCCAGCGCCGCCCAGACCGGTTCGATGAAGCCGGCCACGGGATGATCGTAGAGATCGCCCGACACGAAGCCCACGCGCAGCCGCCGCGCCGGGTCGCACGGCTGCGCGAAGGCGAAGCTCGCAGCCGGCGCCGCGGCCTCGGCGCGCCGGCCGTATTCGACATGCGCGGCGAAGCTCTCCTCGGGCGCCAGGCTGCCATCGAGCGTGCCGTAGTACAGCCGGTTGCTGAACAGGGACAGGTCGCGAGGAAACTCATCGCGGCTCGCGCTGCAGTAGGCCGCAGCCTCGGCCGGGTCACCCCGGTGCGCAGCGTGCCAGGCCAGCAGGCGGCGCGCTTCCACGTTCTCGGGATCGAGTTCGAGGACGCGGCGATAGCTGGCCGGTCCGTCGGCTTCCTGCCCGGTGACCGTCAGGAAGCGGGCCAGGTTCAGCTGGAACTCCACCGACTGCGGCGCCAACGTCACCGCGCGCCGGCTGGCATCGATGGCTTCGGACATGCGCTGCGAAGCCGCCAGCGCGACGGCCAGGTTGTTGTGACGCGCCGCCTCCTGCGGTTCGTCACGCACCGCACGGCGCGCCAGGCTCAACGCCTGCGGCAGGTCGCCTGCTTCCATCGCCGCGGCAAAAGCCTGCCAGGCCATCGTCCCGGCCGCCGTTCCGAGAATGCGCAGGTTGTCTCGGATTTCGGCATCGCCCGGCGCCAACTCGGCCGCACGGCGCAGCGCCGCCAGCGCGTCGCGATGCCGGCCAAGCTGCATATGGCCCAGGCCGAGCAACTGCCAGAGCTTGCTGTCGGAGGGGCGGTTGCGCAGCGCGGCCTGGGCGCAGTCGACGGCCAGGGCATGCTCACCGAAGTTCAGGAGCCGGATCAGCTCGATGTTGGACGCGATCGATTTGTGCCTTACCGCCATACCCGCCATTTGCGTCTGCCGTCACACCGGCTCGGCCCAACCCAGCTCCGCCATGTCCGCCACACGATGCTTGTCATCGCCCAGCATGATGAAGTCATCCAGCTGCGGCGGCTTCACCGACGTGCCGGCCAGCATCGCATGCACCTGCCCGCGGTGGTGGGTCTGGTGCATGAAGAGGTGCGCCAGCACCCGCCCCACCGGCTCGCGCGGCCCGTTCTCGATACCGGCGCCGCGGTCGAAGGCGACGATGCGCTCCTCGTCGCCCGGCTGCAAGCCTGAGCAGAACGCCACCAGCTTCTCGTCGCTTTCGTCCTGCCGCGCCGCCAGCTCGGCCGCCGTCTGCGCCGGCACATAACTGGCCCAGATGTGGCGCATGGCTGCGTCACCCTGCAGGGCGGCAAGGTAGTAATGGTCCACATTGAGGATGTGATTGGCCGTCAGCGCCAGGCTGGGGAAGAAGCTGGTGCGCGGGGCGTGGAAATCGGCATCGGACAGCGCTGCCAGCGCACCCAGCAGGCGGCGGTTGGCGAGGCGGTTGGCGCGGGCCTGAATGAGGAAGATATTCATGGCTGGCATTGTGCTCGGGCGGCCCCGCCATGGGGCTGACGGCGCGGACCGGACATGCTTCAATCGCCACGCAGGCAGCATGCCGCGCCACAAAAGAGTCAAGGCTTGCGCATCGGAGACGGCTATACCGGGTCAGAGAAGGTCAGCACGGCTGCATGGGTGGCGGCCGCGGCCGTGCTGTCCATCGGCCTGGCTTTGACAGCGGGCGCCGTCATCTGGCAGCAGCAGCGCGCCGGCGCCGAGGCGCGCGGCCTGCAGGAACGCCAAGTTGAGCGGCTGCAGGCCGATGTCGTGAAGCGGCTGACCATGCCGGTCTATGGCCTCAAGGGCGCCCGCGGCGCGCTGGCGGCGCTGGAGGGCAAGTTCAGCCGCGCGGCCTTTGACGCCTATGT
>NZ_JBFUMN010000079.1:0-18216 GCF_054049335.1 Roseateles sp. P5_E1
GGCCCAGGCCCTCGGTGCCGGGCGGGAAGATCTTCTCCATGCGCGCCAGTTGCTCGGCACGGGTGGAATCGGCCATGGCGGTGGCCTTGGAGGAAGCGGCCTCCTTGGTCAGGAACTCGTTGTGCGAACGCACGACGGTCTGCACGTCCACGCCCTTGCCGAAGAAGCCGGCACCGGTGTATTGGCCGGCCGAGGTTGTCAGCACCACGGACTGGCGCGAATAGCCCGGCGTGTTGGCGTTGGCAATGTTCTGGCCGATGGTCTGCAACGCCGCCTGGTTGGCGAACATCGCGCGGGCGCCGAGAGTGAGCAAGCCGGCCATTTCAGTTCTCCGTTCCGCGCACGCGGCAGTTGCGGTGCATCAGATTTGCGGGCCGAGCGCCGGGCCGCTCCCTAGCCGGCCCGCGCTGGCGATGTGCTTGCCGGTCGAACCGGCAAGCATCGCCGTCCCCGCGGGGGACCGACCAAGATTCTTCTTGGGCGAGGGGCGTCATATCAGGCCATGAGCGTGCTCTGCACGCGCTGGGTGGTTTGGATGGTCTTCGCCAGCTTCTCGGCATAGGCCGGGTCGGTGGCGTAACCCGCTTGCTGCAGGCCGCGGGCAAAGCCGGCGGCATTGCCGTTCTGGGCCTGGGCGACGACCTTGGCATAACGGTCGTTGCCGCTGATCAGCTTGGCGTAGTCCTTGAAGGCCTCGTCGTAGCTGCCGTAGGCGCGGAACTTGGCCGTCACCTTGACGGCCTGGCCGTTGATGACCTCGGTGGTCCTCACGTCGACGGTCTTGCCCTTCCAGCCCGGCGTGGCCTTGATGCCGAAGACGTTGTGCGAAGGACTGCCGTCGGCGCCGGTGATCTCGCGCTTGCCCCAGCCGCTCTCGTGGGCGGCCTGGGCCACCATGAAGCTGGCCGGGATACCGGTGGCAGCCGACGCGGAGCGGGCCGCGGCATCGTGCTTTTGGATGAAGCCCTGCACATGGTTGGGAATGCCCTTGGTGGCCAGTGCCGGCAGGGCCTGGGCCAGCGTCGTCTGGCTGTTCTTCTTGATGTTCTCGGGCGACAGGTCCTGGATGCCCATCTGGCGCTGCAGCTGCTTCTGGATCGCCTCCGACAGGCCGCCGGGCAGGCCGCTCATCTTGCCGGCGAACTGCGTGTCCAGCATTTCGGTGCCGAGCTGGGTCGCGTTGTTGTCCAGCATGCCGCTGGACAGGGTGGACGCGCGCATGCTCTTCATGACTTCCTGCATGAAGAGCGACTCAAACTGCTTGGCCGTCTCACGGATGCTCGCCTTGGGGTCGCGCGAGGCCTGCGCCTTGAGCGCATCAAGGCTGCCCAGGCTCTGGCCGGAAATGGACTGGAACGACGACGACATCAGATCACCTCGAGCTCGGCGTTGAGGGCGCCCGCACTCTTCATGGCCTGCAGGATGGCGAGCAGATCCTGAGGTGTCGCGCCGAGGGAGTTCAGGGCCTTGACCACGTCCGCCAGGCGCGCGCCGGCGGCCAGCTGGATGAGGCTGCCGGGCTCCTGGCGGATGGAGATGTCGGCCTTCTCGGCCACCGTCGTCTGACCGCCGGACAGTGCGTTGGGCTGGCTGATGATGGGCGTGGAGCTGATGGTCACCGACAGGCTGCCGTGCGCGACGGCGCAGGAAGACAGCGTGACGGCCTGGTTCATGACGATGGAGCCGGTGCGCGCATTGATGACGATGCGTGCCGCGGGCGTCGCCATGTCGATGGCGAGGTTCTCGACGTCGGCCAGGAAGCCGACGCGTTCGTCGGGCGTGGACGGCGCCTTCACGCGCACGACGCGGCCGTCCAGCGCCTGGGCGATGCCGGCGCCCTTGGCCTTGTTGATGGCCTGGGCGACGGCGCGCGCGGTGGCGTAGTCGCTGCTGTTCAGGTCGAGCTGGATGCTGTCGCCCTGGGACAGGGGCGTGGGCACCGAGCGCTCGACGAGGGCGCCTGCGGGAATGCGGCCGGCGCTGAGGTGGTTGATCTGCACCTTGGAGCCGCCGGCAGAAGCGCCAGCGCCGCCGACCACGAGGTTGCCCTGGGCGATCGCGTAGATCTGGCCATCGGCGCCGCGCAGGGGCGTGGCGATCAGCGTGCCGCCGCGCAGGCTCTTGGCATTGCCGATGGAAGAGACGTTGATGTCCAGCTGCTGGCCGGGCTGGGCAAAAGGCGGCAGCGAGGCCGTCACCATGACAGCGGCGATATTGCGCGGCTGCATCGTGACGCCCTGGGGCAGCAGCACGCCGAACTGCTGCAGCATCGCCGTCAGGCTCTGGCCGGTGAAGGGCGCCTGCGTCGTCTGGTCGCCCGTGCCGTCCAGACCAACGATCAAGCCGTAGCCGGTCAAAGGGTTGGAACGCACGCCGGCGACCGAGGCGACCTCCTTGATGCGCGCGGCATGGGCAGGGGCAACGGGCGCCAGCACGACGGCCAGGCTGAGGAGGAGGGCTTGCAGGTACTTCACTCGACCGATTCTGCGGATCCTTGAGCCCGCGAAGCCGACGAAAAGGGCGCGGTCAGCCCCGCTTTTCTGAACCATTGGTCGTGGCCGCCATGAGCCGCGGGTATTTTTCACACCCCGCCGAGGCTGTAAGGCCGGCGACCTTCGCCCGACCACTCACCACCTGTGAGCACTGAGGCGCCCAGTCAGCACAGCAACCTCTCTTCCACCGTCCCTTTTGGAGACTGACATGACACGCCTTTCCCTGCTGACCCTCGTGCTGGCCACCTCGCTTGCTGCCTTTTCTGCCCCCAGTCAGGCCCAGGGCCTGACCCGCGAACAGGTCAAGATGGAGCGCGACACCTTCCTGGCCCTGATGCGCTGGGACGAACTCACCGGCATGTGGGTGCTGAAGTCCGGCATGGAGCCGCCCAAGGGTGTCATGTCGCGTGCCGAGGTTCTGGCGATGCGCGACCAGTTCCTGCGCATGAATGTCTACGACGACACCGTCGGCAGCTGGGTGCCAATCAAGGCGCCGCGCGACATGAGCACGCTGACGCGCGAGCAGGTCAACATGGAGACGCTGCGCTTTTTGATGATGTATCGCTACGACGAGCAGCGCAACGAGTGGGTCAGCAAGATGCGCTGAGCCCTGCAGCCCTGTCGGGGCAATCCGGACATGGATGCCCGACCGCTTGGTCGGGCATTTTCCGTTGCCGTCTGCAAGGTCCGGCTAAGCCCTTGGACCTGCGTGCGTGAGATCCTGTCAATCCCGACTTCCGGCCCGCCGTAGATAGACCGAGGCCGCGATGTCTCCGCCGGCTCCCCGGGACTGCTAAACGTTTTCCCGCATTCCCGCCAATTGCGGACGTTTGAGAGCAATTGGGAGCTTAGCGGCACCCGTTTGCGGAGGGGCGGTGACAGGTTTCTGAATGTGTATATCGGTAAAGTTTTGCTTGCCGATTCGAGCTGCATTCAGTTGCAAGACCTGCCATGCCCCCRCCCTTCGAACCGTTGACCCTGGTTCATGTCGTGTTTTCATCCCGCATCGCGGGCGGTGAGCGGCATTGCATCGACCTCGCCAATGCCCAGGCCGCACTGGGCCATCGTGTCCACGTCATTGGCACGGCCAATTCCGTTGTTGCCGCTGCGTTGGCTCCCGCGGTGCGCTTCCACGGGCTGAAACTGCCGCTGCTGCGCGGCTGGCGAGTGGCCAACCTGGCGCGCCGGCTGGCGGCCGATGTCTGCCATGGCCACCTCGGCCCGGCCTGCAAGGCCGTCGCGCACGCCCGGCCTTCGACCCGCGTCGGCACCCTGCACGTCGGCTACAAGGCTCATCACCATGCACGCATGGACGGCCTCATCTGCGTGAATCGCGCCCAGTACGAGAGCCTGCCTGAGCGTGAAGCGCTGGCCAGCGTCATCTACAACTGGGCGCCGGAGCGCGACGCCGCGGCCGCCGCCCGTCACACCGATCTGCGCGCCGAGCTCGGTCTGGCACCCGGCCAGCTGCTGGTCGGCAGCGTGGGCCGCCTGCACCGCAGCAAGGGCATGGATCTGCTGATTGCCGGATTCAAGGCTCATGCTCCGGCCGATGCCGTGCTGGCCATCCTGGGCGAAGGGCCGGACGAGGCCGCGCTGAAGGAACTGGCTGCGGGCGACTCGCGTGTGCGCCTGCTGGGTTTTCGCAGCGATGTTGATCAGGCATTGAAATCCTTCGATCTCTTCGTGTCACCGTCGCGTGAGGAGGCTTTTCCGCTCGCCATCCTGGAGGCCATGCGCGCCGGGTGCGCCGTGCTGTCCAGCGCCACCCAGGGCCCACGGGAGATGCTGGCCGGGCAGCCCGCCCGGTTGGTGCCGGTGGGTGATGCCCACGCTCTGGGCCATGCGATGGCCGAGGAACTGGTCCGGCTGCGCAGCCTGCTTCCTCAGGAGCGCAGCGTGCGTTACGCGACGGCGGCCTACGATCGCACCAATGCGGTTGCCCGCACGCTGGGCTTTTATCGCGACGTGATGCTCCATCGGGCTGCCCGGGCCAGGGGCTTCGACGCTGAGGATGAAGCTCACGCCGCCTGGCACGTTTGATGTTCAAGCGGCCGCGCACCGACTTCTGGCAGGTCGGCATCGTCCCTGTTCCCATTGAAGACATCGATGCCCGCCGGCTGAGCGCCGCGCGGGAGCGCATCACATGGTTGCCCGATGCCGGCCGCTGGCGTTACCTGGCCGACCCTTTCGGCCTGGTACGTGGAGACGCCCTGCACGTGTTCGTCGAGGCCTTCGACTACCGCGTCAAGCGTGCCACCATCGAGCGCCACGAGTTCGGCCTCCCCGACCTGGCCTGGCGCCGCCAGTCGACGGTGCTGGACCGGCCCTTCCACCTGTCCTATCCCCAGGTCTTCGAGCACGACGGCGAAACCTGGATGGTGCCGGAGAGCTACCAGGCCGGTGAGATCGCCCTCTACCGCGCCTGCGACAGGTCCCTCAATCACTGGGAACGCGAATGCGCCTTGCTGGGCGGCCTGCCCGGGGCGGATGCGTCCATCATCGAGCATGAGGGACACTGGTGGATGTTCTACACCCTGGTCGGGCCGGGAGCGCGCGACCAGCGTGAACTGCACATGGCCCATGCGCCGGCATTGTTCGGGCCCTGGGTGCCACTGGCCGCCAACCCGGTGCGCGTGAACCGCGAAGGCGCCCGCCCGGCGGGCCGGCCCTTCATCGGCCGTGACGGCGTGCTGACGCTTCCGGTGCAGGACAGTTCGACCGGCTATGGCGGCGCGACGCGCCTGCTGCGTTTTCCACGCCTGACGCCCGGGCAGGTCGAGATCGAGGCGAGCCTGGAGCGGCTGACCGGCGATCTGGTCAGCGACAGCCACCAGGCCGGCCTGCACACACTGACGGGCTGCGGCGGTTACACGCTCATCGACGTGAAGCGCATCGACCGCTCGCGCGGCAAGCAGTGGTTGGATTTGAAACGTCGCTTTACACGGATAGGGCGCCTGTTGGATCGCTGAGACGCCGCCCGCACACACCCGGGCCGCACAGGTCTACCATGGCTCTTCATGAGCCCCCAGCCTCCTTTTAGCGAGCGCATCGCCGCGCTGACGGCGGCCCTGGAGCCCCAGGTCATCGCCTGGCGGCGTGACCTGCACCAGCACCCCGAGCTCGGCAATCGCGAATTCCGCACCGCGTCCGTCGTCGCCGAGCATCTGCGCAGCCTGGGCTTTGACGAGGTCAAGACGGGCGTCGCCCACACGGGTGTCGTCGGGCTGCTCAAGGGCGGCCTGGCCGGTGGTGTTGTCGCGCTGCGGGCCGACATGGATGGCCTGCCGGTCACCGAAGAAGTGGAGCTGCCGTTCGCATCCAAGGCTCGCGCGGTATGGAACGGTGAGGAGGTCGGCGTCATGCATGCCTGCGGGCATGACTGCCACGTCGCCATCCTGATGGGCGTGGCCAGCATCCTGGCCAGTCTGCGCGCCGACCTTCCCGGCACGATCAAATTCATCTTCCAGCCGGCCGAGGAGATGCCCCCCGAAGGCGAGGAGGGCGGGGCGGCGCTGATGATCAAGGAAGGCGTGCTGGAGAGCCCGACGCCCAGCGCCATCTTCGGCCTGCATGTCACCTCGCGCCAGCAGGCTGGCGTGATCGGCTACCGCCCGGGGCCGACGATGGCGAGCAGCGACAAGCTCAAGATCACCGTGCAGGGCAAGCAGACCCATGGCGCCGCGCCCTGGCTGGGCATCGATCCCATCGTCACGTCGGCGCAGATCGTGCTGGGCCTGCAGACCATCGTCAGCCGCACGCTCGACCTGAACCGCGAGCCGGCGGTCGTGACCATCGGCGCGATCAAGGGCGGCGTGCGCGAGAACATCATCCCGGACTCCGTCGAGATGCGCGGCACGATCCGCAGCTTCGACGAGGGCATGCGCGAGGCCATCCATGAGCGCGTGACCCAGTTGGCCGAGGGCATTTCGGCCGCGTCACGCGCGACGTGCAAGGTCTGCATCACGCGCAATTACCCGGTCACGCGCAACGACCCGGTGCTGACCGAGCAGATGGTGCCGACGCTGACCCGCGTCGCCAGCACCGGTCCGAGGCCCATGGGCATCGAGGTCGTGCCCAAGGCAACGGGCGCAGAGGACTTCTCCTTCTTCCAGCGCCTGATCCCTGGCCTCTTCTTCTTTGTCGGCGTGACGCCGCCGGAGATCGAGCCGACCAAGGCCTACTCCAACCACTCGCCGCGCTTCATCGTCGATGAGCGCGGGCTGGAGGTGGGCGTGCGCGCACTGGCCAATCTGGCGGTCGACTACCTGGCCGGCAAGGCTTGATCAGGGTGATTCTTGCGAGGCGCCGTTGTCACGCAAGCGTCTCAGCTTATCGAGCGTCTCGACCGTCTTTTCATCCGGTTCGGGCGCATCCCACAGCCACGTCCTTGATCCGCCGCAGCTTCCTACATGACGGCTCTCTCCAATAAAGAAGAGATACGTTTGACCTGGGCTCAGTGCAATGTCGTGTTGCTCCCACGTGGAGTAGACATCATCTCGATTGACCTCGAGCTGCTTGAATGACTCCAGGACTACGTACCTAGCACCGTATCGCCTATTACTTTCCTTTTTCACCTCGGTGACGCGAACAATCATCACTTCCTGAGCGCGCTGGAATTGTCTCTCCAGGGTCATCCCAATGCACAAGGCTGAAGCGATGCCCTGGTGTAGGAATAGGGCCAAAGCAACCGCGATGTATTTCATTGGGTGTCAACGAATGAATTCAGCCGACCAGCCAGCGGGGCTGCCGCTGGTCGTCTGCAATGAATGGTAAGACCGCCGCATTGAAGTGCCTCAGACCCGCCCTTGATGACTGGACTTTGCCGAGCAGCGGCGCCGGTCACCGCATCGTAGCCGCGAAGGGTTGACCGGTCCTGGCGGCGAACCACCGCCCGTGGCCTGCGCGCTGAACAGCGGCAATGGCAATGGCTGCACAGAGGGCACTTCTGAGTGTGCCTGCGCCGCCCGATCAACTCGGCGCGAGGTTCAGGAAGAAGCGCGACAGCCAGCCCACGGCGTGGGCGTCCGCGGTAGCGCCGCGGCCGCGCTGCTCGATGCGCACATTGGCCACCGACGTCGACGGCACCGCATTGCCCTGCGCAATCATGCGCGGGTCGACCTGCCCGGAGAAGCGCAGCACGTCGACATTGCGGTTCACGCCGATCTGCTTTTCGCCGCTGATCATCAGATGGCCGTTGGGCAGCACGCCGGTGACGACGGCCGTGATGGCGCCGGTGAACTCGTTGGTGTTCTGGTTGCTGCCCTTGCCCTTGTTGTCATTGGCCGATGTGGCCTCGGCGCTGGCCCTGCCGAATGCCTTGGGCGAGATGCCCGGCACCGCGGTGATGCCGGCCGACAGGCTGCCCGTCTTGCTCAGCTCGCTGGTGCTCGTCTGCGAAGCCGAGACGCGTTCGGTGATGTTGACGGTCAGCGTGTCGCCGACGAGGCGGGCGCGATGGTCTTCGAACAGCGGGCGGTAGGCAGCGGCCTGGTAGATGGAGCCATTGGTGGGCGCCATGGCCTGCACCGGCGGCAGGTTGACGACCGGCGTGTGGGCCAGCTCCACCTGGGGCTCCGGATAGGGCGTGGCGCAGCCGGCGAGCAGGGCGGTGGCGACCAGGAGTCCAGTGAGTGCAACGATTTTCATGACAACTTGTCCATTCATAAGGCCGCGGAGCAGGCCGCTCATCCAGCGGCGCCGCGGAACCGGCTTTGCCGGGCCGCWGGCGCGCCCCCTGGGGGGAGCGCGCGAGCGCTACGGGGGGGAGCTAAATCTGTGCCAGCTTCTGCAGCATCTGGTCGGAGGTCTGCACGGCCTTGGAGTTCAGCTCATAGGCGCGCTGGGTCTGGATCATCTGCACCAGTTCCTCGACGACATTGACATTGGAAGTCTCGACGAAGCCCTGTTGCACCGCGCCGATGCCGTTGTTGTTGGGCGCGCCGGTGTTGGGTGTGCCGCTGGCGGCCGTCTCGGTGAACAGGTTCTGGCCCTTGGGGTCCAGGCCGGCCGGATTCACGAAGGTGGCGAGCTGCAGCTGGCCGACGGTCTGCGCCGCGGCCTGGCCGGGCAGAGTGACGCTGACGGTGCCGTCGTTGCCGATGGTCAGGCTCTGAGCGTTGGCGGGAATGGTGATGCCGGGCAGCAGCGTGTAGCCGTTGTTGGTGACCATCTGGCCATTGGCATTGAGCTGGAACGACCCGTCGCGTGTGTAGGCGGTCGTGCCGTCGGGCTGCTGGATCTGGAAGAAGCCATCGCCCTTGATGGCCAGGTCCAGGTTGTTGCTGGTCTGCTGCAGATTGCCCTGCGTGTAGATACGTGCCGTGGCCACCGGGCGCACGCCCAGCCCGACCTGCAGACCGGTGGGCAGCGTGGTCTGGTCGGTGCTGTTGGCGCCGGCCTGACGCATGTTCTGGTAGATCAGGTCCTCAAAGACGGCGTGCGAGCGCTTGTAGCCATTGGTGGCGACGTTGGCGAGGTTGTGCGAGATGTTGTCCAGCTGGGTCTGCTGGGCTTCCATGCCGGTCTTGGCGATCCAGAGCGAGCGCATCATGGTGGGGCCTCTTTACTGACTGCCAAGCAGCTTGGCGGATTGCTGGCCCTGGGTCTGGGCAATTTGCAGCAGCTTCATCTGCTGCTCGAACTGGCGGCCGGCGGCGATCATGGCGACCATGGTCTCGACCGGGCTGACGTTGGAGCCTTCCAGCGCTCCGTCCTGCAGGCGAGCGGCCTGGTTGGCAGGCAGGTCGCCCTCTAGAGCGCGGAACAGGCCGTCGTCGCCACGCGTGAGTTGGTTGGTCGCTTCGGGCGTGACGAGCTTGAGCCGGCCCACCGTGGTCGGTTTCTGGTTCGGTGCCTTGGCACTGACGGTGCCGTCGCTGCCGATGGCCACCTCGCTGTTGGCTGGCACGTTGATCGGCCCGCCGTCGCCCAGCACCGGCATGCCGTTGCGCATGACGAGGATGCCTTCGGCGTTCACGTCCAGCGAGCCGGCACGGGTGTAGGCCTCGGTGCCGTCGTTGGCCTGCACGGCCAACCAGGCATTGCCCTGCATGGCAACGTCGAGGTTGCGGCCGGTCGGCGTCAGCGGGCCTTGGGCGTCGTTGTAGCCGATGGTGGTCTCCAGCGCGAAGGCGCGCGTGGAAGCGCCGTCGCCGCGCACCGGCACGGCGCGAAAGGCCTGCAGTTCCGCCCGAAAACCATTCGTGGTGACGTTGGCAAGATTGTGCGAGAGCACGTCCTGCCGTTGCATGGCCGCCTTCGCGCCCGCCATCGAGAGGTAGATCATGCGGTCCATCGCGCGTCCTCAGCCGTCGTGATCAGCGCAGGTTGACGATGGTCTGCAGGACCTGGTCCTGCGTCTTGATCGTCTGTGCATTGGCTTGGTAGGCGCGCTGGGCCGTCACCATGTTGACGAGCTCGGCGGTCAGGTCGACGTTGCTTTCCTCCAGCGCGCCGGACTGCAGCGCGCCCATGTTGCCGTCGCCCGGCACGCCGACGACCGCGTCACCCGAGGAGACGGTGCGGATCCAGACGTTGCCGCCCATGGTCTGCAGGCCCTGCGGGTTGCGGAAGCTGGCGAGCTCAACCTGGCCGGCCGGCTTGCTCTGGCCGTTGGAATAGCGGGCCTGGACGATGCCGTCGTTGGCGACCTGGATGCCGGTCAGCTGGCCCGGGGCATAGCCGTCCTGGGTCAGGTTGGTCACCGCGAAGCTGCTGCCGTTCTCGGTCGCGCCGGTCAGGTTGAGCTGGATACCGGGAATCGCCAGCGTCGGGTTGCCGCGCGTGCTGGTGCCGGCCGGCACGGACATGGAGATCGCGCCGGGCGGTGTCGTCGCGCTGCCGGCGATGGCCGAAGGCGCGCCGCCGGTGGGCGGGAAGGTGACGGTGGTGTAGGGGATCGTCGGGTTGCCGTTGGCGTCCAGCGGGATGGCGTTGCCGGAAGCATCGGTATCGAAGGGCGTGCCGTTGGCAGTCGCGTAGACGTTCCAGACGTCGTTGGGCGGCACGGCGCCACTGGGGTCGGTTGCGCGCTGGAAGTAGAAGGTCACGGCGACGTCCTGGCCCTTGGCGTCGTAGGCCGTCATGGACGTCGCGTTGTTGTAGGTCGCGCTGTCCTTCAGGTCCATGCCGGTGCCCGTGCCGCCACCGGGGGCGGTGGCCTTCAGGCGGGAGTCGAGGTTGAGCTCCATGCTGACCTTGGTCGTCACGGCGGGCGGGATGCCGCCGGTGGGCAGCTGCAGCGGTTGGGCCGTGCCGGGTTGGATGACACCCGCGCCGTTGGCCGGATAGCCCATCAGCTTGAGGCCCTCGTTATTGACGATGAAGCCATCCTTGCTGACCTTGAACTGGCCGTTGCGGGTGTAGCGCGTCGGGTTCACGCCGTCGCTGACCTGGAAGAAGCCGCCGCCGTTGATGGCGAGGTCCATCGGGTTTTCGGTCGTCGTGATATTGCCCTGGGTGAACTGCTGGGCGACGGACTGCAGGCTGGTGCCGATGCCGACCTGGTTGGCGCCAGCGCCGTTCAGCGCCGCGGCGTAGACGTCGGAGAACTCGGCCCGCGAACCCTTGGCGCCAAAGGTGCCGGAGTTGGCGATGTTGTTGCCGATGACGTCTAGGTTCTTGGAGGCGGCATTGAGCCCGGAAAGGCCTTGCTGGAAGCTCATGGGGAGTCCTTGCTTGCGGGAGAGGTGATCAGTTGACCGAGGAGACGGCCGTGTAGTCCACGGGGCCGAGGCGTTCGAGATTGAGCTTGAGGCTGCCGTTCTCGCTGTAGACGGCGTCCACCTTGTCGTGGGCGTAGAGCGTGGACGTGACGGCCTTGGCGCCGTTGGCTGCGGTGATGCGGTACTTGACTTCAGTGCCCTCAGGCACCTTGGTGCCGGCGGGCCAGGAGAAGGTCTGGCGGCCCGAGCCCTGGGCACCCAGCTGCACGGTGTCGATGACATTGCCGGCCCCGCCGAGGATCTCCAGCTTCACGGTCTGGGCCGCGCCGTCGAGCTCGTAGCTGCCGTCGGCAGCACCGTTCTCGACTTGGATCTTGTCGCTGGGCACGCTGACCTCGCGGCCCACCAGCGAGATGGACTGCAGGGCCTGCATCTGGCCGAGCTGGCCGCCCAGGCTCTTGATGCTGGTGTCCAGCGTGGACAGGCTCGTCACCTGCTGGATCTGCGCCATCTGGCTCGTCACCTGCGCGTTGTCCATCGGGTTGAGCGGGTCCTGGTTGTTCATCTGCGCGACGAGCAGCTTCAGGAAGCGGTCCTGGGTTTCGGCGGCGTTCTTGGCGGAAACGGTGGGCGTGCCCGTCGTGCTGCCGTTGAGTGCGGTGATGTCCATAGCGGGCTTTCAGCGGTCAGGACTGGCCGAGTTGCAAGGTCTTGAGCAGCAGGTTCTTGGCCGTGCTCATCACCTCGATGTTGTTCTGGTAGGAGCGTGAGGCCGAGATCATGTTGACCATCTCTTCCACCGGGTTCACGTTGGAATAGGTCACATAGCCGTCGGCATCGGCCTGCGGATGCTTGGGGTCGTGCACGCGGCGGCCGGGGGTCTGGTCCTCGGTGACGCTGGTCACGCGCACGCCGGCGCTGCCGCTGTCGTTGCCGGCGCCCATCAATTGGGTCTGGAAGACGACCTGGCGCGCCTTGTAGGCCTGGCCGTCCGGGCCGGCCACGGTGTCGGCATTGGCCAGGTTGCTGGCCACGACGTTGAGGCGCTGGCTCTGCGCGCTGACCGCGCTGCCGGCGACGTGAAAGATCTGGAACATGGACATGGTTCAGTCCTCCTCAGCTCTGGTTGTGCGACTTCATCGCATCCAGCGTCGTGCGTACGGCGCCGTTGATGAAGCGCAGCGTCGCCTCGTACTTCACCGAGTTGTCCGCGAAGCTGGCACGCTCGCGGTCCATGTCGACACCGTTGCTGTCCAGGCTGGTCTGGGACTGCAGCGCGTATTCCTTGCCGCTCTCGCCGCGCGCACCGGCCAGCGGCGCGATGTGGCCGCGCTGCGTTGCCGCCATCGCGCCGGGCGTGCCGATCTCGCCGGTGGCTTCACGCAGGGCCTTGGCGAAGTCCATGTCGCGAGCCTGATAGCCTGGCGTGTCGGCGTTGGCGATGTTGCTGGCGAGCTGGCGCTGACGCTCCGCCCGCAGCGTGAGCGCCTGGGTCTGGAAGTTCAGCGTGTCTGTCAATCGGTTCAACATCTGGGGGCCTCTTTCGAGGTTGCTTTCGAGCTGAAGGGCCGGGATGGCTCTTCTCGCAAATTGTCTGGAGCAGCTCCGAAAACATGAGCGGGATAAACGGGGGCAAAGCCGTTCAATTCCGACCTAGGGACTGCTGGCCCCTCTCTAGAGTGGCGGCCATGCTTCGTGCCACCCTGCTCCTTGTCTGCATGCTGCTCTCGGCCGATCCCGGCCTGGCGCAGACCGTGCCTGCGTCGGTGCTTGATCCGGCGCTGGTGGAGCGGGTGCGCGTGCTGGCCGAGACGGCCGCGCGCGCCGCGGCACCTCCCAATACCCGTGTGGCCGTTGAGATCGGCGTACTTGACGCCCGGCTGCGCCTGGCGCCCTGCCAGCAGATCCAGCCTTATCTGCCGCCCGGCATGGCCGTCTGGGGCAAGAGCCGCATCGGCCTGCGCTGCACCGATGGCGTGGCGCGCTGGAATGTCACGCTGCCAATACGCGTTGCCGTCTTTGGCCGCGCCGTTGTCGCCAGCGGCCCGCTGCCGGCTGGTGTGAATTTGTCTCAAGAACAGCTGGCCGTGGCCGATATCGACATCGCTGCCGAGCCCGGCGCCGTCTTCACGGATCCGGCCCTGCTGATCGGCCGGACGCTGGCGCGCCCGCTGGGCGCCGCCGAGGCGGTGCGCGCGCCGGCGCTGAAGTCGCGCCAATGGTTTGCCGCCGGAGAGACCGTGCAGGTCCGGGTTGCGGGTGAGGGATTTGCCGTCGCCTCCGAGGCGCAGGCTCTGTCGGCGGGCATCGAGGGCCAGGAGGTCAGGGTGAGGTTTGAGAGTGGTCGCGTCGCCAGCGGCCGAGCAGTCGGCGAACGCCGCGTGGAGGTGTTGCTATGAGCAAACTGCCACGAATCTTGAGAACTGGCCGGAAAAACCGGCCAATTCCCGCTCAAGTTCCTAGGCCCGGGGCCGATACAGGAGGAAACTCCCCTGCAATGCCCTCTGCGGGGCCCGCCCCGCACCCTGGAGAAGCTCATGAAGATCGGTAACAGCCCAGACGGCACCGCCAGCCCGCCCAAGGCCGAGCGCCCCGCCTCGCGCAAGCCCGAGGCTGCCGGCACGGCCGACGTCGTCCGTCAGACCGCCCAAGCCGCGACCTCTGCGCCCAGCGCCCAGGTCGCCATTTCCAACACCGCCAAGCTGGCTGCCAGTGGCAGCGCCGACGACGGCAGCTTTGACGCCGCCAAGGTCGYACGCATCTCCAAGGCCATCAGTGAGGGTAAGTTCACGGTCAACGCGAACGCCATCGCCGACAAGCTGGTCTCAAATGCGCAAGAATTGCTGGACAGCCGCGTCAATAAGCACTGAACCATGACCGCCATCGCTCCGTCCACCCTCGGCACCGAACTCGAACAGCCTCTGCTGGCTGTCGAGGCTGCGCTGAACCAGCTCGGTGATGCGCTGGCCCGCCGCGACGCGACGGCCATCGAACAGCATGCCGCCGAGCTGCACCAGCACCTGGCCCGCGCCGTGCAGAACTTCAGCGAAGCCGCCCGCACCGGCAGCGTGCCCAGCGCCCTGCGCAACCGCCTTGTGCGTGCCGGCGGCCTGCTGGCCGCCCAGCGCGAAGCCCTGGCCCGCGGCAATGCTTCACTGGATCGTGCGCTGGACGTGCTGATCCCGAGCGAGCCCACGGGCCTGTATGGCGCTGGCGGCAAGGCCGAGCGCCGCAGCGTCGGCGGCGGCAGCTACCAGGCCTGATCGGTCGCTGAATACAGGAAGCCACCTGCGGGTGGCTTTTTTGCGCCTTGTCGCCCCACAAGCGCCAAAAAGAAGAGCGGCCCCGGAGGGCCGCTCGTCATGGTGCGGGGCTCCGCTTACTTGGCTGCCAGGGCAGTGGTGCGGCGCACGACCGGGGCCGGGAAATCGCCCAGCTCGCGAGCGGCGTTCTCGCCATGGTCGGCGGCCAGCGCTGCGGTCTGTTCGACCTGCAGGTCGGTCGCCCTGACCGTCAGGATGGCCTGACGGGGCAGCTTGACGGTTGCGACGGCGGCAGCCTTGGCGGTGGCCGGCGTCGTCGCTTCGACACCCTTCTCACCTTGGAGGGCAGCCAGTTCGCCGCTGTTGCGGGCGGCCACGAGGTCGGCGATGACGGATTCGCGGGTTGTTTGTGCGGAGGCGGCGCCGGCAGCGATCAGCAGGGCGGCGGCAAAGACGGTAGACAGCTTGTTCATGATGATTTCCTTCAAGTTCCGTGGCGGGTAGCTCCGCCTGGTTTGCTTGGGCATCGCGACCGCGGTGTCCATGGGCTGAACTCTAGGCAGTGCGACTCGGTAGAAACACCAGGGCCGCAGCAACGCGTCGTTCAGAAAAGGAAAACAATCAACGACCTGAATAAGCTGTTGTGCCGGAAAAATATCGAATTTATTCCGATGCTGACCGGGCTCAGCGGGTAGCCGCCTGGCGCACCTTGTCCAGATAGGCGTGCCCATCCGGCGGCAAGCCGCTTCGCTGGGACGCCCACACCATTTCCCCCAGGGCTTCCATGGCGACATGGTGGGCCTCGTGGCGGGAATTGCGCTTTGCAGCCAGCAGGTCGATGGCCTGGCGGATGCCCGAGGGCTGGTCGATGGCGTGTTGCTCGGTGATGGTCAGATGCATGGACAGATGCAGGAAGGGGTTGGTGCGCCCTTCCTCCACCGTGTAGACCTTCTCCAGCGCTGCGGCTTCGTCGGCGAGATCGGCGTGGTACTCCGGATGCTCGGCGATCCAGTCCGCTGCAAGGGCTTCCATCGGGATCAACGGCGCGCCGTCGCGCCACTTGCGGTAGGTGGCGCAGAAGAAGCGCCGGACTTCGAGCTGGGATGGGGCGAACATGACTCGATTGTCGCCGCGCACCTTCAAACCCTGCCCTCAAAGAGGCGGTGCGGCGTCCTGCCTGTCCCAGCCGCCACGCTGGGCCTTGCGGTGCGCGTCCTCGGCCTCGCGCTCGGCGGCGATCAACTGCTCGAACTGCTGGCGGCCCAATCGGGCGGCAGCGATCAATGCGCCTTCGTCACCCTGCAGCGGCACCATGGTGTTGAGCACGTCGATGTTGTGGCGCCGGAAGCGCATGGCCTGGCGGCGTGCGGCGTGCGGCTCCATGCCGGTCAGCTCCAGCACGCTGCGCGCGCTCATCAGCGCGGCGTCGAAGGTCTCGCGCTCGATGTGGCGCACGCCGGCTTCATGCAGCTGGTAGTAGTGCTGCACATTGCGTGCGCGGGCCACGACGGTGAGCTGCGGGAAATGCTCGCGCGCCAGCTCGGCAATCTCGACGCTCTGCGCGATGTCGTCGATGGCGATGACGAGGATGCGCCCCGTCGCTGCGCCCGCGGTCTTGAGCATGTCCAGCCGTGTCGCGTCGCCGTAGTAGACCGTCCAGTCGAAGCGACGCAGGCTCTCGATGGCCTCGGAGTCGTGGTCCAGCACCGTGGCCTCCAGCCCGTTGGCGCGCAGCATGCGGGCGACGACCTGACCGTAGCGGCCACTGCCGGCAATGATGATGGGCGAGGGCGGTGGCGGCGTAGCTTCGGCGCGCTTCTTGAGGCCGCGGCGGGCAAGCTTCTGCGACATCAGCCGGTCGCCACCGGTCAGCAGCAGCGGGGTCAGCGCCAGCGACAGCGCCACGGCCGCCACCAGGGCCGAGTTCTGCGCCGCGCTGATCATGCCCTCGCTCTGGGCGAGCTGGAAGACGACGAAGCCGAACTCGCCGCCCTGGGCCAGCAGGATGACGAAGGCCGGCCGCTCCACCAGCGGGATCTTCATCGCCTTGGCCATGGCACCGAGCACGAGGATCTTGCAGGCGAGCAGGGCCAGCACGAGCAGCGCCACGAAGCCCGGCTGGGCGGCGACGGCCTTGAGGTCCAGCCCCATGCCGACGGCGATGAAGAACAAGCCCAGCAGCAGTCCCTTGAAGGGCTCCAGGTCGGTCTCCAGCTCGCGGCGGTATTCGCTTTCGGCCAGCAGCACGCCGGCCAGGAAGGCGCCCAGCGCCATGGACAGGCCGACGAGTTGCATCAGCGCCGCCGTTCCCAGCACCAGCAGCAGGGCCGCGGCGGTGAAGATCTCGGGTGTCTTGCTGTGGGCAATCCAGCGCAGCGCGGGCCGCAGCAACAGGCGACCGCCAAAGACGATGACGATGATGGCGCCCAGGGCCTTGCCCGCCGCCAGCCAGGTCTTGCCGTCGCTGTCGTCTGCCGCGCCGCTGAGCGCCAGCACTGGCACCAACGCCAGCACGGGAATGGCGGCGATGTCCTGCAGCAACGCAACCGACAGGATGCTCTCGCCCGCCGTCGTGCGGCCGAGGTTGCGCTCGGCCAGCACGGCCAGCGCCACGGCGGTGGACGACATCGCCAGGCCCAGGCTGACGACGACGGTCAGCCGCCACGGGTAGCCCAACGCGAGGCCCACCACAGCAAGCGCCGCCGCGCAGCCCAGCAGCTGTACGCTGCCCCAGCCGAAGATGGGCCGGCGCATCGCCCACAGCCGCTTGGGCTCCAGCTCCAGGCCGACGAGAAAGAGCATCAGCACCACGCCGAGCTCGGCGACCTCGGGGATGGCCGTGGATTCAGGGATCAGCCCGAGCACGGCCGGGCCGATCAGCAGGCCGGCGACGAGATAGCCGAGGATGGAGCCCAGGCGTGCCCAGCGCGCCAGCGGCACCGCCAGCACGGCGGCGGCCAGGAACACGAGGGGCAGTTGCAGCCAATTGCCGTGGCTCATTCGTCGCTCCCGGCATCCAACGTAGAGAACAACGGTGGCCGCTCGTCCAGAGCAACGGCCTCCTCGTCGCCGATGGCCGGCTCGGCGAGGTGCTCGCACCACTCGGGGTAGTGCGCCAGCCGCTTCACGAACAGCTCGGCATGGGCGGTGATCTCGGCGTCCGTCACGCGGTGGGCGCCTTGCAGGATCTGCGGCGGCAGGTAGTTCATGCCGCAGGTGTGGGCCGACTGCCGGTAAGGCAGCAGGAACTCGTCGATGGGGTGATGGTTGTGGCCGCCCGGCGCATAGGCCTCGGCACCGCCGCCGGTGGAGGCGACCAGCCAGAAGTCCTTGCCATGCAGGGCCGTGCCGCCGGGCCCATAGGCCCAGCCCAGGCGCGGCACCTCGTCCAGCCAGAGCTTCTGCAGTGCCGGCATGCTGTACCAGTAGATGGGATGCAACATGACGACCAGCTTGGCGGCTTCGAGGGCGCGCTGCTCGGCGTCGATGTGGATGTGGAAGTCCGGATAGAGGCGGTAGAGGTCACGCAGCTCGACGCGGTCGGCTGCAGGCGAGGCACGCAGCGCATCGAGCAGCGTGCGGGTCGCATGGGAGCGGGCCAGGTCGGGGTGGGCGGCGAGGACGAGGATGTCGCGGGCGGTACTGTCAGGCATGGCCCGCGAGATTAACTGCTCGCGGGAGCCTGTGCGGCAGCGGGCATAGCCCGCGCCGGGGTGAGTTGCGGGGACAGGCAAGGCGCTGGCGAGGCGTGGGTCGCGACCCATAACGAGCCGGCAACGCCGCATGACCCCGCAA
>NZ_JBFUMN010000080.1:0-17462 GCF_054049335.1 Roseateles sp. P5_E1
GACCTCGATCTGCGGCGTGCCGCGCGGCGACGGCGGGATGCCTTCCAGGTTGAACTCGCCCAGGCTCTTGTTGCCTTGCGCCAGTTCACGCTCGCCCTGGTAGACCTTGATGGTCACGGCTGGCTGGTTGTCGTCGGCGGTGGAGAAGGTCTGCGCGAACTTGGTCGGGATGGTCGTGTTCTTCTTGATCATCTTCGTCATCACGCCGCCCAGGGTCTCGATGCCCAGGCTAAGCGGGGTGACGTCCAGCAGCAGCACGTCCTTGCGCTCGCCGCCCAGGACCTGGCCCTGGATGGCGGCACCGACGGCCACGGCCTCGTCGGGGTTCACGTCACGGCGCGGTTCCTTGCCGAAGAACTCCTTGACCTTGTCCTGCACCTTGGGCATGCGGGTCATGCCGCCGACGAGGATGACGTCGTCGATGTCGGTCAGCGCAACGCCAGCGTCCTTCACCGCGGTGCGGCAAGGCGCAATCGTGCGTTCGATCAGCTCGTCCACCAGCGACTCCAGCTTGGCGCGGGTCAGCTTGACGTTCAGGTGCTTCGGACCGGTCGCATCTGCCGTGATGTAGGGCAGGTTGACGTCGGTCTGCGACGAGTTGGACAGCTCGATCTTGGCCTTCTCGGCSGCTTCCTTCAGGCGCTGCAGGGCCAGCACGTCCTTGGTCAGGTCGACGCCTTGTTCCTTCTTGAACTCGGTGACGATGAAATCGATGATGCGCTGGTCGAAGTCCTCGCCGCCCAGGAAGGTGTCGCCGTTGGTCGACAGCACTTCGAACTGCATCTCGCCATCGACGTCGGCGATCTCGATGATGGACACGTCGAAGGTGCCGCCGCCGAGGTCATAGACGGCGATCTTGCGGTCGCCCTTGCCGTGCTTGTCCAGGCCGAAGGCCAGGGCCGCGGCGGTGGGCTCGTTGATGATGCGCTTGACGTCCAGGCCGGCGATGCGGCCGGCGTCCTTGGTGGCTTGGCGCTGGGCGTCATTGAAGTAGGCCGGCACCGTGATGACGGCTTCGGTCACTTCCTCGCCGAGGTAGTCCTCGGCCGTCTTCTTCATCTTGCGCAGCACTTCGGCCGAGACCTGGGGAGGCGCGAACTTCTTGCCGCGCACTTCCACCCAGGCGTCGCCGTTGTCGGCGGCGGCGATGGTGTAGGGCATCAGGTCGATGTCCTTCTGCACTTCCTTCTCGGCGAACTTGCGGCCGATCAGGCGCTTGACGGCATACAGCGTGTTCTTCGGGTTGGTGACCGACTGACGCTTGGCGGAGGCGCCGACGAGGATCTCGCCGTCTTCCTGGTAGGCAATGATGGACGGCGTGGTGCGGGCGCCTTCGGCGTTCTCGATGACGCGCGTGGTGTTGCCTTCCATGACGGCCACGCACGAATTCGTGGTGCCCAGGTCAATGCCGATGATCTTTCCCATTTGGAACTCCTGAAGATTTGTTGGATGTATTCGATTTGTGGATAACTCGCCGTCCTTCAAGGGCGGCAGGCTGTGAATTAGTGGGGACAGAGCATGTCGCTTCGCGCCAAGGTCTGTCCCCAGGTCCTTAGCGAGGCGCCGACACGGTCACCAAGGCCGGCCGCAGCACGCGGTCGGCGATCAGGAAGCCCTTCTGCAGCACCGCGACGACCGTGTTGGCGTCCTGGGTCGGTGCCGGCACTACGGAGATAGCCTGGTGCTGGTGCGGGTCGAACTTGGCGCCTTGGCCGGGGTTGATCTCCACGACCTTGTTGCGCTCCAGCGCGCTGGACAGCTGGCGTCGCGTGGCGTGCACGCCTTCCAGCACCGTGTCGACGCTGGCGCTGGGCGTGGCGATGGCCGCCTCCAGGCTGTCCATCACCGGCAGCATGGCCTCGGCGAAGGCTTCGACGGCGAACTTGCGGGCCTTGGCCACGTCCTCATCCGCGCGGCGGCGGGCGTTCTCGGTCTCGGCCTTGGCACGCAGATAAGCGTCGCTCATTTCGGCGAGGCGCCCTTCCAGCTCGGCAATCTTGATTTCGGGGTTCAGCTCGGCGGCCGTGGGCTCGGCGGCGCCGGCTGCGTCTTCGGGCAGGGGGTTTTCGGTCGTCATGGCAGAAAAGGAGGGGATCGCGTCGACATGGGGCGCGATGCCCTGGTTTCAAGAGGGGAGATTCAAAACGGATTATCCGGGTCAACCCGGATCTTCATCATCCAGCGAGACGGACCATCGGTCCCAGTCTGCCAAGCGGCGCCGGTCCTGCTTTGTCGGACGACCTTGCATGATCGTGTCGGCCGGTTCCGGCGCCAGGCGGCGCGCCTCGGCGGCCGCCTCCCGGGCGGTGATGCTGGCCTGGGTTTCGGCGTACAGGGCCTGGGCTTGCGGCGCCGGGCCACGCAGGTTGGACAGGCCCAGGACTTCGACCTCGCGGCTCAGCGTGCCGATGCGGATGCTGAGCAGGTCGCCAACCTTGACGTCCCGCGCCGGCTTGACCGGCTGGCCGCCCACGCGCACGCGGCCGAGGTTGATCTCGTCAACGGCCAGGGCGCGGGTCTTGTAGAAACGCGCGGCCCAGAGCCATTTGTCCAGGCGCATCGAGCTGGGCGCCTCGCTCACTGCTTGGCTCCGGCAGCCAGGGCTCGTTGGCGTTGCAGGGCGAGCGTGTCGGGATGCGGCGCTTCGGTGAACCAGCCCTGCAGATGACGCTCGGTCACCTTGGCAAGTGCCTTGATGCCGGCCGGATGGTCGTTCAGGCAGGGGATGTAGGCAAAGCGCTGGCCGCCCGCGGCGAGGAAGGCGGTGCGTGCCTCCTGGGCTATCTCTTCCAGCGTCTCCAGGCAGTCGACCGCAAAGCCGGGGCAGATGACGTCAACCGCCTTGAGCCCGCCCTTGGCCAGCTTGACAAGCGTGGGCTCCGTGTAGGGCTCCAGCCACTTGGCCTTGCCGAAGCGGCTCTGGAACGTGACTTGCCATTCGCCGTCTTTCAGGCTTAAGGCTTCAGCCAGCAGGCGACCCGTCTTCAGGCATTCGCAGTGGTAGGGATCGCCCAGGTGCAGGGTGCGTTCAGGCATGCCGTGAAAGCTCATGACCAGCTTGTCGCCACGGCCCTCGCGCTGCCAGTGCTCGCGCACGGTCTGGGCCAGGGCGGCGATGTAGCCCAGCTCATCGTGATAGCGGTTGATGAAGCGCAGCTCGGGCAGGTGACGGGTCCGCAGCGCCCAGCGGGCGACGTCGTCGATGACGCTGGCGGTGGTCGCGCCCGAGTACTGCGGGTAGGCGGGCAGCACCAACACGCGGCGCACGCCTTCGCGCTTGAGGGCGTCGAGCGTGGCGGCAATGGCAGGCTGGCCATAACGCATCGCGAAAGCGACGCGCGCGCGGCCGCCCAATGCGCCTTGCAGCAGCTTGGCCTGCTTTGTTGTCCAGACCTTGAGCGGCGAGCCCTCGGGCGTCCATACCGTTGCGTACTTGGCCGCTGACTTGGCCGGCCGCACGCGCAGGATGATGCCGTGCAGGATGGCCAGCCAGATCAACCTGGGGATCTCGACGACGCGCGGGTCGGCAAGGAACTGGGCCAGGTAGCGGCGCAAAGCGGGGGCATCGGGTGCGTCTGGGGTACCGAGGTTGCAGAGCAGCACGGCGACGTCGGGACCAGCAGGCGCGGCGCCGTGGCGCTGCGACGGTTCGGGCAGGAAAGGCATCGGTCAGCGGCGAGAACGCGGGCCGCCGAAGGGCTGGGGCTCGGTGTCGTAGAAGTGGAGCACCTCGAAGCGCACGATGGGCGATTGCTCATCGGTTGGCATGCCACCCAGGCCGATGACGCCGCTGCCGTGGAGCGTGCAGCTGCCGCGCTTGAGGCTCAGCAGCTCGCCCGAATCACCGAAGCGCACGTAGGTGCCGTTATAGGACAGGTCGGTCAGCTCAAAGCTGCTGCCTTGCCAGTCGATACGGGCATGTGAGCGCGACACGCGGGCGTCGGTGATGCAATAGGTGGCCTGCACGCTGCGGCCTAGCACGATGGGCATGGCACCGATGTCGAAGACGCGGTCCAGGTCCTGCCAGATCAGGCGCATGCCGTCCGGCTCGGTCGAGCGCATCGGCTCGCCGAACTGGGTGGCGGTGTCGTCGGCGCTGACCAAGGGCGCTGCGTCCATGCGGTAGACGTGTACAGGCTCGACGCGGCCGCGCACCGAGATGCGGTCCAGGCTGCGAAAGCGCCCCTTGGACGCATGGTGCAGGCCCGTCAGCACTTCGGCGGTGATGAGGATCTCGCCGTCGCCGGCATGGTCGATGAGGCGGGCGGCGACGTTGACGGCGTCACCGAAGCAGTCGCCGTTGAGCTCGACGACCTCGCCACGCGCCAGCGCCACTTGCAGCCGCATGGCCAGCATGGGCGGGTTGCTCTGGCGGCGCGCGCGTTGCACGGTGCGTTCGAGCATTTCCTGCATGCGCTGGGCGGCACGCACGCCATCGCGCGGCGTATCGAAGGCGGCCATCAGGCCATCGCCCAGGGTCTTGATCAGCTGGCCGCCGCTTTCCAGCACGGCTTCGCTGATCTGGCCGACGGTCTGGGTGACCATGCCACTGGCTTCGGCATTCCCGAGGGCCTCGTACAGCCCGGTGCTGCCGCGCAGGTCGGCAAAAAGGACGGTGCGCTCGCGGATCGCGGTCATGTGAACAGTTTATCGGCGTAAAAAAGGCCGGGAGCGCCGGCCTTTGTAGATATCTCGATCAGAGGTTATCCAGATAAGTACGCAATTTATCTGAACGGCTCGGATGCTTCAGCTTGCGGATCGCCTTGGCCTCGATCTGGCGGATGCGCTCACGCGTGACGTCGAACTGCTTGCCGACTTCTTCCAGCGTGTGGTCGCTCTGCATCTCGATGCCGAAGCGCATGCGCAGCACCTTGGCTTCGCGCGGCKTCAGCGAGTCGAGGATGTCCTTCACCACGTCGCGCAGGCCGGCCTGCATGGCCGCTTCGATGGGCGCCGTGTTGTTGGTGTCCTCGATGAAATCGCCCAGGTGGCTGTCGTCGTCGTCGCCGATCGGCGTTTCCATGGAGATCGGCTCCTTGGCGATCTTCATGATCTTGCGGATCTTGTCTTCCGGGATCTCCATCTTCTCGGCCAGCGTCGGGGCGTCCGGCTCGTAGCCGAACTCCTGCAAGTGCTGGCGCGAGATGCGGTTCATCTTGTTGATCGTCTCGATCATGTGAACCGGGATGCGGATGGTGCGGGCCTGGTCGGCAATGCTCCTCGTGATGGCCTGGCGGATCCACCACGTCGCGTACGTCGAGAACTTGTAGCCGCGGCGGTATTCGAACTTGTCCACCGCCTTCATCAGGCCGATATTGCCTTCCTGGATCAGGTCCAGAAACTGCAGGCCGCGGTTGGTGTACTTCTTGGCGATGGAGATCACGAGGCGCAGATTGGCCTCGATCATTTCCTTCTTCGCGTCACGAGAGGCCTTCTCGCCCTCGTTCATCTTCTTGTTGATGTCCTTGAGGTCGTCCAGCGGAACCACGGCCTTGGCCTGGATGTCCGTCAACTTCTGCTGCAGTTCCTGCACCGGCGGCAGGTTGCGGCTCAGGATGATGCTGTACGGCTTGCCGGCGGCGACTTCCTTCTCGGCCCACTTCAGGTTCAGTGCGTTGGGCGGGAAGGTCTTGATGAAGTGCTCTTGCGGCATGCCGCACTTGTCCACCACGATCTTGCGCAGCTCGCGTTCATAGCGGCGCACGTCGTCGACCTGGCTGCGCAGGATGTCGCACAGCTTCTCGATCGTCTTGACCGTGAAGCGGATGGTCATCAGCTCCTGGCTGATGGCTTGCTGGGCCTTGTTGTACGGGATCGACTTGTAGCCGTCTTTCTCGAACGCCTTGCGCATCTTGTCGAAGGCAGCGGACATCGAGTCGAGCTTGACCAGGGCGGCGTTCTTCAGCTCTTCGAGCTTCTTGGTCAGGGCCTTGGAGCCGCCGTTGCCGTCATCGTCGTCTTCTTCGTCGAACTCGTCGAAGTCTTCCTCGGCCACGTAGTCGTCGGCCTCGTCTTCGGCCACGAAGCCGTCGACGACGTCGGAGATCTGCATCTCGCCGGCGCGGATCTTGGTGGCGAACTCGAGGATGTGGGCGATGGTGGTCGGCGAGGCCGAGATCGCCAGCATCATGGCCTGCAGGCCGCCTTCGATGCGCTTGGCGATCTCGATTTCGCCTTCACGGGTCAGCAGCTCGACCGTACCCATCTCGCGCATGTACATGCGCACCGGGTCGGTCGTGCGGCCGAATTCGGAGTCCACCGTCGACAGCGCGGCTTCGGCGGCTTCTTCGGCCTCTTCTTCGGTCGACGTGGCCGTGGTGTTGCCCTGGATCAGCAGCGTGGCGGCGTCGGGCGCCTGCTCATAGACCGCGATGCCCATGTCGTTGAGCATGGAGATGATGGCCTCGAGGATTTCCTCGCTGACCAGCTTCTCGGGCAAGTGATCGTTGATTTCCTGGTGCGTCAGGAAACCCCGCGTCTTGCCCATCTTGATGAGGGTCTTCAGCTCGGAGCGGCGCTTGACGGCTTCTTCTTCCGTCAGCGCGGTCTCTTCCAGGCCGAATTCACGCATCAGCGCGCGCTCCTTGGCGCGGCTGACCTTCATGCGCAGGGGCTTGGCCTTGACCGTTTCCTCTTCGACCGCGACCGTCTCTTCGGCTTCCGGCTCTTCGCCCTCGATCTCGGCATCGATGTCGGAGAAGTCCTCTTCTTCCTCGGCTTCCTTCTTGCCGCCGGCCTTCTTGGTCTCGGTGGCCGCCTTGGGCTTGCGGCCGCGCTTGGGCTTGTCCTCTTCGGCCACGACGGCCTTGGCCGTCTTCGTGGCCGGCTTCGCCGCAGCCACCTTTGCGGTCTTGGCGGGCGCCTCGGCTGCGGCCTTCACGGCCGTCTTCTTCTTGAGTTCTTCGGCAGGAGCGGGGCTGGCCTTGGGCGCGGTCTTCTTGGCGGTCATGCAGGTCCTTCGTATTTGCGCGGTCAATTCAGAAATGCGGCAGCCACCGCGGCCAACCCGGGCTCGGCGTCAAGCCGGCGGGGCAGGGGGCGGTGGCTTTCGTCGTCAAGGTATCAATCAGCGAGTGATCGAGGGACCCTGGCGTGGCGCGAACAAGCTGGCGTGATCGTTTGGTATGCAGAGCTGGCGGATGTTTTGGCCATTAAAACCCTGATGGGTTACCCAGTGTCGCTGGGTGGCCGGGGCCGGCATCTCTCTGCCGTCACTCTTGTTGACGCGCGCGGAAAACGCAAGATTATCAGCCATTTGCGGCCGAATTGCAAAACTGTGACAGGTAAACCCTAGCTTTGCACGCCATGGCGCTCGCGCAACCGGGCCAACGCCTCCAGCGCCAGGCGCCGTTCCTCGTCGGTGGCGCCGCTGCCGCCGGGCAACGCGGCAGGGGCTCGGGACCGCAGCGCGGTGATCGCGCTGGCGAGGTCGCCAGCCGGGTCGGACTCCTCGATGCCCAGTTCCTGCACGCTGCGCACCAGCCGATGCACGGCCTCCGCATGGCCCTCCGCCGCCAGGCCAGCCTGGACGACGGCCCAGGGGCTGGCGCCGTGGTGGGTCAGGTGGCGCTCCAGCCAATGGACGAGTTCGCCATGGCCGCCGGGCAGGTCGTGCAGCAGGACGCGGTCCTCGTCGGGCAGGCTGTCCCAGAGCTCGCTGTGCTGCAGCAAGAGTCGGGTGGCGTGGTCGGCGGCGGTCGCCGGCGTAACCCGCGGACCGGCGGGGCGAGGCTCGGCATCGCGGCGCGACTTCCAGTCGCCTTTGCCTTTCCATTCCCCCTTCGGCTTCCATTCACCTTTGGGCTGCCAACGCGGCTTTTCGGCGGGTGCCGCCGTCTCCTTGGTGGCACCCGCGGCAGGTGCGGGTGCGCCCAGCCACAGCGCTTGCAGCTCGGCCTCGGGCAGCTGCCCCTGGCGGGCGAGTTCGCCGAGCAGCTGGCGGCGCAACAGACCTTCCGGCAGCAGGGCCCAGAGGGGCTTGGCCTGGTTCAACATGCGGGCGCGGCCTTCGGGTGTGCCGAGGTCGCAGCCCTCGGCGGCGACCGTGATGAGCTGGCGCGACAGCGGCACGGCACTCTCGATGCAGCGTTCGAAAGCCTCCGCGCCCAGCTCGCGGACATAGGAGTCCGGGTCGTGCTCGGTGGGCAGGAACAGGAATTTGACGGCGTGGGTTTCGGTCGCGTGGGGCAGGGCGGCTTCAAGCGCCCGGCCGGCAGCGCGGCGGCCAGCGGCGTCGCCGTCAAAGCTGAAAACGACCATGTCCGTATGCCGGAAGAGCTTGTGCACATGCTCGGCCGTGCAAGCCGTGCCCAGCGTTGCAACGGCATTGCCGATGCCGTATTGAGCGAGGGCGACGACATCCATATAGCCTTCCACGACCAGGGCATGGCCGCGCTGGCGCATTGCCTGGCGGCCTTCGTAGAGGCCGTAGAGTTCGCGGCCCTTGATGAAGACGGGCGTCTCGGGCGAGTTCAGGTATTTGGGCTCGCCCTTGTCCAGCACACGGCCGCCGAAGCCGATGACCTCGCCTTGCACGTTGCGGATGGGAAACATGATGCGGTCGCGGAAGCGGTCGTAGCRCTTGGCATCCTCGCCGGGCTCGACGTCGGGCGAAATCACCAGGCCGGATTCGACGAGTTGCGGATCGTCGTATGAGGGGAAGCCGCTGGCCAGCGAACGCCAGCCTTCGGGCGCATAGCCAAGGCCGAAGCGGGCTGCGATCTGGCCGGTCAGGCCGCGGCCCTTCAGGTACTGGACGGCCCGGGGCGCCTGGCGCAGCTGGGCCTTGTAGAACTCCGCCGCGCGGGCCAGCACATCGGTCAGGCTCTGCTGCCTGGCTTTGTCGGCTTTGGCGCGCTCGCGCTGTTCGGGGCTGCGTTCGTCCTGCGGCACCTGCATGCCGACCTGCTGGGCCAGGTCCTCCACCGCTTCGACAAAGGTCGCAGCGGTGTGTTCCATCAGGAAGCCGATGGCATTGCCGTGCACGCCGCAGCCGAAGCAGTGGTAGGTCTGGCGGCTCGGGCTGACGATGAAGCTCGGCGACTTTTCCCCATGGAAGGGGCACAGACCCTTGTGGTTGATGCCCGCCTTTTTGAGCTCGACATGGCGACCCACCACGTCGACGATGTCGACGCGGGAGAGCAGGTCCTGAATAAAGCCGGGCGGGATCACCCGTGGATTTTAGAGATTGGCCTGGGACGGGCTGCGCAACTGCGCAATCCAGTCGCTGTTGGCAAAGGCTTGCATCCAGCCCGGCAGGGCCGGCCCGGGCATAGCCGCCGCGATGCCGTTGCCCTGGCCGAGGCGGCAGCCCAGGCGCAACAGCTCGCGCGCATGGGCGCGGCTCTCGACACCCTTGGCCAGCACGGCACAACCGATATTGCGCGCCAAGCCGATGACGCTCTCGACGAGCGACAGGTCCTGGGCATCGCCCAGCATGCCCTGCACATAGCTACGGTCGAGTTTGAGGGTGTCCACAGGCAGACGCTTGAGTGAACTGAGCCGCGAGTAGCCGGCGCCGAAGTCGTCCAGCGCGATGCCAATGCCCAGGCTCAGGCAGCGCTGGATGAGGGCTTGGGTGGCGACCGTCTCGACCAGTGCGTCGGACTCCAGCACGTCCAGGTGCAGCAGATGGGCGACCTCAGGCGACTGGCGCTGGATGAGTTCCTGCAGGCGCTGCGGGAAGTCGTGGCGGCGCAGCTGGCGGGCGCCGACGTTGACGCTGACCGGCAGACCCTTGCCATCGTTGACACCGGCGCGCAGCCAGGCCATCGCCTGCGCCAGGGCCTGCTCGATGACCCAGTCGCCGATCTGCACGGCCAGGCCGGTCGCCTCGACCAGCGGCAGGAAATGCGCCGGTGCGAGCAGGCCGCGCTCGGGGTGCTGCCAGCGCAGCAGGGCTTCCACACCCATGACCTGGCCGCTGCGCAGGTCGATCTGCGGCTGGTAGTGCAGCAGCAGTTCATTGCTGTCCAGGGCGCGTTGGAGTCGCGCGACGGCAATCATGCCGGCCTCATCGCGCTGGTCCAGCGTCGGGTCATGGAACTGGATGCCGCCGCGGCCTGCATGTTTGGCGCGGTAGAGGGCGTGGCCGGCGTGGCGCAGCAGCGTTTCCGGGTCGGCGTCGTCCTGGGGATAGAGGGTGGCGCCCATGCTGGCGCCGATTTCAATGGCCAGGCCGTTGCCGACACGGTTCTCGCGGATGGCGACCGGCGTGGACAGCACCGCCAGCAGGCGGTCGGCGGCGCGCTGGGCCTCTTCGGGCGTCTGCACGCGCATCAGCACGGCGAACTCGTCGCCATGCAGCCGGGCCAGCTGGTCGGCGGTATCTGGCGCGGCGCCACGCGAGCCGCGCAATGTGGCTTGCAATCGGCCACTGAGTTGAAGCAGCACGGAATCCGCGACAAGCTGGCCGTGCTCCGCGTTGACGCGGGCGAAGTCGTCGAGGTCGATGAGGCCGACAACGAGCCTGAAGCCGTCGCGGTTGGCCGCGACCAGGGCCAGCTGCAGCCGCCGCATGAACTCGTCGCGGTTGGGCAGGCCGGTGGCGACGTCAAAGCGCAGGCTGCGGCGCAGCAGGTCCTGCTGGCGCAGGCTCTCGCCGAGGTCGGTCAGGCTGAGCAGCCGCCACCTCGGGCTGACGCCGTCGGGCTCCGGCACGGGGCTGAGTTTGGCCGAGAAGACGTGTCGGCCGCCGTCCTCAAGCTCGGCCTGCAACTGGCCGCTCCATGACAGGCCATCATTCAGCGCTGTCTGCAGCTCGACGGTCTCGTGGCCACTGCGCTGCAGATTGGCGATGCTCAGCGGTGTGGCCGGCCGGCCGACGAGAGCCTCGCGCGGTGCATGCAGGATGTCGCAATAGGCTGAGTTGACCTCGACGACGCGCCACTGCGTGTCGATGACAGCCAGACCCTCGCTGGCCTGCTGGAAGAGGGTGGCCGACATGCGCTCGCGTTCCTCGGCCGTGTGGCGCCAGCTGACATCCGCCAGCGTTGCGATGAGGCCACGCGCGCGGCCCTGGCGGTCGCGCAGCGGGACATGGGCCTGCAGCTCATGCCAGCGCCAGTCGCCGCCGTCGGCCGCCAGCCGCAGCGACACACCCAGTTGGTTGAGCTGCGGGTCGGCCAGCAGCTCGCGCAGCGCACGGCGCACCGGTTCGCGGTCGCGCGGGTGAGCCAGGCGTACCCAGTCCAGCGGCGCAGTGCCGGCTGCGGTGCCGTCGACGGGCGTCGTCAGGGCCTGCCAGCGCGCCGACGCGTGGCGGCGACCCTCGGGCAGGCGCCACTCGGCCAGGGCCAGGCCCTGGGCATCCAGGGCGCTGCGCCAGCCGTCCCGGTCGCGCAACTGGTGGTGGCTCAGCGCGATAAGGACCAGTGGCAGCAAGGCGAAGCCAGCGCCCAAGGCATAGGAGAGCAGGGCCGGCGGCGCGCTGAGTGCCCACAGACCCAGCAGGCCGGCACCCAGCATTGCATTGGCGCGAGGCGAGGCTTGCAGGGCATGCAGACAGAGGAGCAGATGTGGCAACAGCAGCGCGGCGCCGGCCTCCGGCAGCCAGATCAGGGCCGCCTGGGCAAGAACGGCCGCTGTGGCCAGCATGCGGGCGGCCCAGCGGCCGCCGCGGCGCGGGCGTTGGGTGCTGGCCTGCAGGCAGGTACCGGCGCAGAGCAGCCCAAAGCCCCAGGCGGCCGCGAGTTCCAGCGCGCCACCAAGCGCGCCGCTTCGGGTCAGTCCCGCGGCCATCGAGGCTGCCAGTGCGAACAGGCCAGCCAGTACCGGTGCGGCCAGTCCACCCAGCAGGCCGAAAAGAAGGACTTCGCGGCGACCAGTGAGCCGGCCCGTCAGGCGCAGCCGGCGCATCAGCGTGCGATTCAAAGCGATCGCGAGCAGGGGCAGGGCCAGCGCCGTGAGCACGGGTGCCGAGATCAGCAGGTCCAGTGCTGCTGCCGGATCCGCGGGCGAGCGCGCCAGCAAGGGCAGCCCGGCGCCCAGCAGCAAGCCCGCCATGACCAGCGGCAGCACCCAGGCGCTCAGCCGCCATAGCGTCAGCAGGCCCAGAGCCGCCAGCAGCATGGGCACCAGCAGGTCCTGCGCTGGCATGGCCGCAGCGGGCTGGGGAATGCGCAGCAGAGGCAGCAGCGCATCGGCGGCGAGCCCCCAGGCGGTAACCAGGCCGCCCCCCAGGCCGGCCAGCGCGGCCAGGCCGACGCGGCGCAGACGGCGCCAGCCGCGGCGGCGGTCATGGATGCGGCGCGGGCCAGGTGGCAGGGTCGTGGAGGGCGGCGCCTGGACGCTCAGGTCTGGGGCGTGTTCGTCGGATTCCGGGTGGCCGGAATGCAGATCCATGGCCGGGGCCTCAGGCCGATACCTGGGTCAGCGCGCGCACGCAGGGCGCTGGCCAGGTGAATGGGTGGCAAAAATCCGGCATCGCCGCAATCTCGTCGCCGCCATAGCGCGACGATCCCTGGGAAAACCCCAGGCACAGGGTCGCTGGCAGCGTGACGAAAGGCATGGCGCAGTTTAGGCGGGACCTGCACCAAAAAGGAAAAGGGCCATCCCGTAGATGGATGGCCCTGGTCGGTCGCGCCAGCGGGCGCCGGCAGCGGGAATCTGTTCAAACCCCGCAGTCAAATCGCCGGCGTATGCCGGGCAATTGGTCTGCAGGAATTGCCGGTCAGACGGAGAAATCGGTCAGCTTGGCACCGCCTGCAACGGCAGCCTTGAGCCATTTGGGCTGCAGGCCCCGGCCACTCCAGGTTTCACCGGTGGCCTGGTTGCGATACTTGGCGGCCACCTTGGACACCTTGGCCGGCTTGGGCGTGCGCGTGCTGAGGTCGGCCACCGTCAGGCCATATTCGCTCATCAGGGATTTCACCTTGGCCACCGCTTCGCTGCGTTCGCGGTCCTTGGTTTGGCTGATCTGTTGATCAAGTGCCTCGCGCTGGGCCAGGAGTTCTTTCAGAGTGGACATGCTGCTATTCCTCTTGCGATTTGAGCGGGGAGACTCGCGACATTGACCGCCGCGGCCCCGGAGCCTTGGGGCCGATTGACCGCGAGTATCTCCGTAGGCGAATTAAATCCCGACGGGCAGCATAAATGCAAGAGTTTTCGTTGGTCGGTTGCGACGAGTTTCTTGCTGGTTCGGGCTATTTGCCGATTTGGCGGGGCCGGCTGGCGTTCTGCTGCGACGGCAGCCTTGCAAAACTGAAAGAGAAAAGGCCGGCGACTTGCGTCCCGGCCCTGCACATATGCGGTGATTTGCGCTTATTCRTTGGCCGGCGGCACGTAGCCGGCCACTTGTTCCGCACCGGTACCAAAGAAATTGTTGGTGGCTGCATCACCTGCGCTGCGCGCAGATGAGCATCCCCCACAGTTTTTCACCTGAGCTGCGCTCAGGCCGATGGCGGTACATAGCCCGCCACCGCTTCGGCACCTGTGCCGAAGAAAAACTGTTCAGCCTGGCGCATCAGGTATTGGCGGGCACGCTGGTCGGCGAGGTTGAGGCGGTTTTCATTGACCAGCATGGTCTGATGCTTCATCCAGGCCGCCCAAGCTTCCTTGCTGACGCTTTCCCACACCTTCTTGCCGAGTTCGGTATGAGCCGGGTAGGGCGGGAAGTCCAGCCCTTCGGCTTCCTTCTTCAGATAGGCACATTGAACGGTGCGGGGCATGGCGGACTCCTACAAACACGAGAAATGAGAAACGGCCGGCACTTTAGCGCGGCGGCCGTTTGGGCGAACCCGGCGGGGCTTAGTTGAATCGTTTGACCAGCACCAGCGAGCGCCGGTCCCAGTTGTATTTGCGCTTGCGCTCTTCGGGCAGCCATTCCGGGTCCACCTGCTGGAAACCGCGCTTGATGAACCAATGCATGGTGCGCGTCGTCAGCACGAAGATGCTGTCCAGGCCCTGGGCCTTGGCGCGCTGCTCGATTCTTTTCAACAGGCGGTCGCCGTCGCCCTGACCTTGTACTTCGGCGGAGACGGTCAGTGCGGCCATCTCGGCGGTGCGCGCCTCGACATAGGGGTAAAGGGCGGCGCAGCCGAAGATGACGCCGTCGTGCTCGATGACGGTGTAGAGCTCGGCGTCGCGCTCGATCTCGGTCCGGCTGCGCTTGACGAGGGTGCCGTCGCGCTCGAAGGGCTCGATGAGCTGGATGATGCCGGCCACGTCGTCGGCGCTGGCCTCGCGCAAGCTCTCCAGCTTCTCGTCGACGACCATGGTGCCGATGCCGTCATGGGTGTAGACCTCCTGCAGCAGCGCGCCATCCACCGCGAACGGGATGATGTGCGAGCGCTCGACGCCGGCACGGCAGGCCTCGGCGCAATGGCGCAGGTAGAAGGCGACATCGGTCGGCTGGGGCGCCGGGCCGGCCTTGGCCAGCATGCGGTCGGCGTCGGCCACGGCCAGCTCGGTATCGATGGGGCTGTCCGGGTCGCCCGGGTTCTCGGGCACGCCGTCGACCTCGCAGACGAACAGCAGCTTGTCGGCCTGCAGCGCGATGGCTGTGGACGTGGCCACGTCCTCCATCGACAGATTGAAAGCCTCACCCGTGGGTGAGAAGCCGAAGGGGGACAGCAGCACGATGGCGCCAATGTCCATGGCGCGCTGGATGGCTGCGGCGTCGACCTTGCGCACCAGGCCTGAATGCTGGAAGTCCACGCCGTCGACGATGCCGACCGGCCGGGCGGTCAGGAAATTGCCGGAGACGACGCGCACCGTCGCATTGGCCATCGGCGTGTTGGGCAAGCCCTGGCTGAAGGCCGCTTCGATCTCGAAGCGCAGCTGGCCGGCGGCCTCCTGGGCGCAATCCAGGGCCACGGCGTCGGTGATGCGGCGGCCATGGCTGAAGCGGGGCGTCTGGCCCTTGGCAGCGAGTTGCTCGTTGACCTGGGGCCGAAAGCCGTGCACCAGGACGATCTTGATGCCCATGGCATGCAGGATGGCCAGGTCCTGCACGAAGGCATTGAGCTTGCCTGCCGCGATCAGCTCGCCCGGCATGCCGACGACGAAGGTCTCGCCGCGGTAGGCATGGATATACGGCGCCACGGCGCGGAACCAGGGCACGAAGGTGTGGGGAAAGACAAGACCGGTCATGGGCCGAATTGTCGCCCGTGACGCGGGTCACTTGACGCTGTCATGTTCGGCTCCGACGATGGCCGCCCCACCACCCGGAGACCGCGATGAAGGACTATCAAGACGTCTACATGACCCCCGGCGCCTTCAGCTGGAACGAGTTGTCCAGCCCCGACCCCAAGAAGGCCTGCGAGTTCTACGGCACCCTGTTCGGCTGGAGCTTCGACACCATGAACATGGGTCAAGGCGACTATCACGTCGTCAAGGTGGGCGAGGTGGCTGTCGGCGGCGTCATGACCCAGCAGCAGCCCGGCCCGGCGATGTGGGGCGCCTATGTGACCGTCGAGAACTGTGATGCGACGGTCGAGAAGGCCAAAAGCCTCGGCGGTACCGTCTGCGCCGGCCCCTTCGACATTCCGACGATCGGCCGCATGGCCGTGTTGCAAGACCCGCAGGGCGCCGTGATCCAGGTCATCAGCTACTTCCCGCGCAGCGAATAAAGCGCTTGCGGGACAATCCCGCCGCAATGACAGCTCCGAATCCCGAGAGCCGGCCCGTGAAGCCGGCTCTCTCCATTTCATTCCCTGAATCCCTGCCGGTCTCCGCGCGGCGCGATGAGATCGCCGCGGCGATGGCCGAGCACCAGGTCGTCATCGTCTGTGGCGAGACCGGCTCSGGCAAGACCACCCAGCTGCCCAAGATCGCGCTGGCGATGGGGCGTGGGCGCATCAACGGCGGCGGCCTGATCGGCCACACCCAGCCGCGGCGCATTGCCGCCAGCAGCGTGGCCAAGCGCATCGCSGAGGAGCTGAAGACGCCGCTCGGCGACGTGGTGGGTTACAAGGTCCGCTTCCAGGATCGCCTCACCAAGACCGCATCGGTCAAGTTGATGACSGACGGCATCCTGCTGGCCGAGACGCAGAGCGACCCGCTGCTGAAGGCCTACGACACSATCATCRTCGACGARGCSCACGAGCGCAGCCTCAACATCGACTTCCTGCTSGGCTATCTGCGTGAGCTGTTGCCGCGCCGGCCGGATCTGAAGATCGTCGTCACGTCGGCCACCATCGACGCGGACCGGTTTGCGCGGCATTTCGAGTCGAGCAAGGGGCCTGCGCCGGTGCTGACGGTGTCGGGGCGGCTGTTCCCGGTCGAGCAGCGCTACCGGCCCTTCGAGGAAAGCCGCGAGTACGACCTGAACAACGCCATCACCGACGCAGTGGATGAGTTGTGGCGTGAAGGTGGCGGGGACGTGCTGGTCTTTCTGCCCGGCGAGCGCGAGATCCGCGAAGCTGCCGAGGCGCTGCGCAAGCACCACCCGCCGGGCGTCGAAGTGCTGCCGTTGTTCGCGCGACTGTCGCAGGCCGAGCAGGACAAGGTGTTCGAGCCGCACGGACAGCGCCGCATCGTGCTGGCGACCAACGTGGCCGAGACCTCGCTGACGGTGCCGGGCATCCGCTATGTCATCGACCCCGGCCTGGCGCGCGTGAAGCGCTACAGCTACCGCAACAAGGTCGAGCAGTTGCTGATCGAGCCGGTCAGTCAGGCGGCTTCGAATCAGCGCGCGGGCCGCTGCGGCCGCGTGTCCAACGGCATCTGCATTCGCCTGTACAGCGAGAAGGAGTTCAACGAGCGGCCCAAGTTCACCGACCCCGAGATCCTGCGCAGCAGCCTGGCCGGCGTCATTCTGCGCATGAAGGCGCTGCACCTGGGCGAGGTCGAGCGCTTCCCCTTCCTGGAGCCGCCGCGCCCTAAGGCGATTGCCGACGGCTATCAGCTGCTGGCGGAGCTGGGCGCCACCGACGACAACAACGAGCTGACACCGCTGGGCAAGGAACTGTCGCGCCTGCCGCTGGACCCGCGCGTGGGCCGCATGATCCTGGAGGCCAAGAACCGCGAGGCGCTGTCCGAGGTGCTGGTCATCGCGTCGGCGCTCAGCGGCCATGACGTGCGCGACCGGCCGATGGAAGCCGCCCAGGCCGCGGACGAAAAGCACAAGAAGTTCGACGACGAAAAGAGCGAGTTCAGTGGCTATCTGAAGTTGTGGAAGTGGCTGGAGGAAAGCAAGGGCGGCGGCGCCGAGCACAAGCTCAGCAACCGCCGCCATGAGCAGCTGCTGCGCGAGAACTTCATCTCGCCGCGCCGCGTGCGCGAGTGGCGCGACGTCTACTCGCAGCTCCACACCGTCATTGCCGAGCACGGCTGGCGGCTGAACCAGAGCCCCGCCACCTACGAGCAGCTGCACCTGTCCATGCTGGCCGGGCTGCTCGGCAACATCGGCCAGAAAAGCGACGACGAGGACTGGTATCTCGGCGCGCGCGGCATCAAGTTCTACCGCCACCCCGGCGCCCACCTGAGCAAGAAGCCGGGCCGCTGGATCGTGGCCGCCGAGC
>NZ_JBFUMN010000081.1:0-17211 GCF_054049335.1 Roseateles sp. P5_E1
GAGGCCTTGTCCTTCGCCAGGCACAAACAGTCCTCAGGACTGTTTCTGTCCGGGCTCAGCCCCCTTGAGGGGGAGGCGCAAAGCGCCTCCGGGGGTGAGTCAATCAGTCGCGCTCGCCGCCGAAGATGCCGAGCAGCGACAGCAGGCTCTGGAACACGTTGTAGAGGTCCAGGTAGATGGCCAGCGTGGCGGAGATGTAGTTGGTCTCGCCGCCGTCAATGACGCGCTTGATGTCATACAGCAGGAAGGCCGAGAACACGCCCAGCATCAGCACCAGGATGGTCAGCATCAGCGCTGACGACTGCAGGAAGATGTTGGCGATGCCGGCGACCATCAGCACGATCGCGCCAACGACCAGGAATTTGCCCATGGACGACAGGTCGCGCTTGATGATGGTGGACAGGCTGGCCATCGCGAAGAAGATCGCTGCCGTGCCGCCGAAGGCCGTCATGATCAAGCTGGAACCGTTGCGGTAGCCCAGCACCTGTGCAATCAGCCGCGACAGCATCAGGCCCATGAAGAAGGTGAAGCCCAGCAGGGCTGCGACGCCCATGCTGCTGTTCTTGGTCTTTTCGACGACGAACATCAGGCCGAAGGCGCCGATGAAGAAGACCAGCGTGCTGATGCCGAAGCCCATCTTGGCCATGAAGCCGGTGGATACGCCGATCCAGGCACCCAGCACCGTAGGCACCAGCGACAGGGCGAGCAGCCAATAGGTGTTGCGCAGTACGCGCTGCCGGTCAACAGCCAGGCCGTTGCCGGCATAGCCGTAAGAGGTTTGCAGACTGTCGTTCATGACGATGCTCCGGAGGCAAAAGGACCGAGGGAATTCTAGGCTCCCGCTGGGCCGCTACATTGGGGTCTATCCCCCGGAAAGCAAGACCATGAAACAGCAATCTCAACTCGAACTCGCAGACGTCAAGCGCATCGCCGCCGCAGCGGAGGCCCATGCAGTCAGCAAGGGCTGGGCGGTGTCCATCGCCATCGTCGACGCCGGCGGCCACCTGCTGTGGCTGCAACGCCTGGATGGCGCCGCGCCCAGCTCGGCGATGTTTGCGCCGGCCAAGGCGCACACGTCGGCCTTGGGCCGGCGCGAATCCAAGATTTACGAGGACATGATCAACGGCGGGCGGCAGTCCTTCCTCAGCGTGCCCGGCATGCACGGCCTGCTGGAGGGCGGCGTGCCCATCCTCGTTGACGGGCAGTGCGTGGGCGCCGTCGGCGTCAGCGGTGTGAAGTCCAGCGAGGATGCCGAGATCGCCAAGGCTGGTATTTCGGCACTCTGAAGCGGCACTTCGAGGCGCCACGAAGCCGTCGCAAGGCGGTCGCGAAGCCTCCGTACTAACCCCAGTCGGCTATACTCGATGGGTTTACCTGAACCCACTTGCTGCCCGGCGAAAACCTTGTTGGTTTCCTCAAATTGACCCGTCTTCGGTCGGGTTGATGCTGGGCACGCGCCCCATTTGCGGAGACCCTTGTGCTGACCGACCTGCTTCATCCCCCTCAAGCAATTCTGGCTCTGGCGGATGGGACGGTGTTCCGAGGCCAATCCATCGGCGCAACGGGCCAGACGGTCGGCGAAGTGGTGTTCAACACCGCGCTGTCCGGCTACCAGGAAATCCTCACCGACCCCAGCTACTGCAAGCAGATCGTCACGCTGACGTATCCGCACATCGGCAGCTACGGCGTCAGCGATGAGGACGTCGAGGCATCCAAGGTTTTCGCCTCCGGTCTGGTCATCAAGGACCTGCCGCTGCGCGCGTCCAACTTCCGCTCGGGCCGTACGCTTGATCAGTACCTGCGCGACGAAGGTACCGTGGCCATTGCCGGCCTTGACACCCGCCGCCTGACACGCGTGCTGCGCACCAACGGCGCACAGAACGGCTGCATCCTGGCATTGGCCGCCGGTGAAGCGCTGACGCAAGCGCATATCGACTCCGCGGTGGCCGCCGCCAAGGCCGCACCGTCGATGTCCGGCCTCGACCTGGCCAAGGTCGTCAGCCGCACCGAAAGCGAAACCTGGACCCAGACCGAGTGGAAGCTTGGCAGCGGCTACGGCACGCAGACGGCACCAAAGTTCCACGTCGTCGCCTACGACTTCGGCGTCAAGCTCAACATCCTGCGCATGCTGGCCGAGCGCGGCTGCAAGGTCACCGTCGTGCCGGCTCAGACGCCCGCCAGCGCCGTGTTCGACCTGGAGCCGGACGGCGTCTTCCTGTCCAACGGCCCTGGCGACCCGGAGCCTTGCGACTACGCGATCAAGGCCACGGCGCAACTGATCGAATCCGGCATCCCCGTCTTCGGCATCTGCCTGGGCCACCAGATCCTGGCGCTGGCCAGCGGTGCCAAGACCTTCAAGATGAAGTTCGGCCACCACGGCGCCAACCACCCGGTCAAGGACCTGGACAGCGGCCGCGTCGGCATCACCAGCCAGAACCACGGTTTCGCGGTCGACCCCGACACGCTGCCGGCCAATCTGCGCGCCACGCACGTGAGCCTGTTCGATGGCACGCTGCAGGGCATCGCCCGCATCGACAAGCCGGCCTTCAGCTTCCAGGGCCACCCTGAAGCCAGCCCCGGCCCGCACGACATCGCCTATCTGTTCGACCGTTTCATTGGCTTGATGAACAAAGCCTGAGGAGCCCCCCATGTTCGGCATCACCGACCTCGGCACCTTCCTCGCGGCGGCGATCTTCATCATCCTGCTGCCCGGGCCCAACTCGATCTACGTGCTGTCCGTTGCTGCTCAGCGCGGCGTGCGTACCGGCTATGGGGCGGCCTGCGGTGTGTTCGTTGGCGACACGCTGCTGATGACTGCGGCTGCCGCTGGCGGCGCGTCGCTGCTGATGGCCAGCCCGCAGATCTTCTTTGTCGTGAAGATGGTCGGCGCGGTCTACCTGGGCTGGATCGGCATCCAGTTGCTGCGCGGTGCGCTGAGTACCTGGCGCGGTGAGGCCAAGGCCGCCGAGGCACCGCGCCTCGTCGACGCGAGCCAGCCGTTCAAGAAGGCCCTGGTCGTCAGCCTGCTGAACCCCAAGGCCATCGCCTTCCTGCTGTCCTTTTTCATCCAGTTCGTCGACCCGGCCTACCCGCATCCGGCGCTGACCTTTTTGATCCTGGGTTCCATCATCCAGGTGCTCAGCTTCATCTATCTCTCGACGCTGATCTTTGCCGGCGCCCGCCTGGCCGCGGCCTTCCGCGCGCGCCGCCGGCTGTCCAGCACTGCCAACGCCAGCGTCGGCGCACTTTTCGTTGGGTTCGGGGCCAAGCTGGCCACGGCCACTCTCTAAGCAGACCGCCATGCCGAAACGTACAGACMTMAAAWCCRTCCTCATCATCGGCGCGGGYCCSATCATCATYGGCCAGGCYTGCGAGTTCGACTACTCCGGCGYSCAGGCCTGCAAGGCGCTGCGCGARGAGGGCTACAAGGTCRTCCTGGTGAACAGCAACCCGGCCACGATCATGACGGACCCGGACACGGCGGACGTCACCTACATCGAGCCCATCAMCTGGCAGGYGGTCGAGAAGATCATCGCCAAGGAGCGGCCGGATGCCGTGCTGCCGACGATGGGCGGCCAGACCGCGCTGAACTGCGCGCTGGACCTGCACAAGCACGGCGTGCTGGCCAAGTACAACGTCGAGATGATCGGCGCCAACGAGCATGCCATCGAGAAGGCCGAGGACCGCCTCAAGTTCAAGGACGCGATGACCAAGATCGGCCTGGGCTCGGCCCGGTCCGGCATCGCGCACTCGCTGGAAGAAGCCTGGGCCGTGCAGAAGCGCATCCACGCCGAGATCGGTGGCGCGGGTTTCCCGATGGTCATCCGCCCCAGCTTCACGCTCGGCGGCTCGGGCGGCGGCATCGCCTACAACCCGGAAGAGTTCGAGACCATCTGCAAGCGTGGCCTGGACCTCTCGCCGACCAACGAACTGCTCATCGAAGAGAGCCTGATCGGCTGGAAGGAGTACGAGATGGAGGTCGTCCGCGACAAGGCGGACAACTGCATCATCGTCTGCTCCATCGAGAACCTCGACCCGATGGGCATCCACACCGGCGACTCCATCACCGTGGCGCCGAGCCAGACGCTGTCGGACAAGGAATACCAGCTGCTGCGCAACGCCAGCATCGCCATCCTGCGCGAGATTGGCGTGGACACCGGCGGCTCCAACGTGCAGTTCTCCATCAACCCGAAGGACGGCCGCATGGTCGTCATCGAGATGAACCCGCGCGTGTCGCGCTCCTCGGCGCTGGCCTCCAAGGCAACGGGTTTCCCCATCGCCAAGATCGCCGCCAAGCTGGCAGTCGGCTACACGCTGGACGAGCTGAAAAACGACATCACCGGCGGCMTCACGCCGGCSTCGTTCGAGCCSASCATCGATTACGTCGTCACCAAGATCCCGCGCTTCGCCTTCGARAAGTTCCCGATGGCCGAYKCGCGSCTGACSACSCAGATGAAGTCCGTCGGCGARGTGATGGCCATGGGCCGMACCTTCCAGGAATCCTTCCAGAAGGCGCTGCGCGGCCTGGAGACCGGCATCGACGGCCTGACCGAGCGCTCGGCCGATCGTGAAGAGATCGTGCAGGAGATCGGCGAAGCCGGCCCCGAGCGCATCCTGTTCTTGGCCGACGCCTTCCGCATCGGCATGACGCTGGACGAGATCTATGAAGAGACTGCGGTGGACCCGTGGTTCCTCGCGCAGATCGAGCAACTCGTGCAGATCGAAGGCGAGCTGAAGGGCCGGGCGATCGAGTCCATCACAGAGGCAGAGCTGCGCCTGCTCAAGAGCAAGGGCTTCTCGGACAAGCGCCTGGCCAAGTTGCTGGGCACGCACCAGCACGCCGTGCGCGAACGCCGCCACGCGCTGAAGGTGCGCCCGGTCTACAAGCGTGTGGACACCTGCGCGGCCGAGTTCGCCACGCAGACGGCGTACATGTACTCGACCTACGAAGGCGCCGACGCCGAGTGCGAGGCCAACCCGACGGACAAGAAGAAGATCATGGTGCTGGGCGGTGGCCCGAACCGCATCGGCCAGGGCATCGAGTTCGACTACTGCTGCGTTCACGCCGCGCTCGCGATGCGCGAGGACGGCTACGAGACCATCATGGTCAACTGCAATCCCGAGACCGTCTCGACCGACTACGACACGTCGGATCGCCTCTATTTCGAGTCGGTCACGCTGGAAGACGTGCTGGAGATCGTCGACAAGGAAAAGCCGGTCGGCGTCATCGTGCAGTACGGCGGCCAGACGCCGCTGAAGCTCGCACTTGATCTGGAGCGTGCCGGCGTGCCCATCATTGGCACGACGCCCGATTCCATCGACATCGCCGAGGATCGCGAGCGCTTCCAGAAGCTGCTGCACGAGCTGGGCCTGCGCCAGCCACCCAACCGCACTGCACGCAATGAAGATCAGGCCGTGGCGCTGGCCAACGAGATCGGCTACCCGCTGGTCGTGCGCCCGAGCTATGTGCTGGGCGGCCGTGCGATGGAGATCGTGCACGGCGACAAGGACCTGGAGCGCTATATGCGCGAAGCCGTGCGCGTGTCCGAGAAGTCGCCCGTGCTGCTGGACCGCTTCCTGGAAGACGCCGTCGAGGTCGACGTCGATTGCATCGCCGACGCTGCGGGCGACGTGATGATCGGCGGCATCATGGAGCACATCGAGGCGGCCGGCATCCACAGCGGCGACTCGGCCTGCTCGCTGCCGCCGTACACGCTGGCTGCAGACCTGCAGGATGAGCTGCGCCGCCAGACGGCTGCGATGGCCAAGGCGCTGAAGGTCATCGGCCTGATGAATGTGCAGTTCGCCATTCAGGGCGACGTGACTGCCGGTCTCGCGGCCTGCACGGTCTACGTGCTGGAAGTGAATCCGCGTGCCTCGCGTACCGTGCCCTATGTGTCCAAGGCCACCGGTCAGCAGCTCGCCAAGATCGCCGCGCGCTGCATGGCGGGCCAGAAGCTGGTCGACCAGCGCGACCGCAAGGGCCGCGTGCCGGCCGAGGTCATCCCGCCGTACTTCAGCGTCAAGGAAGCCGTCTTCCCGTTCAACAAGTTCCCCGGCGTGGACCCCATCCTCAGCCCCGAGATGCGTTCGACCGGCGAAGTGATGGGCGCAGCCAGGACTTTCGGCGAGGCGATGCTGAAGAGCCAGATCGGCGCCGGCTCGCGCCTGCCGCGCCAGGGCAATGTGCTGATCACGGTCAAGAACAGCGACAAGGCCCGCGCCATCGCCATCGCCAAGGATTTGCATGCGCTGGGCTTCGGCATCGTCGCGACGCGCGGCACGGCGGCTGCGATCACCGAGGCCGGCGTGCCGGTCAAGCTGATCAATAAGATCAAGGACGGCCGCCCGCACATCGTCGATGCGCTCAAGGGCGGCGACATCCAGCTCGTCTTCACGACGGTGGACGAGACCCGCACGGCGATCGCTGACAGCCGCTACATCCGCCAGGCGGCTCTGGCCAACCGCGTGACCTATTACACGACCATGGCCGGTTGTGAAGCCGCGGTCGAAGGCATGAAACACCGTGACGGCCTGACCGTGCAATCCCTGCAGGAACTGCACGCCGAGCTGGCTTAAACTACAGCCCATCGATTCCGCCGCAGCAGCCCGACCGGGCCGCAGCGGCGGAACTCTTTTTGCCCATTGAGTTTTTGCCATGACGACCATTCCCCTGACCAAGCGCGGCGCCGAGTCGCTCAAAGCCGAGCTGCACCGACTCAAGACCGTCGAACGTCATGCCGTCGTCCAGGCAATTGCCGAAGCGCGCGCCCAGGGTGACCTGAGCGAGAACGCCGAGTACGACGCAGCCAAGGACAAGCAGGGCTTCATCGAAGGTCGCATCCTCGAGATCGAAGGCAAACTCGCGGCGGCGCAGATCATCGATCCCTCGACGCTGGACGCTGGCGGTCGCGTGGTGTTCGGCGCAACGGTGGATCTGGAAGAAGAAGCCAGCGGCACCGAAGTGACCTACCAGATCACGGGTGACGACGAGGCCGACATCAAGCATGGCCGTATCTCGGTCGGCTCGCCGATCGCCCGCGCCCTGATCGGCAAGGAGGCCGGTGATGTCGCCGAAGTGCAGGCCCCCGGCGGCATCAAGCGCTACGAAATCGTCGAAGTGCGCTACGAGTGATGTTCGCTCGGCTCCAAGCCCTGCTGGCCGCCCTCTGGGGCGGCTTTTTGCTGTGTGTGGCCTTCGCGGCGGCGCCCAGTGCCTTCGCGGTGTTGGAGCGCGCCCAGGCCGGTGCTTTCGTCGCACGCGTGTTTGCGATCGAGGCGCAGGTCAGCCTGGCGTTGGGGCTGGTGCTGATGATGATCGAGCGACGCATCGCCCGTGACACCTTGGAGGGCGGGGGCGTCAGCCAACAGTTCTCAGCCCGGCTCTTGCTGCCGGTCGTGGCCCTGTTCTGCACGATTGCCGGCTACTACGGCCTGCAACCGCTGATGGCAGACGCGAAGGCTGGCGCCGGGGTCGCATCCTTCGCGGCGCTGCATGGTGCTTCGCTCGCGTTCTTCGGCGTGAAGGGCCTGGCGGTGCTGGCCCTGGCCTGGATCAGTCAGCGACGTTCTTCTTGACGCTGGTCATGCGGCGCTTGGCGCGCTTGAGTTCGCCGCCCTGGGCGACGCGCTGGTTGCCCAGCACCTTGAGCTTGGTGACCTGGGGCCGGCCATTGCCGCTCTTGGAGAACTTGACGATCTTGACCACGCGCGGGCCGGGCCGGGCGTCGGTGCGCTCGGCGGCTGCCTTCTCCGGAATCGGCCGCCACAGCACCAGCAGCTTGCCGATGTGCTGGATGGGCGCGGCGTTCAGCTCGTCGCAGAGCTGGGCGAACATGGCTTCGCGCGCAGCGCGGTCGTCGCCCAGCACCCGCACCTTGATCAGGCCATGAGCCTTCAGCGCCAGGTCCACTTCCTTCACGACGGCGGGGGTCAGGCCATCGCCGCCGATCATCACGACCGGGTCGAGATGGTGGGCGTCGGAGCGTTTGTCCTTGCGCTGGGCAGGGGTCAGGATGATTTGAGGCATCCCCGTATTATCCCGTAGGCATGAAAACTCAAACCAAAAGCAAGAAGCTCAACAAGGCGTGGTTGAACAACCATGTCTCGGATCCCTATGTGCAGCAGGCGCAGAAGGACGGCTACCGCTCGCGCGCGGCCTACAAGCTCAAGGAAATCGACGAGGAACTGAAGCTGATCCGCCCGGGCCAGATCGTCGTCGACCTGGGTGCCACGCCCGGTGCCTGGAGCCAGTATCTGCGCCGCCGGTTCGCGCCCACGGAGGCGGGGCGGGGCGGGGCGGCGGTGGGGCAGCTCAACGGCAGCATCATTGCGCTGGACGTGCTGGAGTTCGAGCCCATCGAAGGCGTGCAGTTCATCCAGGGCGATTTTCAGGAGGACGCGGTGCTGGCAGAGCTGGAGGCGGCTCTGGCCGGCCGGCCGGTGGATGTCGTCGTGTCGGACATGGCGCCCAATATGTCGGGTATTGCGTCCACCGATGCCGCCCGCATCTCCGGCCTGGTCGAGCTGGCCGTCGACTTCGCCAGCAGCCACCTCAAGCCCGAGGGCGCGCTGGTGGCCAAGGTCTTCCATGGCAGTGGCTACGACGAGCTCGTGAACCTCTTCAAAACACATTTCAAGGTCTTCAAGGTCGTGAAGCCCAAAGCCTCCCGCATCCGCTCTTCCGAGACATTCTTGGTGGGCATGGGACTGAAAAACCGCTGATTACAGGGCTGACCCCCTTGCCGCCCCTAAAATCGCCCCCACTGTCCTGAAACCCGCGCTGGGCCATCAGGGCCAAGGAGTCGCAGTGAACAATCAATGGTTTTCGAAGTTCGCCGTCTGGATCGTGATCGCGCTGGTGCTGTTCACGGTCGTCAAGCAGTTCGGCGGCACCACGGCACCCGGTAAGCAGGTGACCTATTCCGAGTTCCTGGATCTCGTCCAGGCGCGCCGGATCAAATCCGCGACCCTGCCCGACGGCATCACCGGTGACATCTACGCCGAAGACACCGAAGGCAACAAGCTGCGCACGCTGGCCACCTACCAGGATCGTGGCCTGGTCGGCGACCTGCGCAGCAACGGCGTCAAGTTCGACATCAAGCCGCGTGAAGAGCAGAGCTTCCTGGTCAGCATGCTGATCAACTGGACGCCGATGCTGCTGCTGATCGGTGTCTGGGTCTACTTCATGCGCCAGATGCAGGGTGGCGGCAAGGGCGGGGCATTCAGCTTCGGCAAATCCAAGGCCCGCATGCTGGACGAGGCCAACAACACCGTCACCTTCGCCGACGTCGCTGGTTGCGATGAAGCCAAGGAAGAGGTCAAGGAACTGGTCGACTTCCTGAAGGATCCGCAGAAATTCCAGAAGCTCGGCGGCCGTATCCCGCGTGGTGTGTTGCTGGTCGGCCCTCCGGGTACCGGCAAGACGCTGCTGGCCAAGTCCATCGCCGGTGAAGCCAAGGTGCCSTTCTTCACGATCTCSGGYTCCGACTTCGTCGARATGTTCGTCGGCGTTGGCGCSRSCCGCGTSCGMGACATGTTCGAGCAGGCCAAGAAGMRSGCGCCSTGCATCATCTTCATCGACGAAATCGACGCCGTCGGCCGCCATCGCGGCGCGGGCCTGGGCGGTGGCAATGATGAGCGCGAGCAGACGCTGAACCAGATGCTGGTCGAGATGGATGGCTTTGAGACCAATCTCGGCGTCATCGTCATCGCCGCCACCAACCGACCCGACATCCTCGACCCCGCGCTGCTGCGCCCCGGCCGCTTCGACCGCCAGGTCTATGTCACGCTGCCGGACATCCGCGGCCGCGAGCAGATCCTGAACGTGCACATGCGCAAGGTGCCTATCGGCCAGGACGTCAACGCGTCCATCCTCGCCCGCGGCACGCCTGGCATGAGCGGTGCCGACCTGGCCAACCTCGTCAACGAGGCTGCCCTGTTCGCCGCGCGCCGCAATGGTCGCCTGGTGGAAATGATCGACTTCGAGCGCGCCAAGGACAAGCTCTACATGGGCCCCGAGCGCAAGAGCATGGTCATGACCGAGGACGAGAAGCGCGCCACGGCGTACCACGAGTCTGGTCATGCCGTCGTCGCCGAGCTGCTGCCCGGCACAGACCCGGTTCACAAGGTCACCATCATGCCGCGCGGGCGCGCCTTGGGCGTGACCTGGCAGCTGCCTGAGCGTGACCAGCACAGCCTGTACTTCAAGCAGATGCTCAACAGCATCAGCATCATGTTCGGCGGCCGCATTGCCGAGGACCTGTTCGTCCACGACATCTCGACCGGTGCATCCAACGACTACGAACGCGCCACCCGCATGGCCCGCGACATGGTGACGCGCTACGGCATGAGCGAGGTGCTCGGCCCGATGGTCTATGCCGAGAACGAGGGCGAAGTCTTCCTCGGCCGCAGCATGACCAAGACGGCCAACATCAGCGAGAGCACGCAGCAGAAGGTCGACGGCGAGATCCGCCGCATCCTCGACCAGCAGTACGCCGTCGCGCAGAAGATCCTCGAGGACAACCGCGACAAGGTCGAGACCATGACCGAGGCGCTGATGAAGTGGGAAACCATCGACCGCGACCAGATCCTGGACATCATGGCCGGCCGCCCCCCACGCGCGCCTGACGACAAGCCGACCCCGAGCGGCCCGACCGGTGGTGGCACGCCGCCGGTCAGCACCGACGGCGCCCCCGCCGCGGCCTGATCCCCACCCCAACGACGGGCCCGGCTTCCACCGGGCCCGTTTTCCATTCCGAGCCGCCCATGCATTGGCAGACCCGCCGCTTCCGCCTTGATTTGAGCCACCCGCGCGTGATGGGCATCGTCAACGTGACGCCGGATTCCTTTTCCGACGGTGGCCGGCATGACGACACCCGGACCGCCATCGCGCACTGCGAGCGCCTGGTGGCAGAAGGCGCCGACATCTTGGACATCGGTGGCGAGTCCACCCGCCCCGGCGCGCCGCGCGTCGATGCCGGCAGCGAATGGGCGCGTATCGACAAGGTGCTGGCCGCGGCGGTCACGTTAGGCGTTCCCGTTTCGGTCGACACCTACAAGCCAGACGTGATGCGCCGCGCGCTGGATGCCGGTGCGGACATCGTCAACGACGTGCAGGCCCTGCAACTGCCCGGCGCGCTGGCGGCTGTGGCCGGCAGCGGTGCGGGTGTCTGCCTGATGCACATGCGCGGCGAGCCGGCGTCGATGATGGAGCTGGCGGTCTACGGCGATGTGGTGGCCGAGGTCGGCGCCTTTCTCGCCCAACGCGCGCAAGCTGCGCGAGATTCGGGCATCCCGGCTGATGCCGTCGCGCTGGATCCGGGTTATGGCTTTGCCAAGAGCGCCGAGCACAACCTCCAGCTGCTGGCCGGGCAGCAACGCCTGGCCGGGCTGGGCTATCCGCTGCTGGTGGGCTGGTCGCGCAAGCGCACACTGGGCGACATCACCGGTCGGCCGGTGGACCAGCGCCTGCCGGCCAGCCTGGCCGCCGCGCTGCGGGCCGTCAGCGCAGGCGCGAACGTGATTCGTGTGCACGATGTCGCCGCCACCGTGGACGCGCTCAAGGTCTGGGCCGCGGTCGATGCGGCGACAATCCCTGCCACGAAATAAGAAGGAAGAGCTCGATGGCCCGCAAGTATTTTGGAACCGACGGCATTCGGGGCACGGTGGGCCAGGACCCGATCACGCCGGACTTCATGCTGCGCCTGGGCCATGCCGTCGGTCGCGTGCTGCGCAAGACGGACGAGCGGCCCACGGTGCTGATCGGCAAGGACACGCGCATCTCGGGCTACATGATCGAGTCCGCACTGGAGGCCGGTTTCGCTTCGGCCGGCGTGAATGTGCTGCTGACCGGCCCGCTGCCGACCCCGGGTGTGGCCTACCTGACGCGCGCGCTGCGCCTGGATCTCGGCGTCGTCATCAGCGCSTCGCACAACCCGTWTGSCGACAACGGCATCAAGTTCTTCTCGGCCAAGGGCGAGAAGCTGCCCGATGCCTGGGAGCTGGCCGTCGAAGCCGCGCTGGAAGAGGCGCCGCAGTGGGTGGATTCGGCCAGCCTGGGTCGTGCCAAGCGCCTGGAAGATGCGCGCGGCCGCTACATCGAGTTCTGCAAGAACAGTTTCGGCTCGGACCTGACGCTCAAGGGGCTGAAGATCGTCGTCGACGCAGCCCACGGCGCGGCCTATCACGTTGCGCCCGATGTCTTCCATGAGCTGGGCGCAGAGGTCATCTCGATCGGCTGCAAGCCCGACGGCTTCAACATCAATGCCGGCTTCGGCGCGACAGCGCCCGGGGCCCTTGTCGAGGCTGTCAAGGCCAACGGCGCCCATTACGGCGTGGCGCTGGACGGCGACGCCGACCGGCTGCAGCTGGTGGACGCCAACGGTCGCCTCTACAACGGTGACGAACTGCTCTACGTGATGGTGGCCGATCGCCTCGCCCAAGGGCTGCGCGTGCCGGGCGCCGTCGGTACGCTGATGACCAATATGGCCGTCGAGCTGGCGCTGCGTTCGCGCGACGTCGAATTCGTGCGCGCCAAGGTCGGCGACCGCTATGTACTGGAAGAGTTGGCCGCGCGCGGCTGGCAGCTGGGCGGCGAGGGCTCTGGCCACCTGCTGGCGCTGGACAAGCACACCACGGGCGACGGCATCGTCAGCGCGCTGCTGGTGCTGCAGGCCGTCTGCCGCAGCGGACGCGGCCTGGCGGAGCAGTTGCAAGGCGTGGACCTGTTCCCGCAGACCTTGATCAACGTGCGCCTGGCTGCCGGCCAGGACTGGAAGAGCAGCACGCGCCTGGCCGAGGAGCAGGCGGCGGTGATGGCCGAGCTGGGCAACAAGGGTCGCATCCTGATCCGCGCCTCGGGCACCGAGCCTTTGCTGCGCGTCATGGTCGAGGCCTCGGATGCCACAGTGGCCCAGCGCTGTGCCCAGCGCCTGGTGGATGCTGTCTCGTCTTGAAACGGAGCCCCTCGTCCAGTCTCGCGCTGCTGAACGCATGCGTGCCTGACCGGTCCCCCAAGGGGACGGCGATGCTTGCCGGATCGACCGGCAAGCACATCGCCAGATGCGGGTCGGCTCGGGGGCGGCCCAGCGCTCGGCCCACAAAAAGGCCGCCCTGTGGCGGCCTTCTGCTTGCTGGAGCCTGATTTACTTCTTCGGCGGCATCAGCACGCGGTCGACCACGTGGGCCACGCCATTGGTCGCGACGATGTCGGCCTGCTGCACGACGGCATCGTCCACCGTGACGAAGCTGCCAGCCTTGGCCAGGGCCAGCGTGGCGCCTTGGTGGGTCTTGGCGGTGCCCGGCTTCACATCGGCGGCCGCAACACGGCCATCGATGACGTGATAGCCCAGCACTGCCTTGAGCTGGGCCGGGTCAGCGGCCAGCGCTTCCATCGTCTTGGCCGGCACGGCCTTGAAGGCGTCGTCGCTGGGCGCGAAGACGGTCAGCGGACCGGCGGCACGCAGTTCGTCGGCGAGGCCGGCTTGGGCTACCAGGCGGTTGAAGGTGCTGAGCTGCGGGTCGCGGGCCAGCGTCTCGGCCAGCGGCGCCGGCGCGGGGGTGGTAGCGCAGGCGACCAGCCATGCGCTGGCGGTCAACGCGATCAGGGATGTGCGACGGGTCATTTCGGAAGCTCCGGTGTGGTCGGGAAACGATAGGCCGGCACTCTAGAAGCGCCATATGACGCTCGCGTGAATCGAAAATGACAGTGTCACAAAGCGGTTCAGGCGGCTTCCCAGCCGCGCTTTGACGCGCTCCAATGGCCGGATCGATGACTGGGCAGTCACTCAATCGTCACATTCGATCCCTAGGATGCCGGTCATCGTCAAACCCGCCCTGCGGAAGGTGTCTCAGATGAAATTTGTCCAGGTCAGCAAGTCGCTCGCGATCGTCGTGAGTTTGTTCGGTGCCCAGGCGGCCCTTGCCCAGGACGTGACCGGCGCCGGCGCCACCTTTCCGGCGCCCATCTATGCCAAGTGGGCCGATGCCTACAACAAGGCCAGCGGCGCCCGCATCAACTACCAGTCGGTCGGTTCGGGTGCCGGCATCCGCCAGATCAAGGCCAAGACGGTCGACTTCGGCGCTTCCGACATGCCGCTGAAGGACGAGGAACTGGCCAAGGACGGCCTGCTGCAATTCCCCATGGTCATTGGTGGCGTCGTTCCCGTCGTCAACATCAAGGGCATCGCCCCGGGCCAGATCAAACTGACCGGCGCCGTGCTGGCTGACATCTACCTCGGCAAAATCACCAAGTGGAACGACGCGGCCCTGACCGCGCTGAACCCAGGCGTTGCCCTGCCGGACGCCACCATCGCCCCCGTGGCGCGCGCCGACGGTTCGGGCACGACCTTCATCTTCACCAACTACCTGTCCAAGGTCAGCGAGGACTGGAAGAGCAAGGTCGGCGAAGGCACGACGGTCAAATGGCTGGCCGGTACGGCCGGCAAGGGCAACGAGGGCGTCGCCGCCTTCGTGCAGCGCCTGCCCAACTCCATCGGCTACGTCGAGTACGCCTATGTGAAGCAGAACAAGATGACCTACGTCCAGCTGAAGAACAAGGACGGCCAGTGGGTCAACCCGAGCGACGACGCCTTCAAGGCCGCCGCGGCCGGCGCCGACTGGAACAAGACCTTCTATCAGATCACGACCGACCAACCGGGCAAGACTGCCTGGCCGCTGACCAACCCGACCTACATCCTGATGTTCAAGTCGCAGGACAAGGCGGCGCAGGCCGGTGCCGCGCTGAAGTTCTTCGAATGGGCCTATGGCAACGGCGACAAGATGGCCGACGACCTCGACTACGTGCCGCTGCCTGCCGCCGTGAAGGATCTGGTGCGCAAGCAGTGGGGCGAGATCAAGGACACGTCCGGCAAGGCGGTGGCCTACAAGTGATGCCCAGGCGCTGAACCTGGCCCGGCCTCGCCGGGCTTCGTTACATCAGGCGCCTTTTCTCTCTCAGACCTCAGGAGGTTCCTTGGCAGCCATCCTTCCAGCCGGCAACGCAGGCGCTGATCGAAGCGAACGTCGCTCGCATACTTCACCGATGGAACCCAAACCCCAGCGCCGCCGCGTCGCCCCCTGGGCTGACGCGCTGTTCGCGGCCCTGTCGCAGGGTGCAGCGTGGCTGACGCTGCTGTTGATGGTCGGCATCATCGGCTCCCTCATCATCGGTGCCACGCCGGCGCTCAAGGCCTTCGGCCTCGGCTTCCTGACCAGCGCGGAATGGGACCCGGTGCAGGAGAAGTTCGGCGGCCTGGTGATGATCTACGGCACGCTGGCGAGCTCCTTCATCGCGCTGGTGATCGCCGTGCCGGTCAGCTTCGGCATCGCCATCTTCCTGACCGAGCTGTCGCCCAGCTGGTTGAAGCGCCCGCTGGGCATCGCCATCGAGCTGCTGGCTGCCGTGCCCTCCATCGTCTACGGCATGTGGGGCCTGCTGGTGTTCGGCCCCATCCTGGCCACCTTCGTGCAGGCGCCCTTGCAGGCGATGCTCAACGGCGTGCCCTTTCTGGGTTCGCTGGTGTCGGGCCCGCCCGTGGGCATCGGCATCCTGTCGGCCGGCATCATCCTGGCGATCATGATCATTCCCTTCATCGCCTCGGTGATGCGCGACGTCTTCGAGGTCACGCCGCCGATRCTGAAGGAGTCCGCCTACGGCCTGGGCGCGACGACCTGGGAGGTCGTCTCCCGCGTCGTGCTGCCGTACACCAAGACCGGGGTCGTCGGCGGCGTCATGCTGGGTCTCGGGCGCGCGCTCGGTGAGACGATGGCCGTCACCTTCGTCATCGGCAACATGAACCAGCTGAACTCGCTGTCGGTCTTCGAGGCCGCCAACAGCATCACGTCCACGCTGGCCAACGAGTTCGCGGAAGCCGGCGAGGGCCTGCACCAGGCTTCGCTGATGTACCTCGGCCTCGTCCTCTTCCTGATCACCTTTGTCGTGCTGACCATCTCCAAGCTGCTGCTGATGCGCCTGAAGAAGAGCGAAGGAGCCCGTTCATGAGCTCAACCACCCTCGACGCTCGCCGGCTGGCGATGCACAAGAAGCGCAAGCGCACCAATGTCATCGCGCTGGCGCTGTCCCTGGGCGCCATGGGCTTCGGTGTGTTCTGGCTGGTCTGGATCCTGTTCGAGACCATCTACCTCGGCATCGGCGGCCTGACCCTGTCCACCTTCACCGAGATGACGCCGCCGCCGCAGGGCGAGGGTGGTGGCCTGGCCAACGCCATCTTCGGCAGCTTCGTCATGGTGGGCCTGGCCACGCTGATCGGCACACCGGTCGGCATCCTGGCCGGTGTCTATCTGGCGGAGTACGGACAGAAGACCTGGCTGGGCAGCGCGGTGCGATTCATCAACGACATCCTGCTGTCTGCGCCGTCCATCGTCGTCGGGCTGTTCGTCTACGCGATGGTCGTGGCCAAGCTGAAGAGCTTCTCCGGCATGGCCGGCGCGCTGGCCCTGGCGCTACTCGTCATCCCGGTCGTCATCCGCACGACCGAGAACATGCTCAGCCTGGTACCCAACGCGTTGCGCGAAGCCGCCTACGCCCTGGGTACGCCGAAGTGGAAGGTCATCCTGACCATCACGCTGAAGGCGGCCCGCGCTGGCGTCCTCACCGGCATCCTGCTGGCCCTGGCTCGCGTGTCCGGCGAGACCGCACCGCTGCTGTTCACGGCGCTGTCCAACCAGTTCTGGACCAGCGACATCAGCTCGCCGATGGCCAGCCTGCCGGTCACCATCTTCAAGTTCGCAATGAGCCCTTACGAGAACTGGCAGAAGCTGGCCTGGGCCGGYGTCTTCCTGATCACCGTGGGCGTGCTGCTGCTGAACATCCTGGCCCGCGTGCTCTTCAAGAACAAACACTAAGGACTGACCCACATGGACGCCAAGATCGAAACGCCCGTGGGCGAACGCGCCAAACTCTCGGTGCGCAATCTGAATTTCTTCTACGGCAGCTTCCACGCGCTGAAGAACATCAACCTCGACATCCCCGAGAAGAAGGTCACCGCCTTCATCGGCCCGTCGGGCTGCGGCAAGAGCACGCTGCTGCGCACGCTGAACCGCATGTTCCAGCTATACCCCGAGCAACGTGCCGAAGGCCAGATCCTGCTCGACGGCGACGACATCCTGTCCAGCAAGGACGACGTCTCGCTGATCCGCGCCAAGATCGGCATGGTCTTCCAGAAGCCCATGCCCTTCCCGATGTCCATC